>JAZKBH010000001.1:0-10746 GCA_040388725.1 Verrucomicrobiota bacterium
TAGAGCATTTTTGATTTAGATTGTCGCCCATCCCAATATGATTTTAGCGGGAGGGACGAGATCCATCGAGTCCAGCATGCGGCAAGATCCCTGATGATGGAATGAGCGAAGAAACTTGAAAAGAGAATGGCATCTCTGATAACAGGGAAGGCAAAAAAGCGGGATGCCAGTATGAATCCGTGCCGCGTGAGGGTTGTACGATTTTTTCGTGAAGCAGAACGCTGGACTCGAAGGATCTCGTCCCTCCCGGTTTTATGCGACAATCTAAACAATAAATGCTCTAAAGGGTTTTTCTGAGGGGGAAAGGATTCAAGTGGCGTTTTTTTGGGGATAATGTCTCTTTTTCTGAAGAGAGAGAATTTGGATGTCTCCAGGTCGTGATTAGGGTATAAGAGATAAACCCCGCTCAAGCTCCGGAAAAAAGAAAGTTTCCCCTTATGAAAACGAATTCCCAAACACGACTCTTTTATTTCACGTTTACTTTCCTGATCATGGTCGGGGCATCCATCGACGCCATGGCTCAAAAAGTAAAAGTAAAGCTCCCGGATGCCGATTATATCATCTCCGAAGCGGAGGCGGCTGCGAATCAGCACTACAATCAGCCGAATCGCCCCCAATTTCACTATACGCCGATTCAAGGTTTTGTGGGGGATGCCACGGGAATGGTCTCCTATGAGGGAGAACATCATCTCTTTTATATGTCGGACAAATGGGAGCGTCGAAAAAACAAAAGTAAGCGTTGGGGACACGCCATCACCAAAGATTTTCTTCACTGGGAAGAAATGCCCTCGGTTCTGGATAAGGTTCAGGATAACGGGCCCGGGAGCGGCAGCGGGATTGTCGATTTTAATAACACGCTTGGCTTTGCGACGGGGACGGAAAAAACATTGGTCATTTTTTATTCCGACTACGGAAAAGGACGGGGAACCTGTATTGCCTATAGCACCGATCGAGGTCGTACGTGGACAAGACATCCCCGAAATCCCGTTCTTCCCACGCTGGCTCTCAGCGATGGATCCCGGGATCCCTTGGTTTTTTGGCACGCGCCTGTGAATGAGTGGCGTATGGTTCGTTTCGATGAAAAATTAGGATTTTCGATCTTTGGTTCTAAAAACTTACTCGATTGGACTCTCTTGAGTTCCATGGATGAAAAATTCAAGTTCAATGAATGTCCCGACTTCATGGAGCTACCCGTCGAAGGCGGAGCTCCGGGAGAAAAAAAATGGGTGATCTTCGATGCCGGAATGAATTACGTGATAGGCGCTTTTGACGGGCAAAAGTTCATTCCTGAGACGGATAAGCTTCGGGGAGAAATGGGTTTCACGAAAAATATTTATGCCGCTCAAGCCTGGAAAAATACCATCGAAGGAAATCTCACGCAAAAAACGGTTCCGGTCCAAATGGCATTTATGCCGTATACCATGGAGCAACGTTTTACTTGGCACAACCTAATGACTTTCCCTTGCGAACTTCGTTTGAAAAAAGTCGCAGAAGGAATCCGTCTCTGCCGTCTTCCGGTTTCTGAGATCAGTCAATTGTATGGCGATGAAAAATCATGGAAGGAAACACCGTTGAAAGCGGGGGAAAATCTCTTTTCGGATCTCCACGGGGATACCTATGATATCGACGCCGAATTTGAACTTGCAGAGGCTTCGGCTGTCAATTTGGGGATCCGGGGTCAGACGGTCCGGTGTGGACTTCAAAAATTGGAAGTCGGGGATCGGAATTCATCGATCAAACTTTCAGGGAATCGTCTCCATCTCCGTCTTTTGGTGGACCGTTCTTCGATCGAAGCATTTGTGGATGAGGGTCAAATCAGCATTACGAAAGTGGCTTTTTTTGATCCTGCCAATATGAACTACACCTTGAGTTCTGAAGGGGGAGAAGTTCGGGTGATCTCCATGGTGGTGCACCGCGTGAAATCCATCTGGGGAGAAAATGGACTCCCTTCGAAACCGGTGGTGACCGATCCTAGTCCTCATCACACTCCCTAAGAGGGGAGTTGAAGAAAAGAGGGGGAGCTTGGGCATCGATATCAGGATGGAGAGGATAAAAATTCAGAGGTCTTTTTCTTTTTATCAAATCTTATTAAGACTCCCATTCTAGATTTACTTTTGAGTGGAGCGCCGCCGGCTCGGCGGCATGGGCGGCGGGGGGTGAATTTTCGTTTTTTTCGCCTCGATTCCAAACACCCTCAAAGACTCATGCCAGCGAGCCGCAGGTGCTCCACTTAAAATAAGATTCGTTTTACGACCCAAAATGCAAAACTTGGTGAATAGAAAGGGAGGGCCAAGCGATGCGCGGCCATACTTCTGTTCCCTCTCAAAATCAAGGAGTTCCCGAATTTGCGGGATTGGTCCTCCCGATTTCAAATTTCAAAGGCAAGATTTGGATTGAAAAGCGCCTGATTTTCCAGTGATTTCCGCCCGGAAGTCCAAGATTGTCCGTCAGTTTATGATAGTCTTTACTTTAAATCAGGCGAATCTACGAATTGAAATAAAATTTCCATCGCGATGAAAAAAGGATCACAGAAACTCTTCAGCGACTTCACAAGAATGGTCTTCGAGTGGCGTTTTTTTGGGGATAATGTCTCTTTTTCTGAATCAGCGGATTTGGATCTCTTCCATATAACAGTTAGGTTTATTAAATGAAAAAATGCTTGGGATTCTTTTTGGTCGTGATTCTGGGATGTCTGTTTTGGAATAATGCCGTGGCGGAAGAAGGGGAAATTTTATACAATGGGATTCAACTTCCGAAACAATGGCCCCCGGTGATTAAAGGAGAGGGAAAAGGATGGGAGCGTCAAATTCGTCCTCTTTCCTATCTTCAGGCCCCTCCAGCGGTCATTCCGATTGATGTCGGTCGACAGCTTTTCGTCGATGATTTTTTAATCGAAAAAACGGATTTGAAACGGGAATTTCATCAGCCTCAAAAATATGAGGGAAATCCGATTCTCAAGGCGGAGACTCCGATTGAATTGCACGATGGTAAGGAACCGATGGCGGCGATGATCAGCGATGGATTTTGTTACGATCCGAAAGAGAAGCAATTCAAACTTTGGTACGAAGCGGGATGGCGGGATGGAACGATGTTGGCGACGAGCACAGATGGACTTCATTTTACTCGTCCTAACCTGGATATTGAACCCGGAACAAATCGAATCCTTCCTAAAAAAGCAAATAAGATGGTACGGCATGGGGCGGGAATAGCCCTGGATCATTGGACGACGGATCCAGATCAACGATTTAAAATGGTCTGCTATGATGAAAATCAAGATGGACCTAAAAAACAAGGACTGACAAACGCCTATACTTCTCCGGATGGGATCCATTGGAAGAATCTCGGCTATATGTCCGAGTGTGGAGATAATACGACGATTTTTTATAATCCATTCCGCAAAAAATGGGTCTTTAGTATTCGTGAGGATTTTTATGGGCGTGCCCGTTTCTATCGGGAACACTCCGATTTTATAACCGGAATGAACTGGGAAGATTCAAGAGCGCTCAAGACGGATTCCAAAACATGGGATACCTCGAACATGATGGTCTTTTGGGCTCATGCGGATGAGTTGGATACGCCCGATGAGTGGGTGGTCGATACATTGGCGCGTCTTAGAGCGGATCCGGCCGTTCCTAAGGTAAGAGAGAAAGATGGAAAACCGTATGGATTAGATGACGTCCAAACACAGTTGTATAATGTGGAAGCGGTTGCCTATGAAAGCCTCATGCTTGGAGTTTTTGGAGTTCATCGTGGACCTGAAAATCATATTTGTTCTGATCTCATCAAACTTCCAAAAACCTGCGATCTTCAGTTGGCTTATAGTCGTGACGGATTTAATTGGGATCGTCCCGATCGCAATTATTTTTTGAAATCGACACGTAAACCCGGGGATTGGGAACATGCCTATTTGCATGCAGGAGTCGGAATTTGTACGGTCGTCGGAGACAGACTTTATTTCTATTATAGTGGTTGGTCGGGTGTCAGTCCCAAGTTAGGAACAGACTGGTATTCGGGAGGAGCCACGGGGGTTGCCTTTTTGCGACGAGATGGTTTTGCTTCGATGAATGCGAAAGAAAAAGAAGGGACTTTGACGACGCGGCCGGTGACATTCAAAGGAAAATATCTCTTTGCCAATGTAAATACGCCTCAAGGAGAATTACGTGCTGAGGTTTTGGACGAAAACAACAAAGTCATCGCCCCGTTCTCCATGGAGAACTCGGTCCCATCCACAACAGACAAAACTCGATTGAAATTGGGTTGGAAGGGAGGGGAAGATCTCGGTTCGCTGGCAGGTCGAAAAGTGAAGTTCCGGTTCCAGTTAAAAAATGGCGAACTTTATTCGTTTTGGGTAAGCCCCGATCTTTCAGGAGCCAGTTACGGCTATGTGGCTGCAGGTGGTCCTGGGTTTAACGGGCCGATCGATACCGTGGGAGGCCCTTAAGCGGGCGGCGAGAAATTTCCATTCTCTTTCTCCGTTTCTCTGCGCCTCGGTCGATCCCCTTTTGATTTATGAAAAAAAATAGATGGATATTCACGATTGCGCTTATTGCCGGCTTTTGTTTTTCGGCGGGGATCCGCTGTAGGGGACAGGAGATTCCCAGCGGTCTAATTAGCTTCGAAGAAGAAAAACGCCTGCAGGAAAAATATGTCGGATTCCAACGGGTGGATCCCGGCTACGTGCATGCGGGAGAGGCGGCGCTCGAGCGATGGATGGATTGGAAATATGGACTTCGGATTCACTGGGGACTTTATACCCAGTTCGCAGATAAGAAGCCATGGAGTGGAGCATCCTGGCTTTTGAAGTCTTACAAGAATGATAAAGACTTTATCATGGATTATTTCACCTCTTATCAACGATTCAATCCCACGGGATTTAACGCGGATGAGTGGATGGAAATTATGAAGCGTGGGGGAATGAAATATTTTTCATTCACGACAAAGCACCATGACGGATTTTGTTTTTGGCCGACAAAAACACTTCAAAAAGGATTCTACAAAAAGCCAGATGGAACCATCGAGGAGGTCACCAATCACTTCAGTATGATGGAGACTCCTTACAAGCATGACATTGTGGGAGAACTCGTAAAGTCAGGCCGCGCTCATGGTCTCGGAGTGAGTCTTTATTATTCGCATATTGATTGGCATGATTACGATTTTGGATGGGATCCGATTAATTATTGGTATGATCCCGCTTTTACCAGGACCTCAGACCCTGCTCGATGGGCCGCCTTTATCCAAAAAGAGAAAGATCAGGTCACGGAACTTTTGAGTTCGTATGGACCGATTGACACCGTCTGTTTTGATATGAGTTGGGGTCAATCGAAAAAGGGAAATGAAAAGGAGGAGAAAGCCTTTGATATCGCAAAGCTTTCACGCCAATTACAGCCGAACGCGCTCTTACGGAATCGTGGCACGGAAATGTATGGAGATTACGAGACACCCGAAGGGGAGATTCCCGATGATCCGAACGTGATGGCACGTCCCTGGCAGGTGATTTATCCCTGTGGGACATCGATGTCGTTTCGTGCGAATGATACTTACAAGCCGAAAGAGTGGTTATTAGAAAGTCTTGTCGACATCGTCGCCAAAGGAGGAAATTTTCAAGTCGGATTTGGTCCGGATGCGGAAGGAAGATGGCCCAAAGAAATGATTGAACGGGTGAACTATGTGGGAGATTGGCTCAAAGTGAATGAGGAGTGTATTTTTGCGAGTCGCCCTTATCTCCGCTATCATGAAGGTCCTGCCGTGCGGTTCACCCGTACTAAGGACAAAAAATATGTCTATCTGATCTGTTTGAAGTGGCCGGGCGAGAAGCTGCAAAGTCGAATGGTCAAGCCCGTGGAAGGTTCGGCGATCCAAATGCTGGGGGTTAAACAGAACTTAACTTGGCGTCAAGAGGGAGATACCCTCACGGTCGATCTCCCGGCAGAGTTACAAAACGAATCCAGTCGCCCTTGTCCTCAGGCTTTTGTCTTTAAGATCGAATCGAAGCCATGGGAAACATTTGCAAATACGCTCCCCCATCTCGATCCGCTTCCCTCTGCCAATCCGAAAAAGAAGGATGCCAATGTCCAAAAGGAAAAAGAAGAAGCTCTTCAAAAACACGAAGAGCCCGTGAAAGTAAAAACGCCCTAAATGGGATGCGTGGCGGATTCAGAAATGATTCCGGCGGAGCGGTGCACGAAGAGTGGTTTTCGATGCACTTTTCGAAAAAGTAGGGAAACAATGACCAGTCAAGAAAAGGCTCTTCAGTTTCAACGCCGTTTTATCCGGCGTTGTGGCGGCTTGCAGCTTTCGGCACTATTTGCTCATCTTCCGGGAGTCGCTTTCTTTGCAAAGGACGAAAAGAATCGGTTTGTTTCGGTGAATCCTCCTTGTCTGAAAATACTGGGATGTCCGGAAGAGTGGCAGGCGTTGGGAAAGACCGATCATGATTTTTTCTTCAACGAAATGGCGAATCTTTATCAGAAGCAAGACAGAGAAGTCATGGAGTCGCGTCGCTTTCTCATGCGGTGTTCTCAGGTGGTGCCCGATATCCAGGGGATCGTCCGATGGTATGTCATGATCAAAATCCCTTTAAGAAATCGATTGGAGAAAGTTTGCGGGGTCGCAGGGGCGATGTACGAGACGCGGGAGATGGGCGGACTTTTTCCTGCTTTGCACCGTCTCGAGCCCGCGCTGCTCTATATTTTTTCGAACTTTCGAGATCCGATTGAGACGGGAGACTTGGCAAAAAAAACACATCTTTCCGAGAGACAGTTCACCCGAATATTTCGTCAAACGATGGGGCAGAGTCCGATGCAGTATGTTTTACTGCAACGGATGCAAGCCGCCTGTCGTGAGCTCGTGATCCGCGATACCGCGATAGGAAGTATTGCGGTCGAATGTGGGTTTTATGACCAGAGTTCTTTCACTCGATCTTTTCGTGATTTTACAGGTCTGACCCCCTTCGCTTATCGGAAACAAAATCGGCATCGTTTGATTCATCTCGAAAATTCAAGCGTGTCTGAAAAATACTAAAAATGAGCTAAATCTGGCAATATTCAATCCGATGATTGTGCTAAGATAAATATTATGATCTCTATTTTGTCGGCAGTCCGTCGACGTCCTCTTGCAGAATTTCGAACTCGTTTGCTGAGCGAGAAAACCAAGACTATCGTCTTCTTGGCGATTCTTCTTCTTCTGGGACAATGCTGGGACGTACGTCTGTTCGCTGAAGAACAGGAAAAGCCGCGGATTTTGATCTTTACCAAAATGACGGGCTACGTGCATGTCACTGTTCCGGAATGTGCCCGAAACTTAGCGGCTCTGTGTGACCGGAATGGGATCGCCTCGGATATCACCGAGGATGCCGAAGTTTTTTCCCAGGAAGGATTAAAAAAATATCGGGCGCTCATTTTCCTGAGCTGTAGCGGCAAACTATTGACCGATCCCCAGAAAGAGGCATTCCAGCATTATATTCGAGGGGGGGGCGGTTTTGTCGGGATTCATGCGGCTTCCACTCAGGGAAGCGGTTGGTCTTGGTATCAAGATCTGGTGGGAGCAAAATTTGTCACTCACCCTTGGGTCCAACCGGCGACTTTAACCAATCTTGCCCCTCAACATCCGGCGAATGAAGGCTTACCCTCCTCTTGGGTCCGATCCGATGAGTGGTATGAATTTGAAAACGTTCCCGCCAACGTCACTTTTTTGCTTCAGGTCAGTGAGACCCGGTGGCATGGCGTCGGTATTAACGAAAAAGGAACCAAAGGGGGGACGAGCATTCCGCCAGTCGGTGATCCCAAAGCGATCATTGCTCCGCACGCAATTGCGTGGTGTCATGAATTCGAAGGGGGGAGAGCGTTTTATACGGCGATGGGACATTTTCCTGAGGCGTATCTGGAACCGGAAATAGAGACGCATTTAATTTCCGGCATTCGGTGGGCCGGAAAAATTCCCGCGATGCCTTCTTATCGCGTTTTGATTTTTAATAAATGCATGCCACGCCCATACGTCGATAAAGCGATCCCGGAGGTCACGGCGGGCCTGCAATCACTGGGGCAGGCCAATGGATACCAGGCAGATGTCGACAGTGATGGGTCGCGCTTTACAGCAGAAGGATTGAAGCCGTACAAAGTGATCGTGATGCTGAATTCCTGCGGGAAGAATTTATTGGATGAGTCTCAGCGCCAGGCGATGAAGTTATTTGTCAATCAAGGCGGGGGGGTAGTGGGGATTCATGCCGTAGCCTATACCGCCAAGGATTGGCCCTGGTTGGGTGAATTATTGGGGGCAACGCTGGACACCGATAAACATTTTGTACCGCAAACCGTCACTGTTATGGATCAGACGAATCCCGCCACGGCTTATCTTCCGACGACATTCATCCATAAGGAACAATGGTTCCGATTTGTAACTCCACCCAAAAATGTCCAGATCCTCATGACGGTAGATGGGAGCAAATTAACGGATCTTGATCTCTTGGACACATCCTATCCATTGGCTTGGTGTCACGAATTTGACGGAGGGAGGGCGTTTTTTACGACCTTCGGTCACGAAACTCATTTAAACGAAGGGCCGTTTCTGAATCAGATTCTCGGAGCGATCTCATGGGCGAAGGGAAAATGAAAATCGGAGTAACGAGATTTTCTTGGGTCGTCGGATTGTTCCTTCTCTCGGGATGGCTGGGAAATTCTCTCTTTTCACAGAATATTTCAGCGGATGATTCTACGCCGATGGCGCCGACAGAACGGATCGAGTTATTGAATGGAAAGAATCTTGAGGGATGGACCTCTTGCCTCAAAGGGGACCCTGATCCGGCCAAAACATTTTTTATGGATGAGGGAGTTCTGAAATGCACCGGATTTCCAAATGGATATTTGCGAACCAAGAAAAGTTATCGCGATTATAAACTGACGGTGGAATGGAGATTTTTAAAAATCGGACCAGGTGCTGATAATACGGGAGTTTTTATCCATACTCAACTCCCCGACAGAGTCTGGCCGCAAGCGGGAGTGGAGTGTGAAGGCCAATATGGAAAACAGGGGGATTTCGTCCTGATGAATCAAACGACCTGTAAAGGAAATGAGACGACAAGCCCTTCGCGTCGGATCAAAATGCAGGACAAGCCGAATGAAAATCCGGTGGGTCAGTGGAATATCATGGAGATCGTAGCTCGTGGCTCCACCTTGGAATGTTCAATGAATGGAAAAAAACTGAATGCCATTGAGGACTTGAACATCTCTTTCGGGTTTATTGGACTGCAAAGCGGCAATGCTTATTTTGAAGTTCGGCGCCTCTCGCTTGAACCCATTTCAAATCCATAAATCTGTTCTGATTTTAAAGACCGTCTGTTTTGGGGTGGCTTGTTTTTAGGGATAATGTCTATTTTTTAGAAAGAGAGAGTTTGGATCTCGAAAGAAAGCTGACTAGGCTTATGAAAGAGAAAACGAGAAGGCTTTTCAGAATAAAAAAGAGCGAGTGAAAGCGTCTATATTGGGAAAAATAATCGAGAAATTTAAATGAAAAAATCTTTAATTCTGATTTATGGTCTAGCACTGATTTTAGTGATTTCTTCGCAAGGAAGCTTTGCTGAAACGGGAGAAATTCTTTATAATGGAATTCGTCTTCCGGAGCAATGGCCTCCCAATTATAAGCCGACCAGCAAAGAGCAGATTCGAGCGGTTCCACCCGTTCCTTATCTTCAAAAAGAAAACATTCCTTCGGTCGTTCCCATCGATGTGGGCCGACAACTTTTTGTGGATGATTTTCTCATTGAAAAAACCGATTTGAAGCGCGGCTTTCATTATCCCCAGCGCTATAAGGGAAATCCGATTCTCAAGGCGGAAACTCCCATCGAATTGAATAAGGGACAATTGCCCATGGCGGCGATGATTAGTGACGGTTTCTGTTACGATCCGAAGGAAAAACATTTTAAGCTGTGGTACGAGGCCGGTTGGCGGGATGGGACGATGCTTGCGTTGAGTCAGGATGGGATGAATTTTACGCGACCCAATCTCGACGTTGAAACAGGAACAAATCGGATTCTTCCGGAACGCAAGCGCTGGGTGCGTCATGGGACGGGAATCGCGATTGATCATTGGACAAAAGATCCGGATCAACGGTTTAAAATGACGATTTACGAAAACGACACCCATAAGGCATGGGCCTACACTTCTCCGGATGGAATTCATTGGAATAATCGGGGGGAAGTCTCCGAGTGTGGGGACAATACGACCATTTTCTATAATCCATTTCGTCAGAAATGGGTTTATAGCATTCGAGACGATCATTTTGGACGCGCTCGTTATTATCGTGAATGTTCCGATTTCTTGGAGGGAAAGCAATGGGTGAATGCCCGAACGGAAAAAACGGGAAACGTTAAAAACGCGGATATGAAGGTTTATTGGGCTCATGCGGATGAATTGGATCTTCCCGATCCTGAATTGGTCGCGACTCTCGCCAAGTTAAAAGAAGATCCGACGGTTCCCCGAGCACGGAAAGTGCTCAGTAAAGAAGGGAAGCCGGTTTTGTTCCCCTTTGATGATACCGAAACCCAACTTTATAATTTGGATGCCGTGGCTTATGAAAGCATTATGCTGGGAGTCTTTTCTGTTCATCGGGGACCCGAAAATGGAATTTGCAAAGAAGTTCTGAAACGACCCAAAATGTGCGATCTCCAGCTGGCCTACAGCCGAGATGGATTTCACTGGAGTCGTCCCGATCGCCATGATTTTTTAGCAGGGACGAGAAAAGAGGGAGATTGGG
>JAZKBH010000001.1:10756-17950 GCA_040388725.1 Verrucomicrobiota bacterium
GGATATCTCCATGCGGGAGTAGGGATTTGTGCGGTGGTGGGAGATCAACTTTATTTTTATTATAGCGGTTGGTCGGGCAAAAGTCCGAATGCCAATGCCGACTGGGAAATGTACGGCGGAGGCGCAACGGGTTTAGCGACGTTGCGGCGTGATGGATTTGTCTCCATGGATGCAAAAGAGAATGAAGGAACTCTGACTACACGTCCTGTAAAGTTCAAAGGCAAATATCCCTTTGTCAATGTGAACGCCCCGAAAGGAGTGTTGTGTGCGGAAATTTTAGATGAAAATGACAAAGTCATCGCTCCTTTTTCCATGGAAAACTCTCTCCCGGTTACAGCCGACAAAACACGAGTGAAATTGGCGTGGAAAGGGGCTGAAGATCTCGGGGCGTTGACAGGTCGAAATGTGAAGTTTCGTTTTAAATTGAAGAATGGGGAGCTTTATTCCTTCTGGGTGAGTCCAAGCGAGAGCGGTGCAAGTCAGGGTTATGTGGCCGCCGGGGGACCAGAATTTAATGGGCCGATGGATACCGTCGGAGGGAAATGAACAACTCCACAGGATTTTTCACAAGACGTATTTTCTCTCTTCTGAAGAAACAGATGAGGTCCAGGGCGATTTTTGTGTCATGGATCTTTTTGCTGATCTTGGGGATTTTAATGGCAGCTTCAGAAGCTGAAAAGCCTCCAACAAGTACGGTGCCTTCCTCTCCGGACTGGTATCATCAAGCGTGGAAAAAAATTCATTTCGACATGCATACCCCGGGAAATATCCTGAACGTGGGTCAGGATTTTGATGCAGACGAATTTGCCAAAGAGATCAAAAATTCGGGATTTGATGCCGTCTGCTTTTTCGCGAAATGCGGATATGGCTGGTCCTATCATCCTACCAAAATCGGAGTCATGCATCCCCATCTGAGTTACGATCTTTTCGGTAAAGGTGTTGCGGCCATGAAAAAGCAAAACTTGAAAGTCATCGCTTATTTTGGAATGCAAATGGCTCCCGAGGCAGTGGCTAAAAATCATCCAGATTGGTATCGCATAGCCCCAGGAGCTCCACTGGAAATCCGTGAACAGGGAGGAGTTTACTGCTGTTTTTTTACTCGGTTTGTCGAAGATTTTATGATTCCGTATGTCGTCGAAGTAAACGAAAAATATCCGATTGATGGATTTTTTCTCGATTGTCTTCCGAGTATTTTTGTCAAGGACTGTGATTGTGCGGTCTGTCACGCAGACCGAACAAAGGCCGGCTTTGAAAAGCCTATGCCTTTAGATCCGGCTTATTATCAATGGCGGTTAAACCGGATCCAGCAGCGTTGTAATATGATCCTGGATCGACTGCATGAAAAGTGCCCCAATCTTTCAGTCGGGATTAATTTTATGAGTGCGTGCCGCAACAGCGTCACTTTTCCGGCGGCACCTCATACGGGTTATCTCACGGCCGATATCGTTAATCCCGGAGATGTTCTTCTTTATATGGATTACGAGCTTGCATCCACGTGCTGGCGTCCGATTCCGGCCGATACCATGCAAATGCGAATGTTGACCAATTGGCAGGATTGGACGACTCGAACCTTAGAAACAAGAATTTGTGAGGCGGCGGTCTCGATTTCACGAGGGGTTCCGTATTTCATCGGAGATCTCCTTTCCCCTCAATCCTTGAAACTCGATGAGGAGATCATGTCGCTGCATCGTCAGACGAATCAGTTTTTAGATCAACGGGCTTCGGTTTATGGAAAAGCGAGACCGACTGCGGAATATGCAGTGCTCCATGATAACTATGCTTATACCTTGGAGCCCAAAACGCAGGACTCAGGGCTCGGGGCCTTTACGGCGCTCATGGATGACGGATGCACGACGCATGTTTTGCAGAAGGAGGATCTTTCTACCGAGCTTTCTCATTATCGGACTCTTGTGATTCCCCATTGTCCGGAGCTCAGTCCGGAGGCGGTCTCTGCCATTCAACAATTTGTGAAAAAGGGAGGGAGTTTGGTCGTGTTGGGATCCATTCCTTCTCAAAATCGTGAAGCCTTTTCATCCCTTCTTGGAGTCAATTTTTCTGGTTCTCATGAGTTTAAGAACTCTTATCTCTTTTTGAAAAAGAGTCTTCTAGAGGCTTCACTGAGAGAAAAAATTCATGCTCTTCCTCCGCTTTCCTTTGAAGGATCCGTGGATCGAGTAACCCTGAATAAAGCGCGTATGATCTGTGCACTCACGGGCTCACAAGTGTATGCGGGACTCAAGCAACGGCCTCCTGCAGCCGTGACAGAGACGGTCGGAATTTCACTGAACTCTTATGGAAAAGGAGAGGTCATCTATTCTCCGATCTCGTTGAGTCAGGATTATTGGGATCGAGGAAATCTTCATGCCAAATATCTTGTCCAAGTGTTAGCTCGTTTTGTCACGCCTTCTCCCCTTACATTTGTCGAAAGTGATGCAACGATCAACACATATACGCTTCGAAGCGGATCGGAGTTGCAGGTGCATCTACTCCATCGAGTGGGAGAAAGTCGTCCGGCCCTGCCTCGACTCGAAGAGAAACTTCCAGCCGTACATGACATCATCCTTAAACTTAATCTTCCGTCTCCTCCCCTATCTGTGCGTCTCGTCCCAGGAGAAACTCCTTTAACGTGGAAAAATGAAAATGGAATTTACTCGATTCATCTTCCACCATTAAAAACGCACGCGTGTTGTGTAATTCAAACAGAAAATCCGAAATAGGATTTTCTATATCAAATGCCTTTAACCTAGATCTTGCATGAAGACTCATTTTACGACCTAAAATATAAAACTTTTTGGTGAATTGAAAGGGAGGGCCAATCCCCCACATGCGCATGCGCGTCAACTTAAGGGGGTATTAAACGGGAGGGATGAGCTCCGCGAGTCCAGCGTGTGGGATCATCCCGAAATGATTCGCGTTCTAGAAAACTTCGCTGATTCTGGCATCTCTCCCCTTCCTCTCGTCACGATCCTTTTCCTAAGAGATGATCGTTTTTTCTTAAGTGGATGATGCCGTTTTAACGGGGGAAGGCTTCTTTCATCCGGTGCCGCATATAAAAAATGAGAAAAAGGCCTGGAATCGAAAACGCGATGGAACAAATAAAGGTCAGGGGATAGCCCAAAGTCGATTGGAGTTTTCCGCTGATCATGCCGGGAAGTAATAATCCCAGATTCCATATTGCGGCAGAAATTGAAAAATGGGTGGCCGCATGTTCCGGGTCCGTACGTTGGCAGACGAAATTGAAAAGAGCGGCAAATCCCATGCCGTATCCAAGGTATTCTATAATGACGGCAATCAGAGCCCAGAAATGGAAGGAGGGAAGGCCTGCGATTTGGAGAACGCCCGTGGGAAGAACGAGAGCCATGTAGACATAGAAAATATTAGGAAGGATCATGCAGAGGGCCAATAAAAGAAATGAGCTGCGCAGCCCTTTTTTTGAAATGAGCCAGCCTCCGCCTAATCCGCCTAAGACGCTCGAAATAAGGGAGACGACACCTTTGAGAAAACCGACTTCCTTGACGGAGAGTCCTAAGCCATTTTGCGTGGGAAGATCGAGATAAAAGGGAATGACCAGTCTCATGCTGATTCCCTCTCCAAACCGGAAAAGAAGCAAAAAGAAAATAAAAAGGACAATCTCTTTTTGACGGAAATAGAGTGAGATCGAATGAAAAAAAGAA
Organism: Verrucomicrobiota bacterium; assembly: GCA_040388725.1. Taxonomy (GTDB): domain Bacteria; phylum Verrucomicrobiota; class Verrucomicrobiia; order Methylacidiphilales; family CAMAQI01; genus CAMAQI01. The sequence goes on from JAZKBH010000001.1 coordinate 14,431, forward strand.
TGGGATGAGGAGTTTCGAGGAATAGAAATGGGAATCGTTTTTAAAAGAGCGTTTAGAAGCGGGAGGGATAAGAGAAACATTACACCGATGATGAGAAAATAAATCATCCATCCATAAGCGACCGAATGGCCGTTTTGCCAGTATCCGATCCCTTGAATCAGAATTCCTCCACCGAGAACAAGACCCAGTCGAAGAAACCCCGCTTTAAATCCAGAAAAATAGGCTTGGTCGGAAATATCGAAAGTTTTTAAATAGAGGGCATTATTGATGGTTTCATAGAAAGCACCCACGCAAGCGAGAAGAAGGAGGAGGCCAAGGATGACGTGAAGACTCCAACCGATCCACAGTGCCCAAGATAAAACGCAAAGAAGCATAATAGCGAGGGACTGGATCACGGCAACCATGACGCGGGGATTGCCTCGGTCCACCCAAGGGCCGACCAAAAAATTAATCGACCAAGGCAAAATTAAGATACTGGAATACCCCACCCATTCATTGGAAAATCCAAGGGTTTTTATTAAAAGTGCACTGACATCTTGTGCCATCACGGAATAAAGCCCCGAAAAAAAAGCAAGAAACGCAAACGGGAGAAATCGTAAGGAGGGAATTTTCATGGGGTTTGTGGATTTCCTTTGAAAGAAATCTTAGAAGATCGGCGAACAATAACAAGTGTTCTAGGGTTCGGAGCAAGTGGTATTTCGTGCGTTCGGATTTGTGGTGGAGATTCGCTTATTCTCACAGAGACTTTATTTATATTTTATAAAGCGATCAACGGCCAATCTTTCAAATGAAAGGGACTACATGCCCAATGAGGTAGCCAGCGGTATAGTGTCAGTCTGAGTAATGGAAGACGTGGAGGATTTAGGATACTCATTACAGAGGTAATAGCGGCGAGGCTCATCTTCTAGAATCCGTGGAAATCGTTCGGACTTCTCAAGAAATACATTATCATTAAGGTCATCGCAAACACTTGAGACTTCTCCACTGACAGAGTATCCAATGCCATCCATTTGATAGCCTGTCCCCTCTTCTCCCCAGAATTGATGAATTGTTCTGGGTGGAATACAAAGACTTTGTCCTGGCTTCAATCGAATGATTTCACGAGGGGAAATTTTTTTTTGAATTCCATCGACAAAGATATCGAAGTTTTGGGTGCTGGCTTCACCGTGAGGAGTCGTGGCGGTAAGTTGTACTAAAATATTTCCTCCTGCACGGTTGATAATATCTTCTCGTTTGGACCGATGAAAATGAGCGGGAGCCCGTTGGCCTTCAGGATCAATGATAAGCTTTTCCGCATAGGTTTTCCGGTAGTTTTGGCTTTTGAGTTTCCCATTTCGAAGAGTGAAGAGAGTTCTTCCGATTTCAAAAAATCGTTGCGAACCAAAATCCGTAACGTCCCAGCCCAGCATACATTCTCGAATCTCATGAATATCCTCGCCTGCTTTTTCCCATTCGGAAAGACTCCAAAAAGCATAAGGAGGAAGATGAATTCCAAAGTGGGAAAAAATATTTTTGGCTCTATCAATGCTGTTGTTAATGGTTGATCGTTGGAGTTGTTGTTTCACGGGCCCTTCTTGATGAAATTGATTTGTTTTTAAAATCACTCCATTCTGCAGGAAAGTCGATGGGATAAAGCTTCAATATTCGGTCATGAGTTCGATAAAAGAGACATATGAGTGATCTTTGAAATGTCCTATTTGTGAGTGATCTGTCGCTTTAATCGGGGTGTAATTACTTTTTTACGATGCTGGAAAGACTACGTTTCTTTAAGCCTATGAATTCAGTAATAACCGATGCGCGACTTTCTTCAGGTCAATTCGATCCCGGAGGACACCTTGAAATGAAGTCTCCGACTCAAGATCTTCGGCAGATTCAAAATGGCCATATAATCCCCTCTTTTTATTACGCGGACCAACCCTATTTGGTGGATACTGCCGATGGGGCATGGCTTTGTGTTTTGACGACGGGATATGGAGATGAGGGAGAGTCGGGCCAGCATATCGTTTCGATGAGAAGCATGGATCGAGGAAAAACTTGGCAGGAGGTGATACCGATCGAGCCTAAGAATGGACCCGAGGCCTCCTGGGCTGTCCCTTTACGAATTCCTTCTGGAAGGATCTTTGTCTTTTACGTCTACAATACGGAAAATATTCGTGAACTTCCCGCGGACCAAGCCGCCTTTAAAAACGGAAAGACGCATCGAATGGATTCGCATGGAGATTATGTTTTCCGGTGGAGTGACGATCACGGGAAAAGTTGGTCTTCCGAGCGGATAAAAATCCCGGTGCGTGAATTTGAGATTGATCGGACGAATTCCACCGGAGGAGCTGTCCGTCTTTTTTGGAACGTGGGACGACCACAGATTATAGACTCCTCTGTTTTTATTCCTCTTCACAAAGTGAAAGGGTTTGGAGTCGGTTGGTTTACTCACTCAGAGGGAGCGTTTGTTCGGACGGATGATCTTATTTCGCTTCAAAACCCGTCCCGGGCCACGTGGGTCACTCTTCCCGAGGGCGATCATGGATTGAAGGCTCCGGAATGGGGGGGAGATATTGCGGAAGAGCAGTCTCTCGTTTCACTCAGTGATGGAAGTCTTTTTTGTTCTTATCGAACGGTCGCGGGATATGTGGCGGGTTCTTATAGCCGCGATCAGGGAAAGACATGGGAGACTCCTCATTTTCTCCATTATCAGGATGGGGGGCTAGTAAAGCATCCCAGGGCGGCTTGCTTCACATGGAAATTGAGTTCGGGGGGGTATCTTCTTTGGTACCATAATCATGGAGGAGAGTTCATCTCTAATCACCCGCAACGGGGAGAGATCGCTTATGCGGATCGAAATCCTGCCTGGATCTCCCCTGGTATTGAAAAACTCACGGAACGGGGCTTGGAGTTAGTGTGGGGAAATCCTGAGGTTGTATTGTATGACGATGATCCTTACATCCGTATTAGCTATCCCGATTTAAAAGAGGAAGGAGATGAAATTTACATCACTGAAACTCAGAAAAAAGTCGCTCGTATTCATTGTTTTTCGGAGCGGCTGACGTTGGCGCTTCGGCATGGAGAAAAATCATTTAATGCGGAGGAAATCATCGTCGAAAGTTTTGTGAACTATCACGGAACAGGGAAGCCTCATACTTTAAAAGCCCCTGAATGGCCCCTTTTTCTCTCGAAGTCGAAAGAGTGTCCATTTGGGTTAAATGATTTACGGGGAGGCCTGAGTATAGAGCTCGAACTCAATCCTCATCTTTCTCGAACGGGGACATTGTTTTCCTGTTGGGAGTCATCTTTGGGTGGATTATGGGTGGGATGGAAGGAAAATGGAATCTTGTCGATAAAGCTTTCGGATGGGCGCTCGGAATTTTCCTGGGATTGCGAGCACTTTCGCTCGCAGGGAATTTCGAATCATATTGTGATTATTGTGGATGGTGGGCCCAAGATTATTTCGTATATCGTAGATGGAAAGCGGATGGATGGGGGAAGCGAGCGACAATTCGGATGGGGGCGTTTCACTCCTTATTTT
>JAZKBH010000001.1:17960-29376 GCA_040388725.1 Verrucomicrobiota bacterium
CGAGGAATTTCTCATCGGTCTCCCATTAAAATAGAGCCAAGCGGATCTCTCGCAATTCGACATCTTCGAATTTATCCGAGGGCACTTCTTTCCGCGGAAGCCGAATCACTTTGGTTATTCTCACGCGGATCAGGAGGCCATGAAAGCATTTCTGAATATTATGCAAGCGATGGGGTTCAATAGATAATGTTGGATCTTTAAGAATGTGATTTAAAGCTGCAGTTTTTAAAACACGACCATTGTAAGAGTAAGATCGGAATCGTCCAGTTATTCGCGTCACTGTCCGTTTTTTTGAGACGAGATCATTGTACTAATCCTCGGTTCCAAGATATTCTAATCTCATGTCAGAGTGTCCTCTAAACATAAACGGATAAAATGATGAATATCATAAATCATTCGGTGAGAGTCGAGAATTCGAATTCTGTAATGAGAGTGATCTGTGCGTGGCATGAAATTACTCCTAACGAAAAAAATATCTCTCATGGAATTTGCGATCGCTGTGTGGAGGCTTTTCTGAATTTTGATTCCAACAACGATACTTATTTCATTCCCAATCGTGACCTTTCGCGGAGAACGAATTTATTATCAGATCGGACGAGTTTAATCTGTTTAAAAGTTCAAAATATGTCATTTCTCGGCGAGGAGTAAAAAATTCTTGAAAAATATTTTTAAAAATCGTTGGTGGGTTTTGTTTTTGCTTTTTTCAGGAACATTCGTGACCTCGTTTGATCGTGGCAGTATTGGCGCCGCTTCTTCAACCATGATGAAGGATTTAGGGCTCAATGCGAAAGATATGGGTTATGTGCTCTCCGCTTTTGGCTGGGGATATTTGGCATTCATGATTCCTTCAGGTGTGATGGCCGACCGATTTGGGGCGAAGAAAACCCTGGGATATGCGGCGATTGTCTGGTCTTTCTTTTCAGCAATCACGGGAAGTGTCTCGAGCCTCTTGCAGTTAATTTTTTGTCGAACGGGGGTCGGTTTGGGTGAATCCGCGGTGAATCCGGTGAATACTAAAATTGTTAAATCTCATTTTGATTCCCACATGCGTGGGATCGCTGTAGGGCTTTATCTCTCCGGATTTCGTCTCGGCCTTGCTGCCGCTCCAGTGGTCATGGTTTTTTTGATTCAAAGTTATTCATGGCGTGATGCTTTTTATATGACCGGAGGCGCAAGTTTATTATGGGTGGTCCTTTGGAAACTCACTTATCATGAGGCCGAGAAGGAGGTCCTCGTATCGGCCCCTGCTCGAATCCCTTGGATGAAGCTTATCCGTTATCGGAGCATGATCGGGTTAGTCCTATGCAAATTTTTTCAAGATTATACTTACTACTTCTTTGTGACTTGGCTGCCTCTTTATTTGATACAGGACCGGCACTTTTCATTGAAGGAAAGCGGTTGGTCATCCTCTTTTCCATTTCTCTTGGCGGCCGTTTGCCAACCCTTGGCAGGGATAGGATCGGATTGGCTGGCAAAAAACGGATTCAGTCTTACGGTGGCCCGTAAAACACCGGTGATCGTATTGCAACTCTTAGCGACGATCGTTGTGATTGCCGGCTATGCGGACAGTGCGGTGCTTGCGGTTTGGCTTCTCTCTCTTTCGCTTTCATTCGAATCGGGGGCAAGTGCAGTTTTGGCGGCGACGTGTGCAGAGATCGCTCCTGAAAACGGAGCCGCTTCTGCCAGTGCGATGATGAATGGCGCGGGAGCACTCGCCGCTTGCATCTGCCCGTTGATTACAGGTTATACCGTCAATGGGACGGGACATTTTGAGATCGCGTTGTGGTTGGGAGCGATGATGCTTGTCTTAGGAGCGCTTTCCATGTGGCTCATTGTCGGTAAAATAGAACCGATCCGGATGGATGACGCGGAGTCGTCTGCGGCTTAATGACAAAGAATAGGAAAAATCATGGCACATCATTTAAAATCACGAATTAAAAACGGGGAAAAAGTCATCGGAACGATGGTGACGACTTTCGATCACATTCAAATCTCAAAATTTTTGAAAAGAGGTGGATTTGATTATTTCATCGTGGATTGCGAGCATGGGTCGTTGGATTATACGTCTGTCAGTCATCTGATTGCCATGGCCCGTCAGATTGAGATGCCTGTCATTGTCCGTATTCCTGAAGTGAAGAGGGAAGTGGTTCTCAAATATATGGAGATGGGAGCGACGGGACTTTTACTTCCGAGTACGGAAAGTGTTGAACAGGCACGTCTTCTCGTAGAGTACTCGAAGTACGCTCCCTTGGGAAATCGGGGGGTCTCCTTGCTTCGCGCTCATGCGGGCTACGACCCGGTCGGAGATCCGGTCTCCTATATGAGGCACACGAATGAGGAGACGATTCTTATGGTTCAAATTGAGTCTAAACGGGCTTCAGAAAACTGTAGTGATATTCTGGCGGTTGAAGGAATTGACGCCGCTTTTGTAGGACCCGGGGACTTATCTCAGAGTATGGGAATCTTCGGGAAAACCGATCATCCGGAATTTATCGTAGCGGTCGATCGGGTGATTGACGCTGCCAAAAAACAAGGAAAGCAATCCGGCATTCATCTCATGAATCCCAATTCAGAGAGCCTACTCCCTTGGATTGCGAAGGGAATGACACTGAATCTTTGGGCCAACGAGATTGTCTTACTCATGAGTGCGGCGGAAAAGGGGATTGCCCGGTTGAAAGAAAATCAAAAATAAAAATCAAAGAGGAATGGAGATTATGCCAAAGTTTGCTGCAAATTTAACGATGTTGTTTACCGAGGTTCCGTTTATGGAACGTTTTGCGGAAGCAAAAAAAGCGGGGTTCTCACATGTCGAATATCTGCTCCCCTATGCATTTTCGGTCGAGGAGCTTAAGGAGCAACTGGAGAAACATCAACTCAAGCAGATCCTTTTCAATTTTCCGTGCGGGGATTGGGCTGCTTCCGAGCGCGGAATCGCATGTCTTCCCAGTCGCGTCGAAGAATTTCGAGCGGGAGTCGCTCTCTCCCTCCGCTATGCGCAAGAGCTTAAGGTTTTTCAATTGAATATCTTGGCGGGGAAAAAAGCAGCAGGAATTACCGATGAGGAGCATTGGAAAACATTGGTGGAGAACGTTCGTTTCGCAGCAAAATCGGTCCAGTCCCATGGGATCACCGTGTTGGTGGAGGCGATTAATCATTTTGATATTCCTGGATTTTTTCTCAATCGGGTGGAACAAGTCGCGAAACTTTTGGAAGAAGTAAACGAACCCAATGTCCGGATTCAATTTGATGTTTATCATGTGCAACGGGAAGAAGGCGAAATCACGGCCACACTCCGAAAATATTTTTCGAAAATAGGACATATTCAAATTGCAGATAATCCCGGACGGAATCAGCCGGGAACAGGGGAAATTCATTATCCATTTATTCTCCGAGAAATTGATCAACTCGGATTTACGGGTCAAATCGGATTGGAATATGTGCCTAAAGGCGAAAGCCAAGCCTCATTCGGATGGATACGTGATTTTGGATATCAACTTTAATTAAAAATCAAAACGAGAAAAAAGAGATGAAAATTGGATTCATTGGATTGGGCATTATGGGAAAACCCATGTGCAAAAATTTGTTAAAAAATGGGTTTGAAGTGGTTATCTGTGCCCATAAGTCGAAAGAGGCCCTGAACGAACTGGTTGCCGCGGGGGCAACGGCGGCGGCGAATCCGCGGGAAGTGGCAAAGCAGACGGAGATTATCATCACCATGCTGCCGAATTCTCCTCAAGTGAAGTCTGTCATACTTGGGGTGGATGGAATTGTGGAAGGAATTCGGGCGGGAACGATTGTTGCGGATATGAGTTCGATTGCTCCGCTGATCAGTCGCGAGCTTTCGATTGAACTCGCAAAAAAAGGGGCGGAACTTTTGGATGCTCCCGTCAGCGGAGGTGAGCCCAAGGCAATTGAAGGAACCCTTTCTGTGATGGTCGGCGGGAAAAAGGAAGTCTTTGATAAAGCGTTTCCTGTTCTGAAAGCGATGGCGGCTTCGGTTGTACTCACGGGAGATATTGGGGCGGGGAATGTGACGAAGCTCGCAAATCAGGTCATTGTGGCATTGAATATTGCGGCAATGTCCGAGGCATTTGTATTGGCGAGTAAGTGCGGGGTTGCTCCCGAATTGGTTTATCAGGCGATTCGCGGAGGATTGGCGGGAAGCACGGCATTGGATGCAAAAGCTCCCTTGATGTTGGATCGGAAAATCAATCCGGGATTTCGTATCAATCTTCATATTAAAGATTTAGCGAACGCACTTGAAACAGCTCATGAAGTGGGGGCGCCCTTACCTCTCACGGCCGCCGTCATGGAAACTCTTCAGGCCTTAAAAGTGGATGGGTTTGGCGATGCGGATCATGGCGCCATTGTGCGGTATTATGAAAAATTGGCAAAAATTGAAGTAAAACGTTAACCCCTCATGTCAAAAAAGGTCATCGGAATAGGCGAGGTGCTTTGGGATATTTTTCCAAAGGATCGGCGCTTAGGAGGGGCTTCTTGTAACTTCGCTTATCATTGCGGACAGGTCGGTTTGCAGTCCGTGATCGTCAGTCGGGTCGGTTGTGATTCGCTAGGAACAGAGATGATTCAAGCTTTGAATCAAAGTAAAACGGATACGAACTATTTACAGAAAGATGCAGTGCATCCGACAGGGACTGTTTTAGTTCGGCTGGATTCAAAAGGAGTTCCTACATTCGAGATTACGGAAAACGTCGCATGGGATTACGTGGAAATGACGAAAGAATTAGAGTCTTTGGCGAGATCCGCAGATGCGATTTGTTTTGGGAGTTTGGCTCAAAGAAAAGCGAGAACAAAAAAAACGATTTATGAACTCATCAGACTCATGCCCGAAAAGTCATTGAAAATTTTTGATGTTAATTTGCGTCAGCACTTTTATTCCCGCGAAGTTTTGGACCACTCCTTGGTGTTGGCAAATGTTTTAAAGGTCAGTGAGGAAGAGCTTCCGATTCTTGCAAATGCATTTAATCTGACGGGAAGCGTTGTGAGTCAATTAACTCACCTGCTCTCGCGATTTAAATTGAAATTAATCGCTTATACTCGCGGGGGAAACGGAAGTTTGCTTTTGACTGCGGATCACAGTCACGATCATTTGGGATGCAAGGCTGTTGTGGTAGATACGGTAGGCGCAGGGGATTCTTTTACGGCAGTGATTTGCTGGGGACTGCTCCATCGGCTTTCTTTAGCGGAAATCAATGCTTTGGCGAATCAAACGGCGGCTTATGTTTGTTCGCAGGCAGGAGCGATGCCGGTTTTACCTCAGGAACTCGTCAATCAATTTAACCTTCTATCTCAATTATAGATCAATCATTATGGATATTCAAAAAAACAATCGGCAATTATTTATCTGGGCGGTCACCTCGGCGTTGGCCGGTTTTTTATTCGGATTTGATACGGTGGTGATTTCAGGGGCAGAGCAAAAGATTCAATCGATCTGGAGTTTAAGTGCCTCGATGCACGGACTCGTGATTAGCATGGCATTATGGGGAACCGTCTTTGGTTCTTTCTTTGGAGGATATCCGACGGAGCGATTTGGAAGAAAGCCGACTCTTTTGTGGATCGGAATTTTATATTTTATTTCTTCACTGGGATCGGCATTTGCTACGAATGCTTATTTGTTCATGGGATTTCGATTTCTGGGAGGAATCGGAATTGGGGTTTGTACGGTTGCGGCTCCGCTTTATATTGCGGAGATTTCGCCGCCGAATATGCGGGGTCGGCTCACGGGAATGTTTCAGTTCAATATCGTCTTCGGTATTCTTGTCGCATTTCTTTCTAACGCCTTGTTTCATGGAATCGGAGAAAACGACTGGCGTTGGATGCTGGGAATCATGGCGGTTCCTTCATTGATTTATACCGTCATGTGTTTCAGTCTTCCCGAGAGTCCTCGTTGGCTCTTGACCAAAGGAAAGAATCGCGAGGAGGGGATGAGAGTTTTTCGTCTCATGTTGCCCGATGCGTCAGAAGAAGAGTTTTTGAGTTTAGTCAAGGAAGTGGAGGGAGCTTCTTCAGAAGAAAAGGGACAAAGACAGCTTTTTACGCGGCCTTTGATTCGACCCATCTTATTAGCTGTATTGATCGCTTTTTTTAATCAGTTTTCAGGAATTAATGCGATTCTTTACTTTGCACCTCGAATTTTTGAGATGGCGGGATTGACCTCTCATGCGGCCCTTTTGCAATCCGTCGGGATTGGAATCACGAATTTAATTTTCACTTTTGTGGGTCTTTGGTTGATTGATCGTCTGGGACGGCGGACGCTTCTTTATATTGGATCTTTCGGTTATATCGCATCGCTCGGAATTTGTTCCTGGGCTTTTTATACGGAAAACACTTCGTATGTTCCCATTTGTGTCTTTGCGTTCATTGCCGCGCATGCGATTGGACAGGGCGCCGTCATTTGGGTTTTTATCAGCGAAATTTTTCCGAATCAAACTCGGGCCTCAGGTCAGGCGCTCGGAAGTTTCACGCATTGGATCTTTGCCGCCGCCATTACTCTTTTCTTTCCTGTCATGGCGAAAGTATTGCATCCTTCGATCATCTTCGGTTTTTTCTGTTTCATGATGATTCTGCAGTTGATTTGGGTGAAATGGATGATGCCTGAGACCAAAGGAGTTTCTTTGGAGGGAATGCAGCATAATCTCAGAATGCATTGAGGTTATTCTTCGTCTTTGAAGTGAAGATGGAGGCAACGAGGTTTACGTATTTTTGAAAACAGTACGAAATCGATTTAAATAGGAATAATATGATCTCCCCAAAACCAACGCGGGTGCGGCATAAAGTCATGGGATTCATGGTGGTGCTTGCATTTATCACCTATTTAGACCGCGTCTGCATCGGTATCATGGCCCCGCACATCATGAAGGATTTGGGGCTTACTTTGCGCCAGATGAGCTATATCTTTAGTGCGTTTGCTCTTGCCTATGCCCTTTTCGAAATTCCGACAGGTCATTGGGGAGATCTTTGGGGAACGCGCAAGGTGCTCACAAGAATTGTTCTTTGGTGGTCGTCATTCACGATTTTCACCAGCCTTGCATTTGGGTATGGATATTTATTAGTGATTCGGTTTCTTTTTGGCGCAGGTGAGGCAGGAGCTTTTCCGAATAAAGCGCTTACTTTTTCAAAATGGATTCCGATCCAGGAGCGGGGAAGGGCGGAAGGAATTTTTTATGCGGCCGCCCATTTTTCCGGGGGTGTTACGCCTTTTTTGGTAACCTGGCTATTGGTATCGTTGAATATCAACTGGAGGCTGATCCTCGCCGTTTTTGGATCCGTCGGTTTTATTTGGGCTTTTTACTGGTATCGTTGGTTTAGAGACGAACCTTCGGAGCACCCCGAAGTGAATGAAGAGGAGCTCAGTCTTATTTTGAAGGGGAGACGTCTTCACCCCGAGGCGACAACAGGTCGGAATTTTTGGAAAGTTCTTTTGACCTCTCCGAATATGTGGGCGCTTTGTTTGATGTATATCGCCAATGGATATGGTTTTTATTTCTTTATCACCTGGTTTCCTAAATACCTGGATGAATTTCATTTTTATTCATCCACACAACTGAGTATTTTGGCGGGACTCCCTCTTTTTATCAGTATCATTCCGGATCTTGCAGGAGGAATGATGACCGATTGGATGACAAGCCGGTACGGGGTGCGGGCAGGACGCGTATGGATCGGTTTTTTTGGGTATCTGATTGGAGCCGTGTTGGTCGGCTTGGCGGCCGTGATTCATACTCCCATTGCCTCTCCGATCTTAATTGCTCTAGGGTGCGCCTCTTCCATGTTTACACTCGGGGCGACTTGGGCAACCTGCATGGAAATCGGAGGAAAATATACGGGAACCGTTTGCGGAGTGATGAATTCTGCATCACCGCTCGGAGGATTCCTGAGTCCCATTGTTCTTGCTGGAATTATCGAGCACTCTGGAAAATGGAATCTGCCTCTTTACCCCATTGCTGCGATTTATCTATTTGCAGCCTTTTGTTGGTTGAAGATCGATCCGACCAAAGAATTGTTTGAAGGCGTATAACTTCTCCGAAATCATGGACGCCGCTCTTTTGCGATCTTATTTGAGGGCAGTGAGGATGCTAATAATTTCGGTATCATTCAATGCTCGGTTCCAGGCGATAAAATGAGAGAGGTTAAAACTCCAGCTATCTTTGTTGCCATTAAAGCTAAAAGGGGCAGAAGATTCCGATAAGCAGGGTAAAGATTTTTTAATATTGGCTTCGCATAAAATGGTGCCCTTTTTGTCACGCATTTGGATGGAAGCCCCCACTTCCGGCGAGTAATAGGCGACGAGGATAGTTTCCTCATGAATTTCAAGGTTTTGAACCATTCTTGTTTGGTAAATTTGCTTTCCATCCGGTGAAAGATTTAAATTGAGTTGATTGGCTTCCTTGACAAAAGTGATGGAGGCATAACGGCCGTCTGTGGTCGCATCCCAACGACCCGCTAATTGGCGTGGGGAGGGGCCCTTGTTGTAGGTTTCAAGATTTCCGACGAGAATCCAGGTGAACGGGCCGGATTTAAAAAAAGGATCCTCTTTGAGATAAGGAATAGTAATGCTATCCGGACGATCGAGTCGGACAAAAGTTTTTCCTGTTTTTTCATCCTGAAACGGAAATACCTTTGAATTGATTTCCCGGGCCGCAGCGCTGATGTCACTAATCTTTTCCTTTTCGATCTTGAGCTCAAAGATGGGTCCATCCTCTGCAGGAAGTCTGATAAGGGAGAAGAGTGCGATTAAACAAACAAGAGAAAACCACTTATGCAACAGGAAGCGGTGAGCCGTGGAGGAGTTCATGATTTTACCTTAGCTTCAGAGAGTTTTCGATGCAAGAGCGGGACATTTTTTTAATGGATATGTCCCGAAAATGATGAGGGGGCGTTCGGCTGAATAAAGGCTATCCGTCGACATAAAATTTGACGAATGGAGGGATGTGTGAGGAATGGGCTTCAAATCAGGTTTTTCTTGGGGGGTATCCGTAGGTTTTTTTAAAGCAAGAGGTGAAATAACTGGCACTTTGAAATCCGCAACTATAAGCGACATCCTTGATGGGTCTTCCTTCGGCGAGAAGGCCGCATGCCAATTCGAGTCGGATTCGGACGAGACGTTGCTTGATACTTCCTTGATAGTGCTTGCAAAAAAGACGGTTTAAATGGCGAGAACTGATTCCGACGTGGCGGGCCACATCATTCAGTTGGATGGGATTCGTGGAGTTTAATTGAATAAAATCCATTGCCCGTTTGCAAATCAACCAGGAATACTCATCGCGATTATCGGTGAGCCTTCCTACCGGCTGCCAGGAGTCCAGAGAGAGGCTGGAAGCAAAAAAAGCAGCAAGCCAATTATAAACCATATTCGCCAAACGCTCGACGCCCCATATTTCACGGAGTGAGGCCATTTTCAATAACTCGACCATCAAACGTTCGAGTTCCTTACTATGGACTCGTTTCATCCCCTGGGAGTTGTTTTTTTTCCACAATTGGAGAAATTCCTCTTTTTGTTTTCCTTCGACCGAAATGTGGATTCCGAGCATCTGACCGGATTTGACGCAACGCCAGCTATGAAGGAGATCGGGAGGAATTAAGTTTCCATCGCCTGCCCGAAAACGGAGTTGAAGTCCATTTCCTTGAAAGCTGAATTCACCGGAAAGGATATATTCAATTTGAGCCTCGTCATGACGATGAATCCCGACGTTATGACCTGAATCATAGGACCATTGCCCCAGATGCATATGCTGAAGCTTTAATGTGACGCCTTCTAATTGGAGGGGAGGGATAAATGCAAGAACCCGAAGCAACTGATGGTTGATTTTTTTTTGCATGAAGCTCATTTTTAACGGTGTAGATGGGATTCATTCACTCAATGATAAGTCATTCTATTAAATTTTAAAGATCTAAGTCGGAAGTCGAAGGGGAAGAAAATCAAACGTTTTGGTCATAAAATGTCTTGTTTTCGCACGCCTTGTCCTTCATGTCCATTTGTGGAGGCGAGGCAAAAGTGTTATTAAAAGGAGAGCCTATGAAAACTTTTTTATTAAAAAACAGCGGTCGAATTTTATTCCTCATATTTTTAGGAGTGACGACCGTTTTCGGAATTGCGGGTGAGAAAACCCAACCGAAGCGAATTCTTTTTTACAGCAAGGCAGCTTCTTGGGAGCAAAAGATTGTTCATCGGGAATTCGACCAACCGAGTTATATTGAATTGCTTGTTCAAAAATTGGGCCGGGAAAATAATCTAGAAATCGTGCTCGCTAAAGACGGATCCATTTTCACTCCCGAAAAAATTGCAGGTTTTGACGGCTTTCTTTTTTTTACCTCGGGAGATCCAACATTTCAGGAACGTCATGGCAGAGGAGATAATTATCCGCTGATGTCACTCGAAGGGAAAAAGGCATTTCTCGATGCGATTAAAAACGGCAAAGGTTTTGTCGGTTGTAATACCGCCAACTACACATTTCCGGATCCGCTCAGTCGGGGAGAGAAAGATGTTCCTTCGCGTTATACCAAGATGTTGGGGGCCGCTTTCATGGGACACAATGCAGGTCAAAAGGGACATTTTAGCTACTTGGATTCGAAATTTCCCGGGATGGAGAAGGTTCCCTCCGATTATTCGCCAGACGATCAATGGTATGCTTTCAAAGAATTAGCTCCTGATATGCATGTGATTATGGCCATTGATTCACCAAAATTAGTGGGGAATCTCTATGCGCGGCCCCCTTATCCCGTGGCTTGGGCTCGCATGGAAGAAAAAGGAAGAGTTTTTTATACAACCATGGGCCATAGTAAAGAAACGTGGACCGATCCGGTTTTTGTTCAGATGTTGCTCGGCGGAATCAAATGGTCCGTTGGATTGGTTGATGCCGACGTTTCCCCTAATAAAAAAATAGTCACTCCTGAAGCCGATGTCATCCCTGAGTCTGCGAGCAAGTTTGTGGCCGGAGATCCTCCGGTCGATAATCCCCAATTTCCAAATTTTAAAGAAAATCCGAAATACAAGATTCACATGAAAGTGAGTCCAACGTTTGGAGACTCTTCACGGAAAAATATTTTATTCTATTCGAAGTCGGCCGGAGATGAAATGTTGATTTCCTATCGAAGCGGAGCGTATGTCAGCGAGGTGGAAGAGGAGATGGTGAAGTTTGGAGAAGCGAATCATCTCAATATTTATTTTGTCAAAGATGGAGGGCAATTTGCTCCTGAAAATATTTCGAAATACGATGCCTTTATTTTTTATACGTGCGGGGATCTGCTGGATAAGACCAGAAGGGGACCGGGAGACAATTATCCCATGATGACTCCGGAGCAGAAGGAAGGGTTCTTGAAGGCGGTACGTGACGGCAAAGGATTCATCGGAATTCATCAGGCCATTGACACCTTTGTGACTCCCGCGGTTCGAAATGAG
>JAZKBH010000001.1:29386-32254 GCA_040388725.1 Verrucomicrobiota bacterium
ATCCGTATGGGAAAATGCTCGGAGCGGCGCCGATTGGATATCAGGGAAATCAGAAAGGGAGTTTAATCGCGATCGATCGCTCTTTTCCTGGAATGGAGGGAGTCGATCCTCAAATCGCGTTAGAGGATTTCTGGTATGCATCGAAATTGTTCGCATCGGATCTTCATGTGATCTGGGCTTTGGATGGATCAAAAATGAAAGGAAACCTCTATCAACGGGGAGCTTTCCCGGTCGCATGGGCACGTCAGGAAGGGAAAGGAAGGGTCTTTTATACGAGCATGGGGGGCAAGAAGGAGACATGGACCCATGAATCCTTCCAAAAGATGTTGATGGGGGCGATTCGTTGGACGACCGGTCTTGCGCAGGCCGATATCACGCCCAACCTCCAAAAGGTCACTCCCAAGGCAAATGAGATTCCTTCCAGCGCTCTCAAGCCTCTCCTTTGATGGGTGACGTGGGTCGATTTTGCTGTGAGAAAAAACGATTTTATCTGTAAAATGAATCACCCGAATGGTGAAAGAAAATGGAGCGCCGACGGCCTCGGCGGCATGGATCAGGGGTGGATTTTAGGTCGATGGAGAAAAGATAACAATACCCCCTTCGCCCATGCCGCTAAACCCACGATCGCTCCCGTAAATTCCCAATGACGAATCTGGGTTTATCGGATGCCGTTTTTTGGTCCTAATGTCCGTTTTTTAGGTCGAATTCCCGCTGACAGTGAGAGGGGATGAAATTAAGTTATCCTATGAATGGAGGAGTTCTTCAGAAGATGAATTCGCTGGTCTGCATATGAACAAAATTTTGATCGTTTGGATTTTAATCTTTTCCTTCACCCTTGCCTTGTTGAAAGGTGAGCAATCGGATCTTCCCATCGCGGATTTTGAAGGGGACTCTTGGGAAGACTGGAAGGTCGAGGGAAATGCTTTTGGGTTAAAACCTGTGGGAAATCTTCCAGCTCCCGAGAAGCAAGGATATTGGGTGGATGGAATCGTGGGGAAAGGAATGGCCAACTCAAGTGTCGGAGGAAGAAAGGAGACGGGTAAATTAATTTCTCCTGAAATCCTGATCCAGCGGCCTTATTTGCAATTCAGTTATGCAGGGGAACTTTCACCTCAATGTACCGTTAATTTGATTTTAAATGAACAAGTTGTTCGGACGATTTTGCCAGAAAAAGAATTCCGTCCCAAAGCGCTTTGTCCCACGTCATGGGATGTGAAGGAGCTTCAGGGAAAAAAAGTTCATATTGAAATTGTGGATTCAAACCTTGATAAAGGCGAATTCATCCTCGTGGATCATATTTTTCAAACAGATGCAGCGTTGGTGAGTTCGCAGTTTTCATTGCCCGTTAAAAACCGCTTTCTGTTGTTGCCTGTTAAAAATTATTCCAAAAAACATTATTTTAGGTTGAGTTTGGATGGCCAAATGGTTCGTGAGTTTGACATTGAATTGGCGGAGGATGGGAATCCTGACTGGTGGGCTTCTTATGATATCTCTCCGTGGATCGGAAAGAATTTAACCGTGGATTCTTTTGTTAAAGTATCGGAGACGTTGGTCCAGAAGCTTCCCGGACTATTTCAGCAGAGTGATCAGGAGGGGGATGATTCGACTTTGTACAAGGAGGTATCGCGTCCCCAATTTCATTTTACGCCAAAACGGGGATGGAACAATGATCCGAATGGAATGGTTTATTTCAATGGGGAGTATCATCTTTTTTATCAATACAATCCTTTCGGAATCCGATGGGGAAACATGCATTGGGGACATACGGTCAGTCAGGATTTGATTCATTGGACGGAAAAGCCGATTGCACTCTATCAGCGCGGACTCCGGGATATGGCTTTTTCCGGGGGTGCGATTGTTGACAAAGATAATCGTCTCGGTTTTGGAACAGGAAAAGAGGATACGCTCATTGCCTTTTTTACGAGCACGGGGCGAGGAGAATGCATCGCCATAGGGAACAAGAATTTTGTGACGCTGAAGGACTACGACAAAAATCCGATTTTGAAACATCCCCAAGGAGGACGTGATCCGAAGGTCCTTTGGTACGAACCTGAAAAAAAATGGATCATGATTGTTTATGAGGCTCGGAAAGAAGCAGATCAAGTGGTGGATACCTATGCTTTTTATGACTCCCGGGATTTACGTTCATGGAATCGTCTTTCGGAGATACCCGGTCTTTATGAGTGCCCCGAGTTCTTCGAGCTCCCCGTTGAGGGCGAAGGGGTTCGTAAATGGGTGATTCATGGATCGGAACGCAAACGGGTCGATGGCAAGTTTGTCGGGACAAAGTCTTCCTATATGATCGGTTCTTTTGACGGTAAAAAATTCACTCCTGAAACGCCCATTTTAAACGGACATCTCGGACCTTGTTATTACGCCGCTCAGACGTTCAGTCATGTTCCCGATGGTCGTTGTATTATGATGGGATGGTTGAGCGGAGCGAACTATCCGAAGATGTCATTTTCACAGGGCATGACGGTTCCTCTGGAATTGAAATTGAAAAAAACAGAAGAGGGACTCCGTCTTCATTTTGCTCCCATCAAAGAGCTGGAAAATCTGCGGATTTCAAATCAACAATACCAGAAACTTAATCTTGTCGAGGCCAATGCGGTATTGGAAAAAATGCATGCTGAACTTCTGGATATCCGAATGAAAATCTCTTTAGATGATTTGGAAGAGACCAAGATCAATATCCGTGGAATTCCGATTATTTTTAATCCCGCGACGAGGGAACTGAGTTGCAATGGTAAAATGGTCCAGCTTCCTCTGGGCCGGAAATCCTTTCAGCTGCGTGCAATCGTGGATCGTTCGGTGCTGGAGCTTTTCATTGATGAGGGAGCTTTTGCCATGGCATTCGGAGGGGATATC
>JAZKBH010000001.1:32264-35096 GCA_040388725.1 Verrucomicrobiota bacterium
TATAAGATGGGGGCTGCATCCTCCATTGCAGGAGGAAAAGAGACGTGGCTATTACAGCTTCAAATCGCGGAAATGAAATCGATCTGGCAATAACCTTTTCTATGAATTTTACTCCAAAAACACTGCTTTTCATTTTTGGAACTCTTTTCCTGCGGTCTCTTCAATCCTCCGAAGATCTTCTTCTTCAGGATTTCGAAAATAACACGTATGCTCCATGGATAGCCGAAGGATCCGCTTTTGGATCAGCTCCTGTGGCTGTTCCGAAGACGGCGAAAAATACCGATGCGATCGGTTTTTCCGGAAACCAATATGCGAGTTCCGTCTCTGCAAAAGAGGGGGAAGTTGGAAAACTAAAATCGCCTGAATTTAAGATCGAGCGCCGGTATATTCGTTTTCAAATTGCCGGGAATCCGGACAAAAATTTCATTAATCTTATTTGCGAGGGGCAAAAAGTACGGAGCACATCTCCTTTTAAGTCCAGCGTCTACTTGAAGTCGTTGGTCCGTTGGGAGGAATGGGATGTGGCTGACTTGGCGGGAAAGGAAGTTCGGATCGAAATGGTGGATGAAGATCCGCGCGGGGCGATTATGGGAGATCATTTTATTCAAACGGATCTTCCTTTGAAAGAGTTCGTATTTTCTTCCAAGATCAACAAAAATTTTCTTCAGCTTCCGATCAAAAACGGAGCTCGTCTCATTCCCTTGACGATCACGGGAAGCAATGTCGCAACGCGGGAGTATGCGATTGGTTTGGCGTTAGATGGAAAGCCCGATTGGTGGGCTTATTTTGACACAACCCCCTATGTTGGAAAAGAGATGGAGATCAAATTTAATTCCAAAATTCTTCCCTCGGAGTCAGAACTGTTTGAGAAAAGTAATTTTCGCCCCAGTGATCGTGCCATCGATGATCCTTCGCTTTATGAAGAGTCGTTGCGTCCCCGATTTCATTTTACTCCACGGTGTGGATTCAACAATGATCCGAATGGGTTGGCTTTTTTCAATGGTCAATATCATCTCTTTTTTCAGTATAATCCTTTTGGTCTTACTTTTGGAAATCACCATTGGGGTCATGCGGTCAGTAAAGATCTCGTTCACTGGGAGGAGCTTAATCCGGCAATGTATCCGCTCGATATAACGAAGCCGATGTATTCGGGGGGAGCCTCGGTCGATGTCGGAAACAAACTTGGATTTGGAACCGGAACGGAAGATGTGTTGATCACGGGCTTTGCGAGCATGGGGCGTGGGGATAGTGTGGCGACGGCTACGGGGAATGCGCTCCAATTTGTCGATTTTCCCGGCAACCCCGTTTTGAAGGCGGGCGGATGGGGAGATCCAAAGGTTGTTTATTATGCTCCTTCCAACAAATGGCTTTGGCTGCGGTTTGAGAAGGAATCGGCGACTAAATTCGGGTATGCGATCTATGAAACTCCGGATTTTAAAACATTCAAACGATTGGGCATGATTGAGGGATTCCAAGACTGTCCGGATTTATTCGAATTGCCCGTGGAGGGCGATCCTGGAGTCAAGAAGTGGGTTCTTTACGGTGCCAAAAAGACCGTCGGGCAACAATATGCCGATCGCTCTTCCTATATGGTGGGATCTTTCGATGGGAATCAATTTACTCCGGAGAGCGAAATTATGACGGGAAACTACGGTCCGGTTTTTTATGCGGGCCAGGTCTTCAGTAATGCTCCCGAGGGACGGAAAGTCATGATGGCATGGCTCTGTAATTCGACTTTTCCGAAGATGCCTTTCGGAGGTGGATTCAGTGTTCCCCTCGAGCTCTCTTTGAGAAAAACGGAGGGAGGTCCTCGGCTCTGCATGTTCCCGGCGAAAGAACTGGATGTTCTGCATGATAAGACCATCCAGGGTAAAGATTTGACGATGGGGTCTGCGAACGAGCTTTTATCAAAGGGAGTATCCGATCTTTTTGATCTTCAGCTTGAGATGGAAATCAAGCCCGGCAGCCAAATCAATCTGACCGTTAAAGGAATTCCTCTGTCTTATAATGCAGGATCCGGAGAATTTTCCTGTCAGAAACAAAAAGCTCGAATCAAGTCCTCAGATGGACATCTCAAGATCCGTCTTTTGGGGGATCATGGCGTGTTGGAATGTTTTGTAGACGATGGTCTTGTGGCGATGACATTTGGCGACGCGACTGTCAGTGCCTCTGGAATCAAATTGGAGGGATCCAATTACCTAATCATGTCAGTACAACTTTCCGAAATGAAATCGATTTGGAAATAGTGCTCTATGAAATCAATCCTTTGTAGCCTCTTTTTTTTAATCGGCTGTTCCACTGTTTTTTCAGTGGAGGCGGATGTGGTGATCGCGAATTTCGATAAAGATTACGGGACTTGGACGGTGGAGGGAGAGGCGTTCGGTAAAGAACCGGCACATGGCCCCTTTGCCCAACAAAGACGTTTGACGGGAATCATCGGAAATGGATTTGCGAATTCGGGGGTAAACGGCGATCAGCAGGTAGGACGTCTGATCTCGAGCGAGTTTACCATTGAGAGAGGATACATCCAGTTTCTAATTGCCGGAGCGTCCAAAGGGGTGAGTCTGAATCTCAAGATTGACGGAAAAACGACACTCAAGGCGGCGCCGGATCGAAAGGGGAATCATCTGCGATACCAGAATTGGGACGTCAAATCTTTCATGGGACGCAAAGCACAGATCGAAATTGAGGATCAATCCAAATCGCCCGGAGGCTATATCCTCGTCGATGAGATTACACAGACGAATTTTCCCCTGCAAAAGGCCTCTCAGGCGATTCAGATCGAGAAACCCTATCTTTTGATTCCTGTCAAAAACGGCGCACCTCATTTTG
>JAZKBH010000002.1:0-12316 GCA_040388725.1 Verrucomicrobiota bacterium
TGGCACTGAGTGTTCCCATGGTTTCACTGTTGCCATTGAAGTTTAAAGTTCCTCCATTCAAAACCATAACCGCACTATCGTGAATTTGATTGGAGGCATTCCATTTTAAAGTTGCCGTACTTCCTACCGTCACTGTCGTGTTGGTGATGGCGTTAAGGCCTGCGGTTTTATTCAAAGCAAGAGTTCCCCCCGTGACTTGAACCGTTCCCGTGTAGGTGTTGCTTGCGGCTCCCGAGAGAGTCCACATTCCTGTCCCTGTTTTGAGAAGACTGAAATCAGATCCCGCTCCAAAACCGGAAACGACTCCGCTTAGATTTCCGTCGCCCACGCCTTGAAGCGTGAGAGTCGTCGCCACAGCAGAGAGGGCCGTGATGTTTCCACTCAATGTTAACGTCTGGCCTGCGACGCTATTTTCAAGAACCCCCAGGCCTCCGGTCACTCCGTTAGTGATTCGAATCGTTCGATTACTCGATCCGCCGGATGCTCCTGAAAAACGAACTGTTCCTGAGCCCACGACGCCCGCAGAATTTTGGCCTAAATTAATTTGGTTGCCGGCTCCGGCCGCCGAATTAACTCCGGAGTCCGCGATCGAACTAATGTCGATAATTCCATTGGCTGAGGAGATGACACTCGAAAAGTTATTGTTATTATTTGTTAAAAAAAGAACCCCTGCATTGGAGCGTTGAACGGAAATGGCTCCGGTAATAAGACCGGATTCAACGACATTTTGGGTTCCAAAAAAAGCAATGGAAACTCCCCCTGTTGTGGTGACGCCGCCGGTGAGGGTTAAAGTTCCTGATCCACTACTAAAAACAATTCCTGTCACCCCGGTGACGTTAATTACTCGATCGCTCGAAGTTGCTGCGCCCGTATAGGTTAAATTTGCCGTCCCCAAATCGATGGTTCCTGCTGCAGCCGTGGTAGGAGCGCCTAAGGCGCTGCTTGCGGCGCCGACGTTTCCTAAGGAATTAATACTCACATTTCCTGCAGAGATGATGGTCTTTCCATCGTAGGTGTTGGCTCCTGAAAGAGTCAAAGTTCCAGCTCCCGTTTTTGTAAAACCCTGCGATCCGGTAAGAACCGAGCTAATCGTCGCAGTTTGATTCGAGACGCTAATCGTCGGAGTTCCTGCGGAAGTGGCAAGAGCAATGGAGTTGGCCCCGCTCAAAACCCAGTTATTGGAAGCCACTGCGGCATCGCTAAAATTTAAAGTCCCGAGCGTAAGGCCTGCCAAGTTTTGAGTGACTGTGGAAGTGGCGGTGATATTGAGCGTGCTGAAATCGGCAATCGCATCGGTCCCATTGGCAATCGTTCCGCCGCTCCAGTTTGCTCCGGTATTCCAATTCCCTGTTGCATTTCCCCCTGCTAAAAGTGTCCATGTCCCATCCGCAGCTTCAAGTAGCGAACTTACTCCAATCAGGAGAAAAAATCCAAAGAGCTCTTTTAGCTTTGAAAATGAATAGAACATTTTTAGAATAAAGGATTTACGTGACTTTTTAAAGTTTAGTTCGTCTCTTCTAAAGTACAAGGAAAACTCTAGGGGTTATTCCTTACTTTAAAATTTCATTTTAAGAGGTAAATCTAGCACAGGATTGACCGTTTTTAATAAAAAATGAACGCCGGTCGAAAGAAATGAATTCATTTTGATTTCGAAGAGAAAATTATACGAAAGAGTTAGTTGACAAATTTAACGATCAATTTAATTTAAGAAAAGGAACCAAGATAAATCTTTGAAGCCTTGCCTTAAATAAGGCTAAGCTGAAGTGAATACCCTCCGTGAAAGGAAATCGGCTATGAGCAAATTTATTTTAATGCTGATCGTTGGAATCTCTCTCGTCAGAGCTGAAGAGCTCACTTTGATGGATGAAGCATGGAAGGGAGCAATTCAACAGGATGACAAATATACCAAAGACGATCACCCTGCGATGAAATGGAATGCGGGGAAAAATCCGCTCAGTACGATGGAGTTAAGGGGGAAATATTTCACTAAAAATGATTGGAGTAAATTTAAGATCCTTCATTTTTGGGGCTATCTCGAAAGCGAGACTGCGGCTCCTTTAGTGATTCAAATTTGTCCCTTTTCTGAGGTGGAGGACAACGATGGGCAGCGGGGTTATTATTGCTATAAATTTAATGCGGATTGGACGGGGTGGAAAGAGTTCAATATCCCTTTTATGGAACTTCGAAAATATGGGGCGACCAAAAATTGGGACACCGAATGGAAAAATGTTTTCCGATTTGCTTTTATCGGGCATTTTTCTCAAGCGCCCACCCCCGGAACCTATTTATATGTGAGTGATATGAAGCTTTTGTCGGAGTAAATACTGTCTCATTCTTGATCTTTTCTACCTCATTGCCCTTCATGGAACGACAATCTTGTATCAATCTTCGGCCGAGAGTTTTTAAAAGAAATTCCGGGACGCGAGGATTTTCTTTGATTGAACTCGTGATTGCGATTGGGATTGCTTCCTTTGTTCTGGTGACATTGCTGGGATTGGTCGCGGTGGGGTTGAAAATATTTCGCGAATCGGAAGATGTCAGTATTCGGACACAGATTCTTCAGCAAGTGATTTCCTTGGCCAATCAAAGTCATTACAGCGAAATTATTGACGGTTCGGCCATTCCCGAGGTTCTCTATTTTGATCAGTTTGGGAGCACCAATGCGACTGCTCAAAATTATGTTTATGAAGTGCATCATAAAGTTGATGCCAATCCCCATCTTTTAGATGTCAACTTTGATCAGACGTTGGCGATGGTACGACTCGAATTAGTGACTCGTTCGATGAGTTCGGGGTATAAAACAAATTATCTCTCCTTTATCATTGCGAATAACGGAAAATGAAATCTTCCTTCAAATCCTCTCGTGCATTTACTTTGATTGAGGTCTTAGTGGCGAGTGCGGTATTGATCATGTTGATGGGAATGATTGCGGTCGTGACAGGACAGATTTCGAAGGTTTGGAGGAATACCGATTCAAAAATTGATTCTTTTCGAGGGGCTCGTCTCGGGATGTCCGTGATGAATCGCGTTTTGAGTCAAGCGACGTTGAACAGTTATTCCGATTATTTTAGTTTAAAAAACAATCGGTTTTGTAATACCGTTGAGCCTGCCGATGAGCGAGAGGCGTATCGCAGAAGATCGGAGCTTCATTTTATTTCAGGAAACGCAGCGGAAGTGTTGAAAGGAGCGGGAGCGTCCTCGATTTCGTCGCATGCGATCTTTTTCCAGGCACCTTTGGGATATACCGAAAAAGCAGAAGAGTATGGAGGCTTAGGTCACCTTTTAAACGCCTGTGGTTTTTATGTCGAATACAGTCAAGATGTCGAACAACCTGATTTTTTAAAGCTTTTGGAGCCGGCGCGCTTGCCTCGATATCGCTATCGTTTAATGATGATGATGCAACCGACCGAATTTTTAAAAATATATGGAGATCCCAAGACGTTGGCTTCCAGTCCACGCGGATGGTTTGTGGATGATTTTCAAAAGTACTCGCGACCGATTGCCGAAAATGTGATTGCGATGGTGGTGCTCTGTAAGCGACCAAATCCTTCATCGGGGAATCAAAAGACAGCTTTTTACTTACCCGTTTCGAGCGAGGGAAATTCTTATCTCTACGATTCACGGACAGCGCCGGGAGATAATGCAAAACAGGCAGAAACAAGCAATCAATTGCCTCCGTTGGTTCAGGTTACTTTAGTTTCGATCGATGAAAAGTCGGCTCAAAATATTTCGGAAAAATCGGGAGAAGAGGATCCCAAATTGGTTCCCACGACACTTTTTCAATCCCCCGAGAATTACGAGAAAGATATGAAAGATTTAGAAGACATTCTTAAGGCAAAGCCCGAAAATACCGCGCAAAACACAATTCCTTGTCAGTATCGTATCTATAGTTTTGATATTCTGATCCGTTCCTCCAGCTGGAATGAGTAATGAGTTTGAAGAGGTGAAAAAGACTTCGGGAGCGATCGCGGGTCGCGATCACGTCATAGATCGTCGTTAACGCATTCCAAGTCCATCATTCTATGTTGCCCGCCGATGCTCTTTCGTAGGAAGTCATTTTTTACGCGAAATGGCGTGATCGCGACCCGCGATCGTCCCCAGAAATTCCTCATACCATAAATGACATAATTCGTTTTTTTCCCTTGATTAATTGATCGTTAAATGTAATTTAAAAGCAAAGACCTGCGATGACTGAAATTATAAAAAATCACTCGTTACTTCTTCCGTAAATTGATAAAAAAGGAATTCTTGTGCGTTATTTTTACCAACTTCTCTTCTCTTTTTTTGTTCTTAGCTTTGGGATCGAGATTTCCGCTCAAGAGCAGACTTCGGTAGCCGCCAGTTCCTCTCCTAATCTGATTGAAAACGGCGATTATGAAAAAGAGGAGGGATTTAAAACGAATTGGGCTTGGTGTGATCTTGATGCCGAAGCCAGGATTTCCACAGATTCTCCTCACGGAGGGGCCCATTGCCTAAAGGTTGCCTGTAGTCGTTTTAAAGTCGGTTCGGTGATCTGGTTTCATCCCTTAAGCAAAGCGGAAAAAAATAAAGTTTATAAAGTCGGTTTTTATGTCAAAGGAGAAGGAATTCACGACTTCAAAGTGAGCTTGCGAAAAATTAACCCCAATTGGGCCACGTATGCGAGTAAAACGGTTTCGCCATTAGCGGAATGGGAATATTATGAATTTGTCGGAATCAGCCAGGCAGAAGCGAATGATCTCGGTATTTTCTTTTCCTTTGAGTCGGAAGGAACTCTTTGGATTGATGATGTGAGCGTTCAAGAGGTCTCTCTCCCGGTGGCAACACCTCAGACGACGACAAATTTTATTTATAATGGGAGCTTTGAGGTCGAAAATCGAGATGAACTGATGCTTGCTCGTATCGGAGGAGATTTCCCTCAAGTCGATGCCCATATCGATCACAAAGAGAGCTTTCTTGGAAAGAGATCGTTTCAAGTCGATGCGGGAAATAAGGCGTATACCTTACAGCCGGTTCACGCTTATCCCCTTCGCGCCAATTGCGACCATATTCTTTCGATGTACATGAAAGCGGATAAACCGGCGAAAGTGGATTTAGAAGTGACTCCCGTCGGAGGAGGAGCTTGCTTCAAGAAGACAGTCGACGTCGGAACAACATGGGATCGATATAGTGCTTCAGGCAAGACGACCATTTCTGCGAGTGGAGAGTTTTATTATGCGATCACGGTCAAGGATGCTCAAGTGTGGATCGATGGTTTACATCTCACGGAGGGGTTAGAGCTGGTTCCTTATTCCTCTCCGAGCCTCAAGGAAGTCTCGGTCACGATCGTCCCGGCGCCCTCTAAAATGTTTGTTTCCGGAGATAAGGTGAAGGCAAAAATTCGGGTTTCGAATAGTGAAGGAGCTCTCAGTGAAGCTCCTCTTCCTTTACAATGGAAGCTGACGGATTGGTATGGAAATGTTGAAACCTCGGGAACTCTTTCTCTCGCCGCCGGAGCTTCTGACGCCGAATTAATCGTTGAGCCCAAAAAACTCGGTATGTATCGGCTGGAGGTCGCTCCACCGGAAGGGACCTTTCGTGAAGATATTTTTGCAGTCACTTTTGCTGAGAGGCCTTTTAAAAAGCCAAGTATGTTTGGCGCTCATTTTAGGGCTGAGACATCGACGCTCGATATGGCACGAAAGGCAGGAATTCGATTTGAACGAGGGCATTGGCCGGAGTGGACGAAGTGGAGCTATATGGAGCCTACAAAAGGCCAATGGGAATTAGATAAAGTAAGAGAAACCGTGGATGGTTTGAAATCCAATCAAATGGAACTGATGGCCAGTTTTGGAATGACTCCTCGCTGGGCCTATCCCGCAAAGCGGAAAAATTTCAATCGCTATCAAACGGTTTATCCCGCGGAGATTCAGGATTGGCGGGACTACGCGAAAAAAGTCGCTTCGGAGTTTCCGGAAGTTAATTATTTCGAGATCTTTAATGAGCCTGCCGTCGCTATCTTTTTCGACGGAACGAAAGAGGACTTAATGAAATTGTTTTCAGAAGCGGTGAAAGGGGTGAAATCGGTTAAACCAGATGCTAAAATTGTCGGATTTGCAAATGGATGGCACGGAACGATGAATCAGAATCTCCCCCTTCTTCAGGAGACAAAGCTTCTTCCCTTATTGGATGTTTTGTCGGTTCACGAATATTTCTTCTCGAATGTCGAGCGGGCACTTGATTTTAATAAAGAATATGTCGATGAAGCGAATAAATTTCTGAGTGAAAATGGAAAAGCGAATGTCGAAATTTGGAATGATGAATACAATGTGAAGATCGGTTCATTCAAATCCGTTTATTCGGATCAGTGGAAAAAATCCGGAAAAGAAGGGGCTTTGGACATGGTCAAAGTCAATTCCTTTCTCACTTCAGCGGGGATGTCGAAACTCTTCCTCTATTTGATGGAGCCTGGGTCCGATGTGAGCCGTATGTTTGAAGCCGGGGTTCTCGATTTTGATAAAACACCTCGACCCTCTTTAGTTTCCTATGCGGCTTTAGCTCACTTTATTGCCGATGCGACGCCTTTAGGGCTTAAGGTTTCGACGGATAAGAAAATTCGACTTTGTCCTTATCACGCGAGCGATGACAAAGGAATTTTGGTGATCTGGTCGAAAGAAGAAAACTACAAGAAAGAGCTTCCACCATTACCAGCCAAGACCGTGGTTTATGATGAAATGGGGAATAGTGTTTCCGATAAACCAGAAATTGTTTTTGCTCCTCGAATTTATCAATTTGAAAAGGTTTCAGATATGAGTGCGTATCTGAAGGGTTTGTAAAAACTGAGAGCTTTCACTTTAAGGGTGAATGCTCTTCAATGGAATCCATCATTATGATCATGAAAATGTCTCAGTGGATCAAACGTTTTCGCGGTTCCAATCGAGGGATGGCGCTTCTTTTAGTCCTGGGGTGTATCGTTTTCATCTCCTGCCTGATCATTGCCTTTTTAGGAAACGTCAAAACGGAATACCAAATTTCCTATGCCTTTTCCTCGGAAATGAATGCGAAGCAAGTCTCGGAATCCTGTATCAATCTCGTCATTGCGCAGATCAAAGAAGCGACAAAAGGAACGGATCACCAAGCCTGGGCTTCTCAGCCGGGAATGATTCGAACATTCGATGATAGCGGGTCGCCTGCGAAAGCATTTAAACTTTATTCTTCTCATGAAATGGTGGTCTCAGGATTTAATCCGGAGAAAGAAGCGGCGTTGCTTTCGAATTGGTACGACCAGCCTGCGGCTTTTACCGATTTGAATGAGCCGTTAAAAGGTGTCTACCCTATTCTTGATCCTGAAGCGATTGATACTGATCCAGCACAAGGAAAAGCGGCGGATAATACGGTAGACCAATTTAAAATTACAGAAGCCCCCACGACCTCTTCCTGCCAAGCACCAATGCCGGTGCGATGGTTGTATTTACTTCAGAACGGTCAAATGTCCGCTGGCGAAGCAAATGGCGATCAAGTGACGATCGAGGGAGCAACGAAAGAGAATCCAATTGTCGGTCGAATTGCTTTTTGGACGGATGATGAAACCTGTAAAGTCAACATTAACACAGCATCGGAAGGAAAGGTTTGGTTTCCCCCGATGTATTACACCCAGCAAGACTGGGACTTTGCGTGGAATCAAGTTCGCAAGGGAGAGTATCAACGATCGACCGGACATCCGGCAATGGTCTCTTTAAGTGCGGTTTTAGGAGGTTTTTTGGGCAATCCTAGTTTGTCGCTTTCTGGAACGCCTTCCGAAACCGATAAAAATTACTTAAAAGCTTTATATAATATTATTCCCCGGATTTCTTGGGGAGGCTCAGAATTTGGAACCAAAAAAGTTCCTGAAACAGAGAAAGAAAAGGTTCGCTATGGAAAAGATGAAAACCTCAATGTGGATCAGGAGCGGCTTTATTCTTCCGTGGATGAGATCTTATTCAAAACCGGCGAAAATCGGAATATCAATGCAGATCAATCCCAGAGTCCATTGAAGAAAATGATGGTCGATCGAACCAAGTTCTTTGTCACAACGTTAAGTCGAGCCCCCGAAGTAAATGTTTTCAATAAACCTCGGGTCACCATCTGGCCGATTGATGATGAAACAAAAGCAAATCCTGCGGTTCCCTTCGATTATTTTTCATCGAACTACATGAAGCAAATTGTGGAGTCGACCAATAAAGATCAACGTTCGCCTTTTGATAAATCCGTGGCACTGAGCTCGACGTTAAATGGGAATAAATATTATTTTACTCGCAATGATCCGACGAGTACCGCCGCTGATTTTACGGAACGCAATAGTAAAATCTATAATTACTTGCAGGGATTGATGGAGGAAAATGTTCCAGGATTTGGAGGGAAGTTCAGTGATAAATACAGTAAAGATTACAAACAAATTTTAACGGAAATTTATGATTATATCCGCTGTGTGAACATATTTGACTGTTCTGCCGCGACCGATGGAAGTGTCAAAAGCATTGCTCCCAATAATGCAATAGGAGGAGCGACGGGGCCTGTGAATTTTCTCTATTCGTTTTCCCGTCCCCCCACTTACACGGCTTCGAGTGCGAATAAAGGCTCTATTAATTATTCATACAGCGCTCCCTTTACGGAGTCAACGGGAGCAAATGTAGGGTCTCCTCCCGGATCAAGTGTCCCGGGACAGGTGGTTCCTTTTGTACATCCTTCCAATGGAACCAAGGGGTTCGGACGATTCCCGGTGCTTTCGCAGATTGGGGTGATGTTTATTGCACATTCCGCCAATCAGCCTCCCTTTCTCAATAATACTCTAAATGTCATGCATCCTTTTCGGGTCTCTTCCAACTACGCAGGAACGAGCACGGAGGGGAGGACTTTTGCGTCATCAGGTTC
This sequence comes from Verrucomicrobiota bacterium, assembly GCA_040388725.1. Taxonomy (GTDB): domain Bacteria; phylum Verrucomicrobiota; class Verrucomicrobiia; order Methylacidiphilales; family CAMAQI01; genus CAMAQI01. The sequence goes on from JAZKBH010000002.1 coordinate 8,869, forward strand.
AAGAAATTACGCCTCTGCCTATGCGGCTCCTCGAGAAGTATTTGGAAATGATAAATGGGTAGCTCCCTTTTTAAATCCTGCGGCTTCAGCGGCGAATATTGATGCCAATTTTATTCCTGCCGAATGGGGATTGGCTTATGGCGCAGCAGCAACTTCTGCGAGTACAGCAGATTCTGCAGTCGCAGCTAAAAAATATACTCTCATTGGAGGTAACTTACAGCTTCCTGACAGCAGCTATGGTTTTTTAGAGCCGGAGGCGGCCACTGGAACAGGAGCAGGACAAGCTTATTCCTTACCTCTCGGTTCTCCCACGACACATCCGGGCTTTGATTTACGCTTAGGAAGAGGTGAGACACGGATGCACTCCGTTCTTCTTCTCGAGACTTTGTTTCCCTCTCCAGGATTCCCAACGGCAATGGGAGGAGGAGACTATCGGATTCGCATCAAAGGTCTGGATCAGCTGATGGTTGTGGATAGGACAGGAGCGCAAGTTTCTCTCGGCTTTCCTGCAGATCAAACAGTGTTAGTGGGAACGATGAGTAATAATTGGAATCGTCCTACGGTCCCGATGAGAAACTTTGTAGAATTTTTAGGGGCATCGGGCGTGGGCATGCATCGATTTTCACAACAAAATCCCACGGGTCGCGGATATTTGAATACATGGCCCTTTTTTGGATTTGGAACGGAAAGTGGAACAGGGGCAAGTGCAGGATATGGGGATGGGACAACGATTATGAGAAGTTCAACTCCTCATGGTGTTGTTGTGGGATCGGCTTTAATTCCCAACAATCAAACGTTTAGTTTCGTTGGAGCGACGATTGAGGTGGAGTTTCATGCCGCTGAGAAAAATGATACGGCTTATAAAATAACCGGATCAAGTCCTCAAACTTTAATCAATTCCTATCAGATTGCTATTCCCAGCGGAACATTTCCGACGCCACGGCTTTCCGCTTATCCCGTCACGACGACAGCTACTTTTGCCGGAGCGGATCCTTTGATTGCCACGACACGGTTCGTTCAACAGCAAGGATTTTACTCGAGCGCTGCGTCAAAGCCGAATTCGGGAGGGGCAAGTGCTCCGGCGATCTGTCGTCAGGCATATGCGAGTGCTACTGCTTGCTTTGATTATTTTCTTCCGCGAGGATCGCAGGCAAATTCAAATACTCCGGGTCAAAGTTATGGAGTCAACAATGATACCTGTGACACGATACGGATGGTTCAAATTAAAAATGGAGATCTCCGTATCCCCGGTGGAAGACCTCGAGTCAATGCTGCCGATAATCTATATCAGGAGCATCCGAATTACGGAACGGTAGCAAATCCTTCCCCTCTTTCGGCAGATAATAGTGGGACTTTGGTAGGATCGGCTCATACCTTTCGTCTTCCGAATAGAAATGTGATGCGGGGATTTGGAAATGCCTCTATATCTACAGGTAATTTAACCACTAAATTATTTCCGAGTGATATTACGATTCCTCGATATGCAGCGACTTTAAGTAGTACCGTCGGGTGTTCTTATGGAGACGCTGTTCCTCCCAATCTTTGGTGGATCGCAACACCGGGAGGGAATCCATGGGTGGGAACCGGAGTGAATCCGATAACGATTTCCAATTGGAAATCGGGAGGAGATTTTTCAGGGTCTGCAGGCTGGTCGGGTTTAGATGGGGGATGGATTGGATTGCCGGACGAAGGAATGATGGCCAATGATGGAACAGTCGCTCCTTATTTCTATACTGAAAATTATCCTGTTCCGCGATCTGGCTCTTATTTAAATCCCTATGTCATGATGCCTTCGGCTGTCATGTTTGGTTCGTTGCCTACGGGAGTTTTTGAGAATCGGCCATGGCAAACATTGCTCTTTTGCGCAAATCCAAATGCGGGGTCTAATCATTACTCCCTCACAAAATCACCCAAAGATCACTTAATTTTAGATCTTTTTCAAATGCCTGTCGTTGATCCCTATCCGATCACCGAAGCCTTTTCCACCGATGGAAAAATCAATATGAATTACCAGATCATCCCCTTTACATATCTGAAAAGAGATATGGGATTGAGGGCCGTCTTAAAGCCCTATTTGATGACGGGGCTTCCCACGACAAAGGTGCAGACGGCGCGCCCCCTTACCATCGGTTCTTCTCCCTCTGCAGATGTTTATCGATTCCCTATTAACTCCACTGAAACGCTCAAAGGATTCGAAGAGCGATTTAATAAAGGGGATATTTTCAGATCACCCTCTGAAATTTGCGATATTTCATTAATTCCACAAGGAAGTAGTTACGATGCTCGTAATACGTGGTGGCAGGATAAAGATGTCACCCCGGACAACATTCGAGAACAGCCTTACGCAGGGATTTATGCGCATCTCACCACGAAATCGAATACGTACACGGTTTACTATCGTATTCAAATGTTGGCAAAGTCGAAGCAAGATCCTCATCCTGAAATTTGGGAAGAAGATAAAAATCGAATCGTGAGTGAATATCGTGGGGAATCGATGATCGAACGATATTTAGATTTGGATGATAAAACGATCCCGGATTATGTGACTCAAAAAGATGCACCGCCGCTTAGTAATTATTACCATTTCCGAGTGATCAGATCAAAGCAGCTCAGTCCTTAAATGAATAATTTGAATATGAAATTTATAAAAAAGTCATTTTTTCAGCAACGATCAAAAAAAGCATTTTCCCTAGTAGAATTGTTGGTGGTCCTTGCCATCATTGGAGTGCTTTCATCGCTATCGGTGATTGGATTTCAAAAGCTCACCAAAAACTCACAGTTCAAATTTGTGGGAAGAACGATTGCGGATCAATTGACCCTAGGAAGGCAAACCGCTCTTACAAAAAATTGTGAGGTGGAGGTTCAGATTTTATCCTACAAAGACCCGGAAAAGGGAAATAGAGAGGCTTATCGAGCGATCCGTCTTTTTATCGTGGGTGAGAAAGAAAAAACTCCTCTCGGTAAAATGACCTCTCTTCCTGAAAAAGTTATTTTCTCGGAAAATGCAGAGCTTTCGCCTCTCTTAACTTCTGAGGAGATTCGTTCTGAAGAGACGGAGGTGAGGGGATTGCAGAATGTAAATTGTCGCCTCTTTCGTTTTCACGCCAATGGAGCGACGGATCTTCCTGTGGGGGCCAATGTAAAATGGCATTTAACAGCGATTTATGAAGCTGATGCGGAGAAAGAACCTCAGCAGCTGAAGTATTTTTATACTTTTTCAATTGATCCCATTGCGGGAACGGTTCGGGTCTACGGGGGGGAATAAGTCGCTCCTCCCGAAAGTGGGGAATGAAGTTTAACCCAGATCGAGCATGAAGACTCGTTTTTCGACCTAAAATTCAAAACTTTTTGGTGGATAGAAAGGGAGGCCAAGCGATGCGAGGCCATGCTTTTGTTCCCTCTCAAAGTCAAGGCCGCGCATCGCTTGGCCCTCCCTATTTTAACTTCC
>JAZKBH010000003.1:0-6611 GCA_040388725.1 Verrucomicrobiota bacterium
GGGGTACGAGAATTCCGATCCGGTCGATCGAGCTCGCTATTTTTTAGGCAAGCTTCTTTGCGTTCGTTCGGCGCGAGGAATTATTTCGGGATGGATTACGGAGACAGAAGCCTACGGCGGGGTCGAAGATAAGGCGTGTCACGGATTCGCGGGGCGACGAACTCCCCGAACAGAGAATCTCTTTGCAAAGGGAGGAATTGCCTATGTCTATCTTTGCTACGGAATCCATCCGCTTTTAAATTTTGTAACCGGGGAATCGGATCAACCGAAAGCCGTTTTAATTCGGGGAGTGAAGATTGCCGAAGGGCGGGAAATCGTATCCAAAAACAGGAAAGGTATCCGCGAAAAAAACTGGTCGGATGGTCCAGGTAAGCTTTCTCAATCGATGGGGATTCAGATGAAAGACAACGGAATCTCTCTTTTAGGAAATCGAATCTGGGTAGAAGATCACGGAATTGCGGTTCCCCTTCGTGAAATTGAGGTGACTCCTCGAATTGGAGTCGATTATGCGGGGGAGTGGGCTCTCAAAAAATGGCGTTTTTTGTGGAAACCTCAAAATGCTTGCATGGAAATGGCAATTTCCCGTCGATCATAAGAGTTGATTGGAGACGGTTTTTACCGTTTACTCCATGGCTAATGAGGACCTATCGGAAGATTTGGGGATGCATGATAGTGGGCTTGATTGCCTACCTGATCGCCGGAATATTAACTTTTGATATTCAAAAGAAAAAGAGCAACGAGAAATTTCCGATTTTTTCTTGGTTTCTTTTTGCGGATGTTCCCCAAAAACATCATGTTCGCTATACGATCAAAATTTACCGAGCAGATAACGTCGATTTACCTCAACCTTTGATGTTTTCGGAGGCTGCACTTTATTCGAATCCAAAATCGGTTTCAGCAAATAAACTGATCCAAGATATGGGCAGAGCGATCGAATTTCATGATGATCAATGGCTGCAGCAGGCCCGAGAAGTTTTTGAACAAAACCAAATTATCCGTGTTCAACGCTATGAGTTGATTAAATTGACCTATGATCCCGTCGAACGGTATCAAACCGGGAAGATGGAATCGGATTCCATTCGTTTTTTTGAAAAGGGGAAAGAATGAAAACAATGGTATTTAAAAAGTGGAGAGAGTTTTTTTCAGGAGGGACTCTCCATGAAAGCGAGGGATCGGTCTTTCTTCGTCAGCGCATACAGTTTTCCCAAATTCAAACGTTGATCCGTGCATTTTACGCGGCGATGGTTTTGCATGCTTCTTTTCAGCTTCCCGAATGGGAAAGCTATTTGGGACGAGGAAAAGCAGATCCCTTATGGCCTGTTTCATGGCTTTCATCGGTTGATCAAAGATCCGGTATTCTTTTCATTTTAGTCCTTTGGCTCAGCGGTGCTGTCATGGCAGTCGTTTTTACGGAGAAACGTTGGGCACGGGGCTGGGCCTTTCTTGGATTTTTCTTCTTTGCGGCTTTCAATAATTCCTTTGGAAAAATCGGACATAGCCTTCATCATTGGGTTTTAATCTCATTTTTACTGATATTTCTTCCTTCATGTACTCAAGGAAGAATGGGGCGGCAACGGGTAATACAGCTCTTTATTGCGATTCAATTTTTAATCGGGCTGACTTATACGATGGCAGGAATAGGGAAGATCGGAGGGATTTTTCTTCATCTATTCAACGGAGAAATGAGTCCCCTTCACCCCTATGCGATGTCTTATATTGTGGCGGAGCGCTTACTCCAAACCAATACAGATAGTTTATTCGGAGCTTGGTTTGTCTCACATCCTTACCCGACGTGGATCTTTTTATTAGGGGCTTTTTACCTCCAATTTGCATCGCTTTGGTTTGTGGCGAGGCCTGTTTGGCATCGGGCTTGGGCCGTGGGAGTCGCTTTATTTCACATCTTTTCGTATTTCACTTTCACCATCATCTTCCCCCAAAGTGTTTTTGTTCTTTTGTTATTCTTTGGAGCCTCCCCATTTACGCCCGATCGATTTAAGGTTCGGGAGATGATCCGAAGTATTCCATTCATCCCTCGAAATTTATTATAATTTTCATTTGACGGCGGGAGTTGATTTCGCCAATGTCACAAGCTTTCATCTAAAAAATAGGAAATTATGGCAAAAACCGTTTCATTAAAAGGATCTGTGCGTTCTCAAATCGGAACCAAGGCTGCGAAAATAGCTCGTGGCCAAGGGCTCATTCCCGGCATCATGTATGGCAAAAAGGGAAGCCGTGCGGTCCAGTTCGCAATTAAAGATATCAACCCCGTTTTACACTTATCGACAGAAGGAAATTTGTTGATCGACTTAGAGTTGGATGACGAAGGAAAGAAAGGTCAGCACTTGGCGCTGATCCAAGAAATCCAAGTCGATCCCGTTAAAGATTACGTGATTCACGTTGATCTTCATGAAGTCGCGAAAGACGAAAAGCTTCATGCAGAAGTTCGTGTTGTCGAATTTGGTGAGCCTGTCGGTCTCAAACAAGGTGGACTCCTTGAATTGTTCATGCGTCACCTTCGTATCGAATGTCTTCCTAAGGATCTTCCTGAAGTCATTCGTGTGGATGTTTCGAAGCTCGAAGTGGGTCAATCCGTTCACGTCGGAGAAGTTGTTCTTCCTGAAGGCGTGACTGTTTTGAATCCTAAAGATCTTCCTGTTGTTTCCGTCATCGCTCCTGCGGCTGAAGAAGAGGTAACTCCTGCAGCAGCAGGTGCTGCAGTCAAGCAGCCTGAAGCGATTAAGGAAAAGAAAGCAGATGCCGCAGCAGCTCCTGCAGCGGATAAAGCGAAGGCAGATTCCAAGAAGAAATAATCGTCTGTGTCGTTTCAATGTATTGTCGGATTGGGGAATCCCGGCTCGAAGTACGTTGATACTCGACACAATATCGGTTTTCGGGTTTTGGATCGGCTGGCTTCACGGGATGGTTGGGAATACCAAAAAGTCTCATGGGCCACTCTTCAGATGGGAAAACATCGGGGAGTTTCATACTTAAAGCCGCAGAGCTACATGAATCGGAGTGGGGAACCTCTCCAACAATGGCTCAGCTACTTTCGGTTATCAGTTGAAAATGTGTTAGTGATCGTGGATGATGTGGAATTGGATCTGGGTCAGATTCGGATTCGAGCATCAGGGGGATGTGGAGGACATAATGGGCTTCGGTCCATTGAAGAAGTGCTGGGAACTCAGCAATATGTCCGGATTCGGTGTGGCGTTGGAAAATGCCCGCAAGATCGTCCACTGGAAGATTATGTTCTACAAAGTTTTACTGCGAATCAAAAAGAGGCAGTCGAACGATTGATAGATCGAGCGGTTGAGACGGTTGATTGCTGCCAGTCCGAGGGATTGGAGAAAGCGATGAACAAGTTTAACCGAAAAATGGAGGAATTATGAATTTTTATGAAGGTCTGTTTATCTTGGATATCCAAGGCAAAGAAGATGGTTTGAAGGAAGCTTTGACTTCCGTTGAAAAAGAGATCACTTCCCTTGGTGGCAAGGTTAAAGGAACTCAAAAGATGGATCGTAAAAAGTTCGAACGCGTTGCGGGCGATCTTGATGCTGGTTTTTATACCAACATCCTTTTTCAATTGGATCCCGCTCAAATTGCTCCTTTGCAAAAGAAATTGAAATTGAATCCTGTCGTCTATCGTCAGTTCTATCTCCAAAAAGAAGAACTCGCCGAAGTCTCGGCTTAATCCACTCACTGAGACTGCTCGCTTAGGAACTATATGCCGGATCTAAATAAAGTCATGTTGATGGGAAATCTCACTCGAGATCCGGAAGTCCGTCATACCCCTAAGGGAACTGCAGTCGGAGATCTTTCTCTGGCGATCAACCAATCCTATAAGGCGCAAGACGGACAACTCCGCGAGGAAGTTTGTTATGTCGATGTTGTCACCTGGGGTCGCCAAGCGGAAACATGTAAAGAGTTTTTAACAAAAGGCTCTCCTGTTTTTGTAGAAGGACGTCTTCAATTGGATCAATGGGAAACCAAAGAAGGTGAAAAACGGAGCCGACTTCGTGTTCGTGCAGAGCGTATTCAGTTTCTCGGTCGTCCGAAGCAAGGAGCAGGTGGTCCAGGAAATGGATCGCATGAGTCCGCGGCTCCAAGTCGTGTTTCTTCCGCTCCACATGACGATCATTTTGATCAAGGTCATCCTGCGGATGATATCCCATTTTAATCCCTGCACTATAACGCAAAATATTTAACTAAAAGATAAAAGAAGGAAGTATATGGCCGTAGAAGTCATTCTAAACACAAAGATCGAAGGATTGGGCGCCGAAGCGGATATCGTTAAGGTTCGTCCTGGATTTGCACGCAACTTTTTATTTCCCCGTGGGATGGCTGCGCCAGCCACGACGGCATCCAAAAAGCAAGTGGAACTCTTGAAGAAAAAACGTGCTCAACGCGAAGCACAAGAGTTGAACGATGCTCAAGAGCAAGCGAACAAGATCTCCAAAGTAAAATTGAATTTCACTCTCTTGATGGGTGACAGAGATAAAGCTTTCGGATCGATCACGATTCAAGATATTACCGATAAGCTCAAAGCCGCTGGTTTTGAAATCGATAAAAAGAAAATCGATCTCGCCAAGCCGATTAAGACCGCAGGTGAACACGAAGTTCAAATCAAGATTCACTCTGAAGTCAGTGCTAAGGTAAAGATTATCGTTGAAGCTCCCGTTCCTGAAAAAACCGAAGTCAAATTTGGAAAAGATAAAAAGGGGTACAAGGGAAAAGCAAAAGCAGAGGACGAAGCTCCTGCTGAAGAGAAGAAGAGCAAGAAGAAATCTGCTGAATAAGCGGTTCAAAAATTTAAAAATAGAAAGCCCCAAACAAGAGTTTGGGGCTTTTTGTTTTCTCGCTTGACCTTGCCATCGTTCATCTCCAAAGTCAGCGGCGAATTAGATTTGCCAAAGTCATGTGCAAGTCAGTCAAAATCAAACAGTAAAGGTGAGTTTTGAAACTTATTTCTGGAATAAGTCGGATCAATCAAATGAAAGCAAAGAAAGCGATCGCTATTCTTTTTTCTTTCATTATTTCTCTCGTATTTTTGGGAGCTCAGGAAGTAGGTCCTGCGACGACTCCGAAAGAGAAAAAATTAGTAGAAGCTCCTTCTGCAAATACGAATGTCCAACAAGGACCTTCTGTCAAAGAAATCCAAATCGAATACGTGGGACCAAAGTCCGTGAATCGCAGTGTGATTCTTTCGAACATGCGTACGACCATTGGACAACCTTATTCTCCTGCTGCTGTTGAAGAAGATATTCGAAATCTATATGCAACCGGTTTTTTCACGAATCTCCGTATTACGGATGAACCTCTAGGAGACGGAGTCAAAGTTGTTGTGATTGTTCAACCCAAGCCTTTGATTAAAGAAATTGTTATTAATGGGGCTAAAAAATTAGACGAAAAAAGAGTTCGCAAAGAAGTGAAATCCAAAGTCGGGGATGCTTTGAGTGAGCAACAAATTTCAGAAGACTCAGATAAAATCAAAGAGCTTTATCGGAACAAAGGATTCAGCCGCGCAGAGATCACCTATAAAGTCGATGTGAACGAAGAGTTCGGTCGCGCGGTTGTCACTTTTTCGATCAATGAGTCGGTTAAGGGTTATGTCACCGAAATTAAATTTATCGGTAATAAAAATCTTACAACCGAAGAACTTCAAAAAGTTTTAAAGACCAAAGAAAAAGATTGGCTCACTTGGATCACCAAATCCGGGGTGATGAAGGAAGAACAATTTAAAGATGATAAACAAAAGCTCAAAGAACACTATCAGAGCAAAGGTTACATCGATATGGAGATTAAGGATGTTAAAAACGAATATCCTAAAGAAGGGGAGTTGATCCTCACCATTACTGTTTTTGAAGGAATTCAATATAAAGTCGGTACCGTTGGATTTAAGGGCAATCAACTTTTTAACGATGCTCAAATCCGTGCTCGTCTTAAAATGGGTGAAGCCGGTGTTTATTCTCCTCAAGGGATGGAAGCCGATGTAAAGGCGATCAAAGATCTTTACGGAGAAAAGGGTTATATTGATGCCAACGTCAATCCTGAGCGTCAAGCGAATGTGGAAAGTGGCCGTATTGATCTCGTCTATTCCTTGAACGAAGGACCTCAGTCCTTTGTCGATAAGATCGTCATTCAAGGAAACAACAAGACGAAGGATAAAGTTCTTCGTCGTGAAGTGGCTTTGGCTCCCGGCGATGTTTATGACAGCGTTCGTGGTGACGCAAGTAAGAGTCGTTTGCAGAATTTGGGTTATTTCGAGAAAGTGGATATCAGTTCCCAAGATACAAACATTCCGAATCGCAAAAACATGGTCGTGACCGTGGAAGAAAAGAGAACAGGTTCAGTGACTTTCGGTGCGGGCTTTAGTTCCGTGGAAAGCTTGCTCGGATTTGTGGAGTTCCAACAAGGAAACTTCGATATTCAAAACTTCCCTTATTTTACAGGGGCCGGTCAAAAGTTCCGCGCTCGTGTTCAATACGGTTTGAAGCGTAAAGATCTCTTGCTCTCGTTTACGGAGCCTTGGTTCATGAATCAACGTCTCTCGTTAGGCTTTGATATTTTTGCGAGCCAAAAAGAATATCTCAGTAGCCTGTATAATCAGCAGA
>JAZKBH010000004.1:0-7631 GCA_040388725.1 Verrucomicrobiota bacterium
TCGAAGGCGATTGAAAAAGGAGTTCCTGAAAGCGTCTTGGTCTCTTCTTGGAAAGAGCTCGTCGCGGATCCCAACATTGAAATTATTGTGGAGCTCATGGGCGGCGTTGAAGAGGCGAAAGCTTTAGTGACGAGTGCGCTTCAGTCCGGCAAGCATGTTGTGACTGCGAATAAGGCCCTTTTAGCGGCGCATGGCGCAGAGCTTTTGGCAATTGCTCATCAGAAGGGAAAGAAACTTTTATTTGAAGCAAGCGTGGCGGGAGGAATTCCGATCCTGAAGGCCTTACAAGAAGGATTGGTCGCCAATCGGATAAAATCGATCCATGGCATTATTAATGGGACCTGTAATTATATTTTAACGACGATGCGGGATCAGAAGCGGAGTTATGAAGATGTTTTGGTCGATGCCAAACGCCTCGGTTACGCAGAAGCAGAAGAAGCTCTCGACGTCGATGGACACGATGCCGCTCATAAAGCCACGGTCTTAGCCGCATTGGCTTATGGAGTTTGGGTTCCGGAGAAAGATCTTTTTACTCAAGGGATTCGTCAAATCCAGCAACAGGATATTGTTTTTGCCCGCCAACTCGGTTACGAAGTCAAACTTTTGGCGATCATTAAAAATGATCAAGATCAAGCTTTGGAAATCCGTGTGAATCCCACCCTGATTCCTTTGACGCATGTGTTGGCATCCGTGGATGGCGTCTTTAATGCGATCTGTCTTCGAGGAGATGTGGTCGGGGATACTCTTTTTTACGGCCGAGGTGCGGGCGAAGCTCCAACAACGAGTGCAGTCCTGGCGGATCTTGCGGAGATCGCGACGTCGAAAGGAAAAGTGGAAGCGACCAAGCCTTGTCAGGCGTTGGTCAGTAAGGTTCTTCCGATCGAAGAAATTTCGACACGTTACTATCTTCGATTGAGCATTGCAGATAAGCCCGGGGTTTTAGCGCAAGTGGCTGCGGTTTTAGGGAAAAATGGAATTGGCATTTCTTCCGTGATTCAACCCGAGACTCACAAAGAGAATGCGGTTCCTTTAATCATCATGTTGCATGAGGCAAAAGAGAAACAATTTGTTCAAGCTGTTCGAGAAATCGAAGGATTGAACGTCGTCAAAGCGCCCGCAGTTTGGTTGCGCGTGGAGGATTTTTCACAATGAAATGGCAAGGCATTATCGAGCGTTATCGCTCCCGTTTACCGGTCACGGCGGCGACCCCCGTGATCTCTTTATTGGAGGGAAATACTCCTCTCATTCATGCTCCCAATTTTGCGAAAGCGATTGGACTGGAAGCGGATATTTATTTTAAGTACGAAGCATTAAATCCAACCTGTTCTTTTAAAGATCGTGGAATGACGATGGCCGTTTCCAAAGCGAAAGAGCACGGGGCCCAAGTGGTGGTCTGTGCGAGCACAGGAAATACTTCGGCGGCCGCAGCCGCTTATGCGGCACGAGCAGGAATGCAATCGGCGGTGATCTTGCCTAATGGGAAAATTGCGATGGGAAAACTCGCGCAAGCCATTATGTATGGAGCGAAGATTTTGGCAATCGAAGGAAACTTTGATGAAGCCTTGCGCTTAGTGCGTGAGTTGGGTGGACAACCCGGAATCGAGATTGTGAACTCGATCAATCCCGTTCGTATCGAAGGACAGAAAACAGCCGCTTTTGAAATTTGTGATTTTTTAGGAGATGCTCCGAATTTTCATTTCCTTCCAGTTGGGAATGCCGGAAACATCACGGCGTATTGGCGCGGGTATCAGGAATATTTTAAAGACAAGATTTCAACCCGGACTCCTCACATGTTTGGATATCAAGCGGCAGGTGCTGCTCCGATTGTTGACAATCGGATCATTGAAAATCCGGAGACTGTCGCGACGGCGATTCGAATTGGAAATCCTGCAAGCTGGGACGGGGCAAAAAAGGCAGCGGCAGAATCGAAAGGTCAAATTGATAAAGTGACCGACGAAGAAATTTTGAATGGCTATCGACTGTTAGCGAAGAGTGAAGGGATTTTTGCGGAGCCTGCTTCGGCGGCCTCTGCGGCGGGAATCATCAAGGCTCATCGCGAAGGGAAAATTCCTGCGGGAAGTGTGATTACAGCAACGCTCACGGGTCATGGATTAAAAGATCCGGATACAGCGATCAATGTTTCATCGAATACGGTGACCGTGGTGCCTTCCAATCTAGAATCGATTCTCAAGGCGTTGAAGCTTTAAGAAAAGAGGTTTTAACCGCCAAGTGAAAGGCAAAGAAACGCCAAGAAAATCCTTTGGATAAATTAGGGAAAACAAAGATTTTTTTCTTCTCTTGGCGGCCTTTGTCTTTTTCTTGGCGGTTTAATTCTTTTTTAGTTTTTGATTATGAATCCCGAAGAGTTTGAAATTGTGAAAGTCACTTCAGGGGCTCAAAGCTTAAGGTCGTTGCGGTATAACGAGACGTTTCACCCGGTCGTCGGACCGATGATTGAAGCGCGGGGACTTCATGTGGTTCAGCATCGGTTTATCGAGCGAGCGAATCAGAATCGTGAAATGCCATTCATCATTTGGGATGTCGGATTAGGCGCGGCGGCAAACGCGATCGCGATTTTAGAATCTTTTCGAGACGGAGAAGTGACGAAAGTGCCGATTGAGGTTTATAGTTTTGATCGATCGATGGAAGCACTCCATTTTGCTTTAGAGCATGCAACAACGTTAGGATATTTTGAAGGATGGGAAGCTTTGGTAAAAACTTTTTTAGAAAAAGGGGTCGCTCATTTTCAAAATGTCACATGGCGCCTTCAATCGGGGGATTTTCGAGAAACGGTTTCTGATCTTTCTATTCCAGCACCTCAGTCCGTTATTTTTGATCCTTATTCGCCGGCATCGAATCCGGAGTTATGGACAGTCGAGACTTTTTCCCATTTACGAAAACGAGTGACCGATGATCCCTGTCTCTTGACAAGTTATTCGCGTTCAACCTCGGTTCGAACGACCTTTCTTTATGCAGGATGGTTTGTGGGGAAGGGAGCTGCGACGGGAGAGAAGCAGGAGACAACGGTCGTAGGGTCGCATTTATCTATTTTACAAAATCCTCTCGAAAAAAGTTGGCTTCAACGAGTGGCGAAAAGCGGTGCACCGGGGCCATTGACAAATTCGCCTGACGAAAAATGGACCTCTATCGAGGTTGCTTCGTTTTTAGAGAAGCATCCACAGTTTTTGTCGGCGGAGTAAAGCGAATATCGGCATAAATGAATTGGAGGGACCATCCCGCGCATGCGCATAGGATTCAGCTTAAGCGAATTACAGTATTTGCATCGATAACAGGATGGGGAGGATCATGAAAATTTTAATAATGAAAGCCCCTTCGACTTATCGGAGCTCGAAGACTCGATAAAAATGAAAAAAACTCTGAATTTTTATCCTCTTCATCCTGCTATCGATGCTAAAGTTTTTTCATTTCCTCCTCTGCGACCTCTCTCTTTGTATTTCCATTGTATTTGTTCTTAAATTGACGCCTATGCGCACATGCGGGAGAGTCCTTTGTCTGGTAATATTAAGGACTCGCAGTGCTCGTCCCTGCAGAGATTATATCGGGTGGCTTTGAGTGTTTTTTGAGCGGATGTTTTGTTACAATATCGCGACAGTTCAGAAGCGTTCTTGAAAACCAATCTCGATTCGTCAAGGTAAGGGAATGCAATCGCTTTTTCTTTCGGCGTGGCTTTTCATGGGAGCCATCGCTCCTTTTACAGAGCGCGGGAATGCCGACTTTGATACTATTCTGGACCTCTTAAATCCTTATGGAGCGTGGGTCGAGTCTGTTCCGGGTCAGACCTATGTTTATAAACCTTTTTGTGCGCCCGATTGGATTCCGATGACGGAAGGACATTGGGTTTATTCGGATTATGGTTGGTTCTGGATCGGAAATGAACCGCATCAGTGGGTCACCACTCACTATGGATATTGGAAACGGGACGAATCGGGCTTTTGGACGTGGTTCCCTTCCGGAGAATGGCACACGAACCCCGTCGATTGGCGCGGAACGAAAACGCACATTGGCTGGCGGCCTTCTCCATTGAATAAACTCGGAGACTTTGTTGAGAGTGAAGAGAAACGTGTCGCTCATCCGGAGGAGTGGGTTTTTGTGAAACGGGAAGATTTTGGGAAACCGATGACTCGCGCGACCGCCGTGACGGGAACCGCGGCCAAGGAGATTTTGAATGATTCCTATGCGCTTTCCCATGAGATTCAACTCTATCGAGTCATAGCTCGTGCGGGTCCTGATCCCATTGGCTATCCTGACGCGCAACCGGTGGAGCGTCGAAATGTTTCAAAGCCCATGGAGAAAAGCAAAGATAAGGATAAGCCAAAGGCCGAGGAGAAGATTGCATACTATACCACGATGAGTCTTCCGACGTATTGGACGCCGATTCCTCTCGACGCAAAATCCGATCAAATTTACATTTATCGTCCCAAGTTTTATCAGGATAATGATGGAATTCAGCGTCGGATCAAAATTTGGAATAATCCGAAGGCCCGTTTGGAAGCGATTGCGAAGGTGAATCAGGCGCTCGGTGTAGCGCAAGAGACTTCTACGACAAATGCGACGGAGGTTGTTGCTCCGATTGAAGTGCCTAAGGCAAAAGCGGTCAATTCTCCTCAAGAGGTCAAAGAAGAAGTTCCTAAAAAATAATCCTTTCGTTCCCGGCCTTAAAATCAGATTGGATCTCATGGAGAGATCTCTTAGTATCGGCGTATGACGAAGAAAGAGGAACGGACATTCATCCATGGAATGTACGGAGGTCGTTGTGCGTATTGCGGGACATCGATTCTCATTCAAGAAATGCAGGTCGATCATTATCTCCCGCTGAGACGAAGAAAAAAGAATGGCCTGGAACGCGATTCGGTTGAAAATAAAAAACCCGCCTGCCGGTCCTGTAATCATTACAAAAGCGGCCTTCTTCCTGAAAATTTCAGAAAAGTTTTAAAGAAACTGCATCACCGACTTGCTGATCTTTATCACATTCGAGTGGCAAAGTCGTACGGGTTGGTGGAGATCCGATCTTTTGATGGGATTTTTTACTTTGAAAAAATGAAGGAGACTTCGCCTGAAACACCGAAAGAATCGTCTGAAGAGAGTATTTGATTTCCATGCATAGAGAATGAAGCGCGAAGAAAAGGATATTTTTAGGTGTGGTCGTCGAGTTTGGTTTTCCTCCGTTAGAAATACTTTAAGATGAAAAGAGGGTCGCTTTTTACGAGCGGAAGAATATTGTTTTTCGCATGGAGTGGTTTCATCACCTCGATCTTTTTTTTCTTCAACTTCTCAATCAGAAGTTGGCGAATGGTTTTTTAGATTGGTTTTTTCCACGAATGGCGGCTCCGGGAAATTATGTTTTACCTGCTGTACTGCTAGGGGTTGGTCTGCTTTGGAAAGGGGGAGCGCGCGGGCGCTTGTTTTTGTTATTAATGGGGTTGGCGCTTTTATTGGGAGATTGCCTTCTCGTCGCGAGTCTTAAAAAAGCGATCCATCGACCCCGCCCGCATGAAACGGTGGAAGGTGTGAGATTAGTCACGCGTGAGAATGTTTTGATTTCCCACCCGACGGAAGAAGTGACAGATGGGCGTTCTTTCCCTTCGGGTCACGTCTGTAATAACGTTGCTTTGGTCATGATTGCGGTAGCGTTCTATGGGAAAAAATATCGATGGCTCTACCTTTGGGCTCTTTTCATGGCCTGGAATCGGGTCTACTTGGGTTCTCATTATCCAAGTGACGTTTTTTTCTCGTGGATGCTTTCCCTCGGATATACTTCGGCACTTCTCTTTCTTTTTAAAAAACAGATCCAGAAAGCAACTGGAATGATGAGATTTCAAAAAGATTAAAAGTGGCATAAAATGAAAGTCGCTTTGGCCATTTTAAACTTTGAAGGGATTCATCATCTTGAGATTCTTTTACCGACAGCCATTGAGGCCGTTCGTGTTTATGGAGAAGAATGCCCCATTCTTGTTTTAGATAATCAGAGTAAAACGAACGATGTCTCTTGGGTTCAAGAGCATTTTCCTCAGGTTGAAGTCATCCTTGCTCCGGCGAATGACTATCTTTTTTCGTATAATTGGCTTTTAGAAAGAAGGGAAGAGGAGGTGGTCGTTTTATTAAATAGTGATCTCCGCCTCGATCCGCATTTTATTCGTCCACTACTCAAACATTTTTCAGAGCCAAACGTTTTTGCGGTCACCTCCCTTTCCTATAATTGGGAGGGAACAGAGGTCACCTCCGGTCCGGCGACATTTTTAATGCATCACGGCTGGTTTTATACGGAGTATAATCATTCCATGCTTCAGGCATCGTATACACTCTATCCCACGGGAGGGTACATGGCTGTCGATCGGGAGAAATTTATGAAACTGGGGGGATTTGATCGGCTTTATTATCCTGTGTATGGAGAAGATTTAGATCTTGGGTACCGGGCTTGGCTCAGAGGGTGGGCCTCTATTTATGAACCTGAGAGCAAAGTATGGCACAGAGAAAACGGGACGATGACGACGCCAAAGGCCCGGCATTTTATTCTGGTTTCCCAGTTTTTGTTTCAATGGAGAAACCTCAGAGATCGATGGACCTGCTTTCTAAGAGCTATCTACATAAGGTGGTTGCGTTATCAGAAAAAACGCGAAGGAGACGACTCATTTGAAAAAGCCTATTTAGAAGCCAAAAGTCGTTGGAGCAGAGACAAAGGGAAGGCCCTTCAAAGGACTTCGGGCTCTTTTCAGAAACAAAGCTTTAAAGAATTTCTAGGCTCTCCTATTCAAAGAAGTGGGAAATAGAGTCCTCTGTCGAAGTCGGATATGCGTTTTTAGGTGCTTGAGTGGGTTCTTTGTAAAATTAATCTCTTTTCTCGAATTATGCTTCGTTTTAACTCGATTTTATAAAAGAGTTCTCCACCTTTTATTCTGTGAAAACAAAATCGATCGCTTCGTTTTTTTTGATTCTTCTTTCCTTATTCAACCTTGAGGCGGGCGCACCGGATCAAGTTGCCTCTTTTTCATCTTTTGAGGCGGGAGCGATTCAAAATTTAAAGCCGGGAGATATTTTAGCGGCTAAAGGATCCTTGATGAGTTTTGAGCGGGGAATTTCTTCTGAGACCTGCTTTATTGCCTCGGCGCCTCAAGATAAAGTCAGCGATCGAATTGCTTTTTGGGATCAGACTCCTTATTCAGACTTAGGAGTTTTTATTCAAGGTAAAATTTCCGCTGCAGGAGACCCCGATTTTTCAAAACTCGTCTTTAATCCTTCACTTCGCTCCATGACTAAATTTATGGATAAAACTCGCGATGTTCATCCGAATGATGGAAATCTTCATCTTTCCGGCGCAGAGATCTCCAAAATCATGGAGAAAAAAGGTTCCATGGATGCAGCGGCGATGAATCGTGTTTGGACGGATCTCTTGACTCAACGTTTCAAATCCTATCAAGCGGAAGGATTAAAAGGTCTGGCCTCTTATGATTCTCCAAAAGGAAAGATTGATGTCTCTCGCGATGTCGACTCGCTCCTCAGTGAACTTCCCCGCGTTTCAAAAAGATTTGGATCTCTTTTTGAGCAAGTGAAATCCCACCCCAATGATGGCCAACATTACTGGCAGCTCGAAGATGTCGATGGAACTGGAGATC
>JAZKBH010000004.1:7754-16582 GCA_040388725.1 Verrucomicrobiota bacterium
GGTTTATAAAACGACTCTTCCCGATGGTGGAATTCAGATGATCGATTTGCAATGGTATGTCAGCAATGGTTATTACACCGCTTTTACTTGCTATGAGATTCACGCTTTGGATTCCGGTAAAACTTTGGTGTGGCGTGGAGATTATACTTCCATTTCGATGAAACAACTTCGCAAGGGAGTGGAACGAATGTTCTCGGTGAATATTATGATCCAAGAGGTCAAAAAATCGATTCGCTTTTTCCTTGAAGATTTAGGAAAGAAATAAAAATCTCTCACCTGGTCTCTATGGAACTCTCTCCTCCACTTCTCGCATCGAGAACATCGAGGCTGATGGGGCAGTTATTGGATGGAATAAGCGCAGGATTCGTGGGGATATTTTGTTGGGTGATTGCTTGGATTCTTTTATTCCTTTTGCCTCTTTCGGGATCGACGATCTTATCGTTAGCCGTGGGAACGTTGGGATATGCGGGATATCTTTTATTTTCAGATGGCTTTCAAAATGGACAAAGTTGGGGAAAAAAAGTTTTTAATATCGCGGTCGTGGATGAAAAAACAATGGCTCCGTGTTCATATCGTCAATCTTTTATCAGAAATTTAACGTTAATTTTATTAAACTGGATCGATTGGATTTTTATTTTTGGCGAGAAAAGGCAGAGATTGGGTGATAAGATTGCTGGGACGATTGTCGTTCAGCGAGATATCCCTCGCTAATTTTCTTTTAAAAATACTCCGTGCCTCTCTGCCTCAGGGGTGATAATTTCCCTGAATGACCGAAGAACTTTTTATCCAATCCCTCACTAAGGGGTGGAAGCCTCGCGACCCTGAACTTGTTGGAGTAGGGGATGATTGTGCAGTGGTGAGGAAAGCTCCAGATGGGTCCTCACTTCTTCTGAAAACAGATGCGGTCGTCGAAGGGGTTCATTTTTTACGGACGGCAGATCCCGTTCTCATCGGACGAAAAGCACTTGCCCGTGCAGTGAGTGATATTGCCGCGATGGGTGGAACTCCCCTTTATGCGTTAGTGACTTTGGGACTCCCCAGTGGATTTCAACCTGTTCGCATTCAAAAGATTTATAAAGGAATCACAGCATTAGCGGGGGATTGGAATATTGAACTTTTGGGAGGAGAGACGACTCGAACTCGAGAACTTCTTCTTTCGATCTCTTTGTTCGGCGAAACAAAAGGCTACGCTCCTGTCCTTCGCTCAACGGCAAAAGAAGAAGATGAAATTTGGGTGACGGGACTCCTCGGCAATACCCTTAAGCAAAAACATCTCACCTTCGAGCCTCGAGTTCTCGAGGGGAAATGGTTGGCGGAGAAAGGAATCGCTTCTTCCATGATGGATTTAAGCGATGGATTGGGAGCCGATCTTCCAAAGCTGGCGCATGCCTCCGATCTCAGTTTTGATCTCGATCTCGAAGCAATTCCTCGAGCCAAAGGGGCAGATATTAAGCAAGCATTTCAAGAGGGAGAGGATTACGAATTACTCTTTACCGTTCCTCCCTCCCAAGTGGCGAAGCTCAAAAAATTTACTTTAAAAACTCCCCTTCAAAAAATCGGAGTCATGAAAAAGAAGACCTTTGTAATTCCGGAACCCGTGAGGACTTTACTCCATGGATACGATCATTTGCAAAAGCGTTGAGGAGACGATCCAAAAGGGGAGTGAGGTTATTGCTCCTCGCTTACAGCCCGGAGCAGTTTTGGCTCTCACGGGAGATCTGGGAGCAGGAAAAACGCATTTCGTGAAGGGGATTGCTTTCGGATTAGGTTATTCGGGGGAAGTCACGAGTCCGACGTTTACGCTCTTGCATGAATACGCCGGAGGGCGATTATCTCTTTATCATTTAGATCTTTATCGAATTGAAGGGGCACAAGAAGCGATTCGTTTTGGGATTGAAGATTATTTGCCTTCCGACGGAGTAACGATCATCGAATGGCCCGAGCGTGTGGAGACGATTCTTCCAGCAACCACGGAATGGTGGAGAATTCGAATATTGGAAGATCAATCGCGGCAGATCGAACGAACCCGATAAAGGCAATGTTTCACGCGAAGCCGCAAAGCAGCCCAAGTCTCCTCCCTAAATTCAGGAGATTGTTTTTAATAAAAAAATGCCTTTAGATTTAAAGGGAAGAAACTTGGGCAACTTAGTGTCTTCGCGTAAAAATGTATTCCTGTTTTTTGATTGGATCTCCCGAAGCGGATTTGGTTCAATACCTACGAATTATTTATGGCCATTCTCGCAATCGATACCTCATGCAACACGGGAAGTGTTGCGCTTCGAGCGGATGATGGATCGATTGTCTCGCGTTCATTTGAAGGCGATCAACGGCATTCCTCCGCTCTTTTTCCTGAATTAGAAGCCCTCGGAATTCAACAAGCGAAGATCGATCAAATCATTGTGGGACTCGGTCCCGGTTCTTTTTCGGGGATTCGAGTGGCGATTGCAGCGGCGCAAGCCATTGCTTTGGCAAAATCTTGTTCCGTGGTGGGAGTTTGTAGCGCGTGGTCGGTCGCGATGCAAAAAAAGCATGTCACACGTCTCGGTGTTTTTGCCGATGCTCGTCGAGGAGAGCGCTATCTCACTATTTTTGCGAATGGAAAGATGGAGCGCGAAACGTTTCTCGTTCCAAATGATTCCGTGGAAGAACTCGTCAGCAAATTTACCGAAACTGTCTGCGCCGATCCTGTTCCGTTAATCTCAGAAAAAGTCATTCCTGCGGCAAAAGATTTTCTGAGTTTGGATTCAAGTTTCCAAGGATGGATTTCAACAGATCCACTCGAGCCTATTTATTTACGAGAACCGGTGGTGGGCACATGAAAAAGCAAGCGATTCTCCGATGTTGGGCTGAAATTGATCATCAAGCGCTTCGGTCCAATTTAAAAAAGATTCGAGAGCGAATTCCGAAGTCCACCCAAGTGATGGGAATTGTCAAAGCCAATGCTTATGGCCATGGGGCAGTTCCGATTGCAAAAACGTTAAAGAAATCCGGTATTCGTTGGTTTGGGGTGGCTTCCTCGTGTGAAGCTCTTTTTTTACATGAGCACGGTATCCGAGGTTCTTTTTTGATTTTGGGATCAGCTCTTCCCGAGGAGTACGAAGTGATTGTTCGGCAAAAATTCGTTCCGACCATCTCCTCTTTTTTGGAAGCGAAACGTTTCAATGAAATGGCTCGGCATCTCCGTCAAAAGGTCTCCATTCATTTTAAAATTGATACGGGAATGGGGCGACTAGGCTCCTGGTGGGAAGAAGCCGAGAGGGATTTGATGCGGGTTACCCAGCTTTCTCATTTGAAAGTAACGGGGATTTACACTCATTTTGCATCTGCAGATTCCGATGATGCGCTCACTCGAGAACAAGTGCGACGGTTTCTCCAATACATTCCATGGTTTAAAGGAAAACTCATTCATGCCTCTAACTCTGCGGGTTTTTTTGGGGAAAACCGTATTGCGCTCGATTGTGTTCGTCCTGGAATTTCTCTTTACGGTTATTCTCCTATTTCTCAAAAACAGAAGCTTTTTAAGCCGGTGATGACTTGGAAGACTCGAATTACAGCGATTCATCCGGTCAGTGTCGGAAGAACATTAAGCTACGGAGCAACTTATCGCGTAACGCGTGATTCTCGGATCGCGGTGTTGGCCGCAGGATATGCGGATGGTTATCCTCGTTTACTTTCCAATCGCGGTGAAGTTCTTGTACGAGGGAAACGAGTTCCGATTCGAGGACGAGTGACCATGGATCAAATCCTGGTTGATATTAGCAAAGTGCCCGACGCTCGCGAGGGAGACGAAGTGGTTCTCATGGGGATTTCAGGAAAGAAAACTATTCTCGCGTCAGAACTTGCGGAAATGACAGGAACAATTCCTTATGAAATTCTTTGTGGAATCAGTGAGCGTGTTTCGCGAATCCATTTAAATTATCGATAAACATTAAAAAATAGTTGAATAACAATAATTTTTTGGTATGTCCTCTGAATGCAAAAATTTTCAAGGATCAAAAAAATTCAAATCGTAAGCCGAGCCTTTCGTTGTTTTTTTGTCAGTTTACTGGGAGCGGGATTTTTAATGCAAATGATTCTGATTCCCTGTTTTGGACTTCTTTCAGCAGAGAAAAACATCCATACGCGGTTGATCGTATTGGAAATAATAGAGATGGAGGACCTAACGCCTTTTTCGGTGGCTATCAAGAGCTCCGATGAGCATGTGATTCCGCAGCTGAATGCAAAGATTCCTCTCGTCGTTGCTGAAAAAATGAAAACAGAAATTTTGCGCACGACAGTTATTCTTTTTTATCTTCTTGGTCTCCTGTGGATATTGTCAGGTTTATTTAAACAATTTGAAAAAGGAAATATTTTTGAGAAGGAGACGGTCCGTTATATCAAGTGGATGGGTTATGGATTGATCGGTTGGGCTTTTTTAAAGTTTGTTCTTGGGTTTTCATCTTTAATGGAGTTTTCCTCTCATTCGGCCTCAATTCAACTGGAGATCGATTTTCCTCTCGTGACTTTTTTGACAGGTTTTTTATTGTTTCTAATGAGTTGGATTATGGAAGAAGGCTTGAAAATTCAGGAAGAACAGAAATTAACCATTTAACATGCCGATAATTGTCAATTTAGATGTCGTTTTGGCTCAACGCAAAAAAAGGTTAAACGATCTTGCGCAGGCGATCGATGTTACGCCTCAAAATCTTTCCATTCTCAAAACGGGAAAGGCAAAAGCGATTCGGTTTTCAACGTTAGAAAGTATTTGCCGTTACCTGGATTGTCAGCCCGGTGATATTTTGGAATTTCAACCTGATCATCAAAAGTCCTCGGAGAAAAAATGAAGAAATCCCACATACTTTTTTGGATGGGGCTGTTTTTTTCGGTTATACATGCCCAGGACATCGGCTTTTCGCAATTAAATCAGGCTCTCGAACTTCCTCTTTTTCAGGATGATAATTTGTGGGACGATGATGAAAAAGCAGTCGCAAAGCGACTCGGCTGGCCCGAAGAATCGAGAACGGATACTTTGGCGAGCTATCGTCTTTACGCAAAACCTCCGGTCTCTGTTTTAGGAACGAGACCCTATTCCCTTGCACTCTATGCCGAGCGAGGATTAGTTCAGCAGCTCTCGCTCATGTTTTCAAACAAAGGGGATATCGAGGAAGGAAAACCGAACGATACTGCAAGAACGGGAGATCGAAGAGAAGGCGTCGATATTAAAACCGTTCGTCTTTTAGGTGCTTCGATTAAAAAAGATGCCGATACCATTTCTGAGCGTCTGACTCATCTCCTGGGAGAGCCGAAGAGTGAAGGTTTTGGCGTGGGGGCTCAAATGGAACGGATTTTGCGATGGGATTGGAAAGGTCACGCAATTTTGTTGGCGGCGCCTCCTAAGGAATATGCATCGATTCGTATTCTTCCCGTTGAAGCGGCAGAAAATGATGGAAAGGTTGAACGAATTCATAAAGAAGAGCTGAAGGAGATGTTATTGGTTCGTGTGGAAAAACGGGAGAACGGAGATCACGTCATTCAGCAGATTCCGATGGTCGATCAGGGACCGAAAGGATATTGCGTTCCTGCAACGATTGAACGGGAGCTTCGTTATTTGGGTATTCCTTGTGATCTTTACCTTTTGGCAATGAAAGGAGGAACAATGATCGGAGGAGGGACTTCGATTTTCTCGATGATGGAGAGCATTAAAAGTCTCTGTTCTATTTATGGGCGTACCATTCAATCGCCCAAAGTGGAGATCAATAGTAAAAATATCGCTAAATATATTGATCAAGGGCTTCCTCTTCTTTGGTGTTGTTTTGTCGATCGGGAACACGATCGAAAAATTTTCGAACGTTCGATCGAACGTAAGTCAGTTACCGATTGGTCTGCCTGGAAAAGTAAGTTGAACGAATTTCGAAAGCCTGAAAATTTGCCGAAAAAAGATATTACAGCAGGTCACATGCGAATGATTATCGGCTACAATCCCGAGACACGTGAAGTCGCTATTTCGGATTCTTGGGGTGAAGCCTATAAAGAACGTTGGCTGACCTATGAAGAGGCGATGGCAATCAGCCAAGATGAATTGATTGTCATCCAGTGGTGAAGTCGAGGAGATTTAAATCATCTCGGATCATTCCTGAACAACTCGCTTTCTAAAAATCTGACAGATTCTGGCATCTCCTACTTCCTGGGATCGAGATTCTCGAATATGCCAGCATGGCTCTCCGTTGAAGGATTATTGCATTATCCTAGATTGTCCTAAACGCTGGACTCGCATCGCTCGTCCCTCCCAAAGGAATAAGACGATGACTTTTGAGCTCTTTAGTAACTTCGGGTATTCGAATTTTCGTAGTAATTGATAAAGGCTTGATTGAGTGCCTTATATCCCCCGGGCGTTGGATAATCGCCGGTGAAATACCAATCGCCACTATGCTTCGGAAGAGCTTTATGCAAGTTCTCAACAGTTTGAAAAAGAATGATCACTTCGCCATTCCAATCCGGAGTCTTCGGAGTCACTAATTGGGAAATCTTTTTAGAAACGTCGTCCACCGTCACGCAATCATAGATACGTTTGACATGATTTTTCATCTCGGAAGGATCTTTATCCGACTGAGCCATACAATCTTGATAGACTTCTTTGACGATCTCGTCTTGCCCTCGTTCTTGAAGAAGAGCGACCGTGGCTTGGAAGGCGATAAACTTGCCGACTTGCGACATATCGATTCCATAACAATCCGGATAACGGATTTGAGGCGCGGTCGATGCGATCACAATTTTCTTCGGTTTGAGGCGGGAAAGAATTTTGATGACCGAATTTTTGAGAGTGGTCCCGCGTACGATCGAGTCATCGACAACGACAAGATTATCTTTTGAAGAAACGGTGCCGTAAGAGATATCGTAAACGTGAGAGGCGAGTTGATTTCGACCATCTTCCTGACTGATGAAAGTCCTCAATTTAATATCTTTGTGCGCCACCTTTTCGGCATGAGGCCACCCGTGCATGATGAGTTCATCAATCAACTCTTGAGTGACTTTACCTTCTTTTGCAGCTTTCAGAATAACATCACGGACTTCGAGTCTTCGGCGGAGTCGTAGTTCTTCGAGGAGTCCAAAATAAGCAATCTCGGCTGTGTTCGGAATAAAACTAAAGACGGTATTGTTGAAATCGTTTCCAATTTCTTTGACCACTTGGTCGGCCATGATGCCGCCCAGTTGTTTGCGCTCTTTATAAATCTCTTGGTCATTCCCACGAGAAAAATAGATGCGCTCAAAGCTACAGGAAAGCTGTTGGGCAGCAGGTTTAAACTGTTCCTTTGTCATCGTTCCATTTTTCTTAATGACGATCACTTGTCCTGGCTTCACTTCTTGAACTTGATCAAATTCGAGATCAAAAACGGTCATGAGAGGAGCGCGTTCGGAAGCAAAGGCGATGACTTCGTCATTGAAAAAGTAGTGGAAGGGGCGAATTCCGTTTGGATCACGGATCGCAAAGGAATCTCCATTCCCTACAATTCCTGCGAGTGAGTAGCCCCCGTCCCAATGTTGGGAGGCGCTTTGGATGATTTTAACGAGATCGAGTTTTTCGCTGATCGTTTCCGCAATCTTCGATCCCTTGAGGCCGGTGGCGCGGAGTTCGCGATAAAGTTGATCGTGCTGTTGATCGAGATGGAAGCCAATCTCTTCGAGAAGAGTCTGAGTATCGGTATCGAAAATCGGATGTTGTCCGTGTTCGACGAGATTGTTGTTCAAATCATCGTTATTCGTGATGTTGAAATTTCCGGCGAGAACGAGATTTTTAGTCGGCCAATTGCTGCGACGAAAATAAGGATGACAGGAGCTGATGTTATATCCGCCCGAGGTTCCATAGCGGAGATGGCCAAGGTAAATTTCTGCTCCGTAATCAAAATGATCTTTGACCGACATCGCGAACTCAGGATGAACTTTTCCTGATTTCACGAGCTTCGCGTAATCTTTAAAGATCCCGTCGAAAATCCGATCTAAAGGATTTCGCTTCATTTCACGAGCGCGAAAAATATAAGGATAGCCTGGCTTTACATTGAGCTTAACAGAGGCAACGCCGGCGCCATCTTGGCCTCGGTTGTGTTGTTTCTCCATCAGAAGATAGAGTTTATAAAGACCCCACAGTGGTGTGTTGTACTTCTCGTAGTAATACGACAAGGGCTTCAGTAGCCGGACATAGGCCACGCCACATTCGTGTTTGATTGGGTCGCTCATGTTTGTTTTTTCTCTTTGTTCTTTAAGAAGGTCCCATCAGGCTCGGGATCGTTCCTTCATAAGCTGCATCCAATTCGGCGCGTGTCCAAATTACTTTTTGATTTCCAAAAGCAAAGACGAGTTCGGGCTTAAAGCTGACCGCTCCAATGATTTGAGCGGTGACCCCTTGTTTTTCCAAAAGATCGAGGGCTTCTTTCACGGCATTCGGGCGAACGGTGACGATTGCACGGCTTTGAGACTCATTAAAGAGCGTGATATCAAGTCGTTGATCGTTGCTGACTTCGATCGAGGCTCCTAATCCGGCAGGAGCTCCAACGATGGATTCTGCCAAAGCGACACCGAGTCCGCCATCGCTCAAGTCATGAGCGCTGCGGCAAAGGCCGGCAGCAATCAAGGCACGTACCCCATCATGAAGACGCTTTTCGGTCGGA
The DNA here is from genome assembly GCA_040388725.1 of Verrucomicrobiota bacterium. GTDB lineage: Bacteria > Verrucomicrobiota > Verrucomicrobiia > Methylacidiphilales > CAMAQI01 > CAMAQI01. The sequence continues at coordinate 16,397 of JAZKBH010000004.1, forward strand.
AGATCCAAAGAAGGAGGAAATCCGCATTTGAGCCCATGGATTTCTTGGCAATAGGACGTACCGGCGATTTCCCAGCCCCATCCGCCAATCAGGATGATCACATCGTTCATTTGTTTGAAAAACGAGGTGGTGATCATCTTTTCATTCGGAATCAAGCCGACGGTACCGACGGTAGGTGTTGGATCA
>JAZKBH010000005.1:0-2171 GCA_040388725.1 Verrucomicrobiota bacterium
CGCACCGAGAAAAAAGTTTGTTTCGAATTGAAAGACTAATTTATAAAAATATGAAAATCGATATCTCAAAAGTAGCGCAAGCTCTTAAAGAAATTAACGTGAGCCCTGCGGATAGTCGCAAGGTCATTGAAAAGCTTCAATTGGAATCGGAAAAGGATAAGAAGGAGCCGTCCAGCGGCCCCAAGTCCAAAAAGCAATTCGTCATCGTGGCTAGTGACACCAAGGGGATTCTTAAATCCGAAAATCTAGTTGGCTGGGTGCTTCAAATCGAGGAAAGTGCCAGTCCCGCCACCATCAAAGACCGCATTAACAAGGCCGCTTTTTCTTATAACAATTCCCGGAAGGGCCGATTGACTCCGGTCTCTACGGTCGGTGAAACGTTGGAAAATGTCCCGCGCCGCTTCTTCAAATCTGATGACGATGACAGCACAAACACCCTCGTGAAGACGAAGGAGCCAGTCCTGATTATCGCGAGTGACAATAAACTTGCCTCCTAATGCCCCAGTCACGTCAAAGCATTTTTACCTCCCGTTTGCACCGGGAGGCATTTGAGGAGCTTATGCGATTGGAGAAGCTTTATCTGGCCACATTCAAACGTGCGTCTAAATCAGAGCTTTACTTCACTTCGGAGGGCTCCAGCCGCGATACGGAACGCTACGGCGTTTCTCTTTATTATCTACCAGAACAAAAAGAAGAACTTGATTTCTATACTAAAAACGTAAAATCCCCCACTTCATGAAAAAGCAATTGACTCGTTATCTTGTTGAATTTCCCACCACGCCCATTCCAGTTGGCTATAATGCCAGCTTGGGCAAGAAAGACGCCCGTTCTTGGGCCATTCACACGGCCTGCCGATTCTTTGGCAGAATCACGGAGGAGTATTCTGACGGCACGATGGAAGTGACCCATGACTATTCCAAAAATTTTCGAGAATCAAATTGATTTTAGTGTAACTTATCGCATGGCTGATTCATCTCAACCTTCTCCGAGAAAGCCGTCTGACACATATACCGCCAAAAGAACCTTGAATTTTCTTGGGCGTTGTCTCAGGGAACAGCGATTTATTCTCCGGGGCCAAAGACTTAATCTTAAAAAATTCAAGCGGGAAGAAGCGGAAACTCTGAAAAAAATTGATAATCTACATGATAGAATTCATGTGGAGTTTGAAATGAACCCCGGACTATTAAAAAAGCTAAAAACCGACTAATATGGGATTGATGATTTTAATCGCGGCGCTAATCTGTATTTTTAGCATTCGTATGGCGTGGATTGCCCACTCCGTTGATTTACTTGTCCTGAATTCTTTTTACTGGACTTTGAAAACGAAACAGTCGAGCAAGGTCATTGGGGAAATTACCGCGTTCTGGCCTTATTTCTACATGGTCATGGAACTGTGGAACTGGAGTTTCCGCCGCTACGTCATCCATCAGGACCATTTTGACGCCATCAAGGAGTTTGTCCGTGAAGCCAACGGAAAAGAACACTTGGATTTTAAAGAATTTCTCGGACCAATGCCCGGCAGAATCGAGCTTGGTGACGAAGTTAAAGATGATTCGGATTCGTTTCCAGAGCAAAAGTGAGATTGTTTATATTGTTTTAGAACGAGGCAAGCAAACGACAAGCCAAGTGACGATGGATTCTGGGGACATAATGCACGTCGAGGGAGTAGAGGATTTTTCAAAGGTGGAAGAGAAGGTTAAGGTTAACGTGAAGGCGGATGAATGGTTCATTTGCCAGCGGTCAGAGTTTCGGGTATTTGATTTATTGCATTAGAACTTGACAAGAAGGTCGGAAGTCGTTGATGATGTGGCCACTCAAATGGAATACATTGCGACGATTCGAGTTAATGATTTCAGAATACCGAGAGGTGCTTTAGTGGCATTCGCGGAAGAGTTCTTTGGAAAAGAATTGGTCATTCCTTACAGTGATGTAGAAGACCATGCCGGGGAAGGATGGAAATCCTCGTTCGAGCTTCCTATCTTGGAAATCGAATTTCGGGACGAAAAAATGATGCTGGAATTTTTTCTGGCACTTGCAGCAAATTTTAGGAAACAACAACAATAAACTAATAATTTAAATGACACTGAACGATGAAACTGGAAAATATTTACTCTCATTTTACGGCAACTCCCTCGCCCTCGGTTTTAAGGGCGACAACGAATTTATCAGGC
>JAZKBH010000006.1:0-1733 GCA_040388725.1 Verrucomicrobiota bacterium
ATTGGGTTATGCGGATTTTACCGCAAGCTTGGGCGGAGGTGCGGGGCAGGTTGATCTCTCGGGGGGTGGAGGATTCAGTGCCTATGGGGGTAACCGGGCCGTCAATATTGGGGGGGACAAGCATACCTTAAAATGGGCGGATCCTTTTTTTGTTGGGGACAACAAGGCTTTGATGTTGGGCGGACCGCAGTCCAATGCCACGATCGATTTTCAAAACGGGATCGACCTCGCCGGAAAAACCCGAACGGTCTACAGCTATAATGGAAGTGGAAATATAATTGATGCCAAAATTTCGGGGTCGATTTCCAATTCAACGGGAGTCGGAAGTCTGGTCAAACAGGGTGCGGGCGTATTGGAGCTCAGCAACAATAACACCTATACGGGTCAGACAAAAATCGCCAACGGATCGATTTTACAGACCCATGCAGGGGCACTGGGAACGGGAAATCTTTTGATCAGTGGTGAGCAAAATAACTATGATGCGCAGTTGGGTTTGGGAAGCGGAAATTTCATCAAAAGTTTAGGAGTAGGAGCAGGACAGGTCCAAATGACGGGCACGGGAGCGGGTTTTTTTGCCTATGGCGCTAACCGGAGTGTGAACATTGGAAACGATCGGCAAACCCTCGTCTGGGGGTCGACTTACTTTAATCCCGGCAAACTCGTTCTTTCCCATGCGACTTCCGATGCCACGACTGATTTTCAAAATGGGATCGACTTGGGTGGCGCCTCACGAACCATTCAAGTCGATAATGGATCCAAAACAGTCGATGTGATTTTGAGCGGAGTGATCAGTAACGGGACACTGGTAAAAACAGGAGCGGGAACGCTTGATCTTGTTGCCAATACTTCAAATCTCACAGGAGTTTCCGTCAAGGGAGGTGAGTTCCTTTTATCGGCCTCGATCGGTTCAGCCAATAAAGATGTCAGCGGGGGTGTCTTCGGCTTGATGAATGGAGATCTCATCACCACCATCGGGACAGGAAGTGACCAGCTTCAATTTACCGCAGGGGGTGGATTCGCCGCTTATGGAGGGGATCGCAAGGTCGCATTTGTAGATTCCAACAGTCTTCCGGTTACGCTGAAGTGGGGAAATACCGGCTTTATTCCTTTTAATGAAGTCAGGGATGGCCAGGGAAATGTAACGGCAACGGATACGAACTCGCTTGCGAACAGCCTGATCTTGGGAAGTGATTATTCGACGGGTGCCATCGAACTTCAAAACAATATCGATTTGAGTCAAAAGCAACGAAGTTTTGAGATTCGAAATGGAACCGCGGCAACGGATGTGACGCTGAGCGGAAACATCACGAACGGTGTCGATGGAATTGTAAAGACAGGAGGAGGAACCCTGCAGTTGACAGGGACCAATTCATACACCGGAACGACGGGTATTCAATCGGGTCGGCTGATTGTGTCTAATACGGGGTCTCTTGCTTCGTCCGTTTCTCTTCAGAAGAATACGGCTTTTATCTATAATGGAACAAGTTCCTATTTAGGAAATGTGACCATGGATGGGGCTGAGTTTTATTATAATTCGGCGGCTTTATTTAAGGGAAGCGTCTCCGGATCAACATCGGGTTGGACGGGAATTTTAGGAGGAAACGCAAATTTTTCAGAGATGTATTTATTTGTTGGAAAGAATCAAACCCTTTCACCCGGATTCGAAGGAACGGGCACCTTGATCGCGAATTCGGTCTCATTTCAATATGTCGGCACATACCTTTGGAAAATCA
>JAZKBH010000006.1:1748-25120 GCA_040388725.1 Verrucomicrobiota bacterium
TCCTTAACAGGAGCCGCAGGATCATCGGTCGGATGGGATCTGATTTTCTGTCAGACGGATTTGATCATGTCATCGAACGAGGTGAATCCTTTTCTCATTAAAATCGATTCATTGGGGGCGTTGGATCTTTGGGATCCCCATCAAAACTATTCGTGGAAGATCGTGGAAGCCCAAACGGGCATTAAAAACACGTTTAGTCCGACTTATTTTGCTTTCGACATCTCCGCATTTGGAGATGAAAACAATTTAAGCGGAGGAAAATTTAGTGTCTCCGTGAATGGGAATGATTTGATGTTGAATTTCACGGCCGCTGCAGTTCCCGAGCCTTCGACCGGGATCTTGTTTTTGGCGATGGGAGTAATCGTTTTTTGGTTTTTTCGAAAGACTTCGATGAATGGGAGAATGCAATGAAATTATGGGCGAAACTATTTTTGGCGTCACTCATTCTCGTGTCACCCGCTTGGGCACTTTTTCTGAATAGTACGGCACCCGGTGAAGACGGAACGCTGAATGATTATCGGTTTAAGGGAGGAACGTTTGAAACCTCTAACCCGATTCAGAACACCAACACGAACTTTGTCGGAAAAGGTTACGATTGGTCCGAAACAGGCTGGATCAATTTAGGGAATACGCAACGGCTTCATGGACTTTCACTGATTTCACCGCTGGAGTATTGGACCGCTGCGCATAATCAACCCGCGGCCGGGCTCGTTGCCAATTTTTCCAATGGAACAGGCATTGTTCAGGCAACGACCAAAAATTCTTATATCAGTGAATCAGGCGCAGGAAAAAGTGATATTTTTATCGGTGGATTTGCTTCCGCGCTTTCGAATAGCTCCAATGTTCACGTTTCTCGCATCCTCGATATCTCCAGCGGCAATTATATTGGACAAAAGGGATTTGCGGTGGGCAGCGATCCTAAATCAGAAGATCTTCAAGGGGAGCAAAAAGGACAACAGATTGGAACCGGAGAGATTACCTCTCTTAATCCAAGTACGAATATCGCGGAGTTTTTGGCCGTTGCTGGTACAGGGGAAACATCGGGAGGACCTGAGCAAGGTGATTCTGGAAGTCCATTCTATATTGCCTATAAAAATGAATTGACCCTCGCGGGTTCATGGTTGGGGAGCGGACAAGGAGGAAGCCCTCTTTGGAATGGGACAGGCGTGGATGATTCGATCCGGATCAACGCGCAGTTGGTGAAGACGGGTTATGCCTTAAGGTATGTGATTTATGATATGCCTGGGGATACGGCCAATACGGCGAATGTCTGGACGGGGGGAGCAGGGAACGGAAATATTTCAGCGGGGAGTAATTGGTCGAAGGGATTAATAGAGGTGAACAAGCCCGTGGTCTTTGACTCAGCAGCGAATAATAATCAGACAACGATTAATATGGATGCGAACGAAAGTGTTCGCGGGATCGAGTTTCGAGATAATTCGGATGGGAAAGGATTTACGTTTGGGGGAACGGGAGTGTTATCAGTCGATCGAACGGGGATTACCAATGATGATCACGATACGCAGACGTTTAATAATAGTATCAAACTTTTAGGCTCTCAGAACTGGATGGCGAACAACGGGGCAATGATCTTCAACGGGAACATCGATAACAACGGATTTTTACTTTCGATCATTGGAGCGAAGGATACGACATTAGGAGGAGTGGTTTCAGGCTCAGGAGGTTTGGCCAAGGATGATGCATCCACTCTGCATGTGCAGGGAGTGAACACGTATACGGGAACAACGTTTATTCATGATGGAACGGTGAAGCTCGAAGGAGCGGGACGATTAGGAACAGGAGTCTTAGATTTTATTGCACCGAATGCGGGAGCGAACTTGGATTTGAATGGAACCGTCTCGCAAGTTTTCAATGAGCTTCGATCCGAGTTTGGAGGGACAGGAAGGATTATTTTTAATGGTGGAACACTGACGATCAATACGGGATGGGATGGATCGATTGCGTATGCGGGAACCTTTGAAGGAGGAGCGGGAAGCAAGTTGATTGTGAAAGGCGGTGCGACGCAATCTTTATCGGGGAATAATGCAGGATTTACAGGAGCATTTGAAATTCAAGGGGGAGCGATTCGGTTTTTAAATGACAGTTCATGGTTTAGCGGGACGAATATCAAGATGAATGGAACGGGAATGATCGAGTTAGCGTATAAAGATTTTACGGCTGCCTTAGGTGCGGGAAATGGGCAGGTAGATTTAAGTGGAGGAGGAGGATTTAGTGCTTATGGGGGAAATTGGGCGGTGAATATTGGAGGGAATAAGGATACACTCCAATGGGGAGTGGGAAATTTTGTGGGTGACGGGAAGTCATTGGTATTGGGAGGAGCGCAAGCGAATGGCACGATCGATTTTCAAAACGGGATTGGATTAAATGGGAAAACAGGAACGGTTTATAGTTACAATGGAAGTGGTAATAAAATCGATGCCAAGATCTCCGGAGTGATTTCAGGATCCGGAACACTGGTGAAGCAAGGGGCTGGGGTCTTGGAGTTAAGTGCAGCGAATACGTATACAGGAACGACGAAGATCACCAACGGTTCTATTCTACAAACGAATGCGAATGCGTTAGGGAGCGGAAATTTATGGATCGCAGGAGATGTCGCCGGTTATGACGCGCAGTTGGGATTAGGCGTCGGAAATTTTACCCGAAGCTTAGGATTGGGGATCGGCCAAGTTCAATTCGGTGGAACGGGAGCAGGATTTTATGCGTATGGAGCCGACCGGTTCGTGAATATTGGAGCAACAGGACAAACTCTGACCTGGGGCTCTACTTATTTCAATCCAGGCAAACTGATTCTCTCGAACGTGATTTCAGATAACCTCATCGATTTTCAAAATGCACTCGATTTAGGAGGCACAGCGCGGACGATCCAAGTCGATAATGGAAGTTTAAAAATCGATGCAACATTAAGCGGGGGATTAAGTAATGGGACTTTGATTAAAACAGGATTAGGCGCTGTGGATGTGACAGGTGACACCTCGACATTAACAGGTCTTTCGATTCAGGGAGGTGAAATGATTGCTCGAACTTCCGTTGGTTCAGGAAATATAGAATTAAAAGGGGGAGGTGTTTTGGGGATCGGGTATGGAAATATTTCAGCAACCGTAGGAACCGGAGCAGGCCAAGTTCAATTTACGGGCAGTGGTGGTTTTGCGGCGTATGGAGCCGATCGAGTAGTGAATCTCGGTGGAGATCTTAAATGGGGAAATGCGGGATTTATTCCAATCGATCCCGGTGAATCTTCAACCGCATCCAAATCCTTGGCTTACAGTTTAATTTTAGGAAGTGAAAACGCCACGAACACGATCGAGCTTCAAAACAATATCGATTTGAACGGAATGCAACGAAGCTTTGAGATTCGGGATGGAGCCGCAAAAGTGGATGCACGGCTTTCAGGAAATCTCACAAGTACAGGCGGAGGAATGACGAAGATCGGAAAGGGAACGCTCGAGCTCAGCGGCGCGAACACTTATACCGGAGCAACCAATATTAATGAAGGGCGTGTCACTGTCACATCCACGGGATCTTTAAGTTCCTCTGTCAATATTCAAAGCAATAGCGCTTTTATTTACGGAGGATCCAGCGCTTATTCCGGCACAGTTTCCAATACGGGAGGTCTGTTTTTATATAATTCCCAAAGTGCTTTTGCGGGAAGCATGGCCGCGGGATGGACCGGAACAATTGGGGGTACGGGGAAAATGGGAAATTACGTTTTAGATATCGGAGCAGGTCAGACCGTCGCACCGGGATCCGAAGGGGTTGGAAAATTAACAGTGGGAAATATTAAGTTTCAAGGCAAGGGAACTTATGCGATCGAGATGAGTCACTCCATCGGTTTTGCGGGTGTGGATTGGGATTTGATTCAAAGTGACCAAGGGCTTGGTTTTGTGCTCTCACAGACGGGACCTTTTGTGTTCAAAATCGATTCGTTGGGGGTTCTCTCCGATTGGAATTCTGCGGTCAACCAGTCATGGACCATTATTTCTACGGCAAATGGAATTACAAATTTCAATTCCCTCCCGGTTTTCATAAGCGTCGACTCCAGTGCTTTTTCGGATGAGAACAGTCTGAATGGAGGAAAGTTTTCTATTTCTGTTTCTGGAAACGATTTAATGCTCAATTTTACAGCAATTCCTGAGCCTTCTGATTTAGGAGTTGCGTTGGGATTGGGAATGCTTGTTTTAGGAGCTTTTCGGGAAAATTTGAGAAACAAACAGAATGGGGATCAGGGGAAAAACATCAAAAACAAAATATTAATCTGAAGATAGGCTTATGAAAATCTCCTCTTTATTTCAATCGTTCACATGGGTTTTAGGGGGAATTTTTATCACGTCGTTTAGCGCTGCGTTTACGGATAGTTCGATTTCTTTTTCTGTCGCTATTTCGGGGCAGAATTTGATATTAAATTATACCGCCGCGGCGATACCGGAACCTTCGACGACATTCTTTTCCCCCATCGGGCTCTTTTTTATGGGGATTCTACCCACTTTAAAAACAAAGATATTCAGGTGCTCCTTTAATTCTTCATGTTTCATTCTGCGAGATTTTCCATATGGGGAAACGAGAGGAAAATGATGAGAAAATTATCTTGGAAATTTTGGATAAAGCTCTCTTTTGTGGTTCTCTGGATGGGGATGAGACATCTTTGGTCGTTGACTTTGTACACCACTGCTCCCGGAGAAGATGGAACGTTGAACGATTATCGGTTTAAGGAAGGAACGTTTGAAACTGCTAATCCAATTCAAAACACCAACACGAATTTCGTCGGAAAGGGCTATGATTGGTCGGAGACAGGATGGATCAATTTGGGAGATACTTTTCGACTTCATGGACTCTCTCTCATCACGCCGCTTCAATATTGGACAGCCGCGCATAATCAACCGGTCACGGGATCGATTGCTAATTTTTCCAATGGTACAAGTATTGTACAGGCGACCACCAAAAATGGTTATATCAGTGAATCAAATTCAGATATTTTTGTCGGGGGATTTGTTTCCGCTCTCTCCAACAGTTCCAATATTCACGTTTCTCGAATCCTTGATATCTCGAGTGGAAATTATGTCGGACAAAAAGGATTTGCAATCGGCAGCAATCCAAAATCCGAAGATCTTCAACATGAGCAAAAAGGACAGCAAATCGGAACGGGTGAGATTACGGGGGTGACAGCGGACACCGCTAATTTCGCAGGGTTAAATGGAGAAACATTTTTTGGAACAGGACAAGGTGATTCGGGGAGTCCTTTCTATATTGCTTACAAAAATGAATTAACTCTCGCGGGATCATGGTTTTTTTCGGGCATCGGCGAAAGTCCCTTATGGAATGGTACCGGAACAGATGGTTCGATCCGGATCAACGCGCAGTTGGTGAAGACGGGTTATGCCTTAAGGTATGTGATTTATGATATGCCTGGGGATACGGCCAATACAGCGAATGTCTGGACGGGAGGAGCAGGGAACGGAAATATTTCAGCGGGGAGTAATTGGTCGAAGGGATTGATTGAGGTGAATAAGCCGGAGGTCTTTGACTCGGCAGCGAATAATAATCAGACGACGGTGAATCTGGATGCGAGCGAGAGCGTTCGCGGAATTGAGTTTCGAGATAACAGCGATGGAAAGGGATTTACGTTTGGAGGAACAGGAGTGTTGTCGGTCGATCGCACGGGAATCACAAATGATGATCACGATACACAGACGTTTAATAACAGTATTAAACTTTTAGGATCGCAGAACTGGATGGCGAACAACGGGGCGATGGTGTTTAACGGGGCGATTAATAATAACGGATTTTTACTATCGATCATTGGAGCGAAAGATACGACGTTGGCAGGAGTAGTTTCGGGAGCGGGAGGATTGGCGAAGGATGATGGGGCCACTTTACATGTGCTGGGAGTGAACACTTACACCGGAACAACGTTTATTCATGATGGAACCGTGAAGCTCGAAGGAGCGGGACGATTAGGAACAGGAGTCTTAGATTTTATCGCCCCGAACGCTGGAGCAGTTTTGGATTTAAATGGAACGACTTCACAAGTCTTTAATGAACTTCGATCGGAGTTTGGCGGAACGGGACGTATTTTGTTTAATGGCGGAACGCTGACGATTAATACGGGATGGGATGGATCGATTGCCTATGCAGGAACATTTGAAGGAGGAGCCGGAAGTAATTTGTTTGTTAAAGGGGGAGCAACCCAATCCTTATCGGGAAATAACTCAGGCTTTACCGGAAATTTTGAAATTCAATCGGGGGCCGTTCGATTTTTAAATGATAGTTCCTGGTTTAGTGGAACGAATATCAAGCTGATCGCCAAAAATGCACAAGGAGTTGAAAGCTCCGTGGGAGGAATGATCGAGTTAGCGTATAAGGATTTTACAAGTTTATTGGGAACAGGGGTGGGCCAAGTCGATTTAACGGGAGGTGGAGGATTTAGTGCGTATGGGGGGAATTGGGCGGTCAATATTGGAGGTGATAAACATACGATCCAATGGGAAACGGAAAACTTTGTAGGGAATAATAAAGCGTTAGTGTTAGGAGGAGCACAAGCGAATGGAACGGTTGATTTTCAAAACGGGATAGGATTAAGCAACGGTTCTCGAACAATCTATAGTTACAACGGAAGTGGAAATAAAGTCGATGCGAAGATCTCGGGAGTAATTTCAGGAACGGGTACTCTTTTTAAACAAGGAGCCGGGGTATTAGAATTAAGTGCTGCAAATCCCTATTCGGGAACAACGAAGATCGCGAATGGATCGATTTTACAAACCAATGCCAATGCGTTGGGAACTGGAAATTTATGGATCGCAGGAGATTCCACGGGTTATGACGCACAGTTGGGATTAGCGGTTGGAAACTTTACGAGAAGTTTAGGATCAGGAGTAGGCCAAGTGCAGTTTGGTGGAACCGGAGCCGGATTTTATGCCTATGGAGCCGATCGTTTCGTGAATATCGGAGGAACAGGACAAACACTGACCTGGGGCTCCACTTATTTTAATCCCGGAAAATTGATCCTCTCGAATATCATATCCGATGGCCTCACGGAGTTCCAAAACAGTATTGATTTGGGAGGAGCCACCAGAACGATCCAAGTCGATAACGGTAACCTACAAATCGACGTGAAATTAAGAGGATTAAGCAATGGATCATTAATCAAAACAGGATTAGGAGCTGTGGACGTCATCGGCGACACCTCGACATTAACAGGTCTTTCGATTCAAGGAGGTGAAATGATTGCTCGAACTTCCGTTGGTTCAGGAAATATAGAATTAAAAGGGGGAGGTGTTTTGGGGATCGGGTATGGAAATATTTCAGCAACCGTAGGAACCGGAGCAGGCCAAGTTCAATTTACGGGCAGTGGTGGTTTTGCGGCGTATGGAGCCGATCGAGTAGTGAATCTCGGTGGAGATCTTAAATGGGGAAATGCGGGATTTATTCCAATCGATCCCGGTGAATCTTCAACCGCATCCAAATCCTTGGCTTACAGTTTAATTTTAGGAAGTGAAAACGCCACGAACACGATCGAGCTTCAAAACAATATCGATTTGAACGGAATGCAACGAAGCTTTGAGATTCGGGATGGAGCCGCAAAAGTGGATGCACGGCTTTCAGGAAATATCTCCAGCAGTGGAGGAGGAATGACCAAGACCGGCAAAGGAACGCTCGAGCTCAGTGGAACGAATACTTATACCGGAGCGACAAACATTACTGAAGGAAGAGTCGTCGTGACGAACACAGGTTCTTTGAGTTCGGCGGTGAATATTCAAAGTAATACAGCTTTTATCTATGGAGGATCGAGTGCCTATGCAGGAACAGTTTCCAATACAGGAGGTTTATTTCTCTATAACTCTCAAAATGCTTTTACCGGAAGTATGGCCGCCGGTTGGACGGGAACGCTAGGTGGAACGGGAAATATGGGAAATTATGTTTTGAATATTGGATTTAATCAAACGGTTGCTCCGGGATCGGAAAGCATAGGCACCTTGACCGTAGGAGATATTTGGTTTCAGACTCGAGGAATTTATGGGATTGAGATGAGTCATTCGATCGGAGTGGCGGGGCAGGATTGGGATTTTATTCAAAGTGCACAAGGACTCAATTTTACCGTCACGCAGTCCGATCCATTCGTGTTTAAAATTGATTCCTTGGGAGTTCTTTCAGATTGGGATTCTTCCATTAATCATTCGTGGCGCATTATCTCTACGGTAAATGGGATTTCTAATTTCAATGCCAGTATGATGATGGTGGACTCAAGTGCATTTTCGGATGAAAATAACTTAAAAGGAGGATCATTTTCAGTAAATACTTTAGGAAATGATTTGATGCTTAGTTTTACCGCATCCGCTGTTCCTGAGCCTTCGGATTTTGGAATAGTCGTAGGACTTTGGCTTCTTGCTTTAAGCATATTTCGTAAGAAGTTGTTGAATCGTTAAAACGATTAAGCCTAATGGCGGATGGGGGGTATTCAGATTTGCATTGGAATGGTGGGGCAGACGCCGTCTGCCTTCAATGGGTTAAAAGAGAAAAAAGCATTAATTGATTATAAAGTATAAATTTTAATATTATGATATTTTATTATTACAATAACTCTCGAAGAGAATTAAGGTTGGTTTATGGATAAAAATTCGAATTTTCAAAAAAAGAAAACAAAATGACTTGATTATAAAGTAATAGTAATTACAATTATCATTGTCTAAGAGAATATGAGGGTTGGTACTTAGGGTCGAGCGATAGGACCGGAATAGACACTACAAAAGGCCTTCTATGACAAAATGGATGAATCAAAACTGCGATTCGAAGAATGTTCTCCTTCAACGAGGACGAATTCTATTTTTAACAATCCTTGTCACTCCGTTCCTCCACGCGTACACCATTCGGCCCGATCATCCCCGACTGATCATTACATCCGATGACGTTAAAATGATTCGGAATGAATATGTCGTGGATGGCGCGATGGAAAATCCGTCCATCAATGCATGGACGGCTCTCGCAACGCCGACGGTGATGGAGAAAAAAGTCTTTGGAACAGGCCAGTCGCTTCATCTTGTTTCGAAAGTGAATGAAGGGGCGCAACAAACGCTGACATTTACGCCGAACGTCGAATATCGCTATTCCGTTTCAGTCTTTCTCGTCTCAGGAGGTTGTCAGGGAGATATTTCCCAAAGTGCGGGAACTAAAAATCTTTTTACCGTCAGTTCTGCGGGGAATTGGCAGACCTTTACAGGAACATATGTTCCAAGTGCCGGCCCCCTCACGTTGCGATTTTATGGAATAGGATCTGTATCGAGTGAGTATTACATCGATAATATTAAGTTCCAATTGAATGGGAATAAAATTGTCGATCCGAATATGGAAGTTCCCGATTGTAATGCATGGACGAACATGTCACCTGCGCCTGCGACCAAAGAAAAAGTCACCGATCTCGGTGCTAAGGCGCTCCGACTCGTGGCGGCGAGTGGCGCGGGGGTTTATCAATATCTGAATTATAAACCCGATCAGGAATATTCGTATGAGGGGAAGGTAAAGTTGATCAGCGGAAAATGCCGAGGACAACTTTATCAAGGGACCAAAAAACTCGCGGTGATTTTTAACGAGAGCGATAATACTCAAGGATGGAAAACATTTGCGGGTCATTATATGCCCTCCGAGGGCCCGCTCATGATTCGGTTCTATGGCGCGGATGCAAGTACGAGTGAATTTTACGTCCGTGATTTGAGCTTTAAACCGAGTACCGAACGCGTGGTCGATAATGACATGTCAGCATTGGGAACTGCTGCATGGACTCCGATGAATAGTCCTTTGATCGAAGAAAAAGGAGTTTATCAGAATCAGAGAGGGCTTCGGATCGTCGGGCTTAACAATGCAGGCGCGTATCAATTCGTCGATGTAACACCGGGAGTCACTTACAATTGTCAAATTTCTGTATGTCTCACGACCGGAAAATGTACGGGTCAAGTGTATCAAAACCCGACTCCAGAAGTTCCGTCTCCGAAACCGACAGTTCTTTTTAATCTCGATCCGTCGAAGTCAGTGGCGCCAGATAGTTATAATAATTGGTATACCCTCAATGTCCCCTTTACGGCGATCACGACACCGGTTCTTCTTCGGTTTTATGCAACCGATGCGAAAACAGGGAAAAAATCCGAATTTTACGTCAATAACATCAGCATCAAACCGACGAACCAAGTCAGCAACGATTTTGCGGCTCCCAATTTTGGGGAGCTTTATAACATGGTCGACCGAATCGAAAATAAGGGAAATCCTCTATATACACCTGCCGCAGTGGCAGACATGGTAAGATCCGTCGATGTGACCCGGAGCGTCGCATTTATCGCGATGGCGACTCAGGAAAAACGCTTTATTGATTTAGCGATCAAATACGCGGATGCGTTGAGTAAACACGATGCGAATGATAAAGATGATATGTCGCAACGCGAGCGACTCTTGGGAATCATGTATGTCTACGATTGGCTTTTTGATTCGCTGACGGATCAACAAAAAAATGATTTTAGAGTGGGAATGGCAAATCACATCGTCGCCTTTCAACAAGATGTTGGGCCGAGCGGATATCCTGTCCAATATTTGACTTCCTTTAATTATGTCTCGGGCCATGGCCGAGGGGTTTGTGCAGATGCCTTAGGTGCTCTTCTGACGATGTATCCCGATTATCCGACTGGCATTCTTTATTTCGATGGCCCCAATTGGCTGAGTACGTTGATTGATAAATTCACAAACTGGTATACTCCCTTTCAAGAATGGGTGGCTGCCGAAGGGGGCTATCATATGGGCTGGGCTTATGGGGCAGGCTATACCTCCTGTCAGCCTTACCTTTTTTGGAAATCTGCAACAGGCGAGTCGTGGGGGGAATCGTGGAGAAAGAATCTCGCCTCGTTTTATTATTACGGAGTACGTGGAGACGACTCGTTACCGTCTGCAGGAGATACATTTAGTACGTTGTTCAACTCGGACGCGGTTCCTACCTGTATTCTCAGTGCCACTTTAGGAGATCCTTACGCCGCTGATTTTGTAAATCGATATCGAATTGGAACGGATTCTACGACTTCAATTTGGCGATACATTTTCATGAACGAAAATGGATTTAAAGCGAACTCGACTCGCTTTCTTGAAGAATTACCCAAAGCAAAATCATTTGGCAAAACGGGATACGTCATTGCCAAAGATAAATGGGATGATGTGAATTCGACGCAATTGATTTTTAAAAGCGCCTCTTTTTATTCCTTGAATCACCAACATAAAGATCAAAATTCGATCCTCTTAAATTACAAAGGCCCTTTGTTGATTAATTCAGGTTGCTATGATTCGTATGATAGTACTCACTTCCAAAATTACTATACACGCACCATCGCTTGCAATTCGATGGTGGTGTATGATCCTGCTGAGACTTATACCTATGCGTCGAAGACGGTTTCCAATGATGGCGGACAAAACTATATTGTTTCAGGATCGGATACGGAGCCGACAAATTTGGCACAAGCGAAAAGCAGTCCATTTGTTCTTGGAGGAGTCACCTCATTTTCTCAAGATGCAAACTCTTGTACGATGACGGGGGATGCTTCGAGCGCCTATCTCAAGACCAAGGTCTCTAACTATACGCGAACGGTTAAAATGACGTATGCTTCGCCTGACAATGGAAATAAGCCGCTCATCAATCTTTATGATCATGTGGCGCTGGTGGGAAATAAACAAAATTTATCCCCTGCGATTCTTTTCCATTCCATCAATCCGCCCGTCGTAGATTCAGGCACCCGTAAGATCAAAATTGAGAATGCAAAAGGCGGCGGAGTCGAAATCGAAGTCGTGAAGCCCCTGGATGCGGTCTTTAAAGTGGTCGGAGGAAGTAAAAATGAGTTCTCCGTCAATAATGTGAATTATCCGATCGGGAGTAATACCGAGAGTTCGACTCAAACGATCCCCGCAGATACCGATGAAAGAGGAGCGTGGCGTGTGGAAGTCTCTTCAAGCACAAAGGGGAGTATGGACTTCGAGTTTAAACTCAAAGTATATGACGTCCAAAATTCAGGATTTTCTCAAGTCCAAACCGGATCGAAGTAAGAAGAGAGGATCGGTTTATCTTCATGAAATATCTTGGAGCACTTCTTCTCCTTTTTTTAAGCATCGAGACCTCTTTTTCACAAGTCGTCTGGCAGTTTAATTATACGGATACGGCAGGGAGTGGGTTTAATGATTCGACGCTCGGGGCCGCCCGCCGCGCTTCATTGGAGAGTGCAGCCGCGCTCCTCGGTTCTTGGATCGGCCAAAGTGCGACCGTTCAAATGGACATCTCTTCCGTGAATAACAGTACGTATGGATATGCTACAGCAAGTTCGGTGGTTTCTTTGTCGAATGGTTTTAATAAGACGGTGATCCAAAATAAAATCCAAACCAATGGAACGAGTGATTTGAATGGAGTTGCCAGTGATGGAGGAATGACATTTAATTTTTTCTATAATTGGAGCTATGGCGATACCGTCGGCGCTTCAGCTTACGATTTTAAGAGTATCGCACTCCGACAGTTGACCCATGCCTTAGGATTTGTTTCAGGAATTAGTGAGCTGGGACGAGGACTCAACAATGCCTCTTCAGGAAATGCAGATTCCTTTCTTTATTTTGATCAATTTTTAGTCGATGGCTTAGGGAATCATTTAGTCGTTCTCAGTAATGGTTCAGATCCCTTTTCTGCCACTTTTGATACCTCACGATTTTCAGATCTGACCAATGGCATCTATTTTAAAGGAACGCAAGCAGTGGCTGGGTATGGGGCACCTGTTCCTCTCTATAGCCCCGATGTTTGGGAGGATGGACAAAGTCTTTCTCATCTGAACAACGATAGTTTTTTGCCTGATGCTTTGATGGAGAGCTCTGTGACGACCGGTCTCATGAGTCGACAATGGAATCCCGCGGAATTAGGAATCATGAAAGATCTCGGCTATTCGCTGACAGCCATTCCCGAGCCTTCGGATTTATGCTGGAGTTTAGGAGGATTTATCGGGCTTTTGTATTTTAAAGGGAAAAAGAAATTCCCGCTTTAAGAACATTTTGGCAGGTTTTTTAAATGTTTTTTTGGCTTTAAACTAAAATAAAACGCATCTTTTCGCGCTTTTAACTCCTTTTCAGGGAGTTTTTTCATTCCAATGCATCGTTATTTATAAAATCATAACTTCCTTATTTAAAATGGGTTATGGAATAAGAGAATGCAATATTATTAGTTATTTTAATACTAATGATAATTTTTTTAAATAAGTGCTTGATTGTAAAGAAATAGTGGTTACAATTTTATTCACATAAGAGAATTGGAGGGCTGGTACTTTGGAGCGGTAGAAATACTAATCAGTGGGAATTCGTTCCCCAAAAAGAGGTCTTCTATGAGTCATTCAGCTTCGGTTCAGAAAATCGGATTATCGGGCAAAGTGTTTTTGATGGCGGTGATGAGCATTTGGGGATTAATCCCCGCCTTCGCATATACCATCCGCAGCGATCATCCTCGGCTTCTTCTCAATTCAGATGATCTCAAGTTGATTCGCAATGAATATATGAGTGACGGAAATATGGAATCCGCTGCGGTGACCGCTTGGAGTAACATGGGAACACCTTCGGTGAAACAAAAAGCCGGGACAAGCACGGATCACTACCTTCGCGTGGTTGCTCCAAATGGAGCAGGGGTCCAACAGGCGGTCGGTTTTATTCCGAATGTGGAATACAAGGTGACCTTTTCCGCGAATCTCGTCTCGGGAACATTTAAGGCACAGGCCTATCAGTCCAGTCTGGTGACTTCTTTGGCTGACGTTTCAGCTCCTAACAGTGGATGGAAAACCTATACGACAACTTTTACTCCCACCGCGGGGGATCTGACGATTCGTTTTTATGGCACGTCGACGAGTAATGAATTCTATATCAACAATGTCTCTCTCCATCCAAGTGGCGAGAGAGTGATGGACAAATCGATGAGTGTCACGGACTGTGCATATTGGCAGAGTATGGATACGCCGACGACGAAAGAGAAATTGAATCAAGGAGGGAATAAACGCCTTCACATCGTGGGAGGTTATGCAAAAGGAAGTTATCAAACTTTAAATTTTAAACCGGGACAAGAATACGCTTATCAAATTTCCACTTATCTCGTGAAAGGAAAATGTCGTGCGCAATTGTACCAGAATTCCAAATTAACGGTTCTTTTTGATCTCGATAAACCGAGCACAGGATGGCAGACATTTAGTGGGACCTATATTCCGTCTGAGGGGCCGTTAACGATGCGATTTTATGGATCCGATACGACTCAAGAAAGCGAATTCTATGTGGATGACGTGAGTTTTAAGGCGAATGGAAATCGTGTGATCGATGGGGATATGTCCGAATATGATTGCGTCAACTGGCCTGCGCGAAATAATCCTTCGCTCAGAGAGAAAATATCGGTTTCTAAAATTCCGGTGCTTCACTTAAAAGGACCCAAGGATTCCGGAGCTTATCAGTATCTTCATTTTCGTCCTGGGATTCCTTATGATTACAAAATATCGGTTTATATAAATCAAGGGCCAGTTGCGGCTCAATTGTATCAGGATAGTGGTTTGCAGGTCCTTTTTAATCTTTCCGGAAGCACCAGTGGATGGCAAACATTTACGGGGACCTTCACCCCCCGCGATGAAAACTTAATGATGCGTTTTTATTCGACTGCCACCGACAAAAATACGAGTGATTTTTATATAAAAGATGTCAGCTTTAAGGCGAGCGCGGGAGTTGATGATAATTTATCTCCCGATTTAGGAGAACTTTATCGTAGGGCTTCTACGATTGAAGGAAACGGATCTCCGAATCCTGCCGTCTCGACGCTTGCTGCTTCAGAGTGGCCTTCCACTATTACTCGGACCATCGCCTTCGCGGGCATGGTGACGCAGGAAAAACGTTTTATCTCCTTGGCGACGCAATATGCCAAAGCGATGAGTACGACGACCGGCGGTACCGATAGCACGCAGCGAGAACGGTTGCTCGCCATCGCGTATGTCTACGATTGGCTTTATGATCAACTCAGTGATAATGACCGGACCTCTCTTAAAAATGGAATGGTCTCGCATATTCAAGCACTCGAAAATGCTTATCACTATTCAACGACAGGTGCAGTTTATACAGGCGGTCACAGTCGAGCATGTAACGCGGCCTACTTAGGAGCCGTGGTGGCCATGTACGGTGAATATCCTTCAGGCTTCGATGGGAACTCGTTGCTCTCGACCGAATATAATCTTTGGACCAACGGCTATAATCCTTTCCAAGCCTGGGTGGCAAGCAAAGGAGGATATCACATGGGATGGGGATATGGATCGGGCTACACCTCTTGTGAGCCTTATTTGATCTGGAAATCCGCTACAGGCGAAGCTTGGGGAGAAGAGTGGAGAAAACAACTAGGCTCCTTTTATTACTACGGACTTCGAGGGGATGATACATTCACGGCCTCGGGGGACGCATGGGATATGAAGTTCAATACGGACTCTGTTCCCACTTGTATTCAGAGTGCCGCCTTGGGCGATCCTTATTCCACCGACTTTGTAAACCGTTATAATATCGGAGGCGACGGAATTAATTATATATGGCGCATTCTTTATATGAATGAAAATAAATTCCAGGCATTATCCAGTCAGTCGATAGAAAGTTTACCGAAAGCCAAAGCATTTGGACCTTCGGGATTTGTGATTGCCAATGACAGTTGGGATAATATCAATTCCACACAATTGATTTTTAAAAGCACCTCCTTTTATACCGTCAATCATCACCATAAGGATCAGAACTCGATGGTCTTAGACTATAAAGGACCTTTATTGATCGATTCAGGGGATTATGACTCGTATGGAACGGATCATTGGTTGAACTATTACACACGCTCCATCGCCCATAATACCATGGTGGTGTATGATCCTACGGAGCAATACATTTTGTGGGATTCAAAGCTCTTAACCAATGATGGAGGACAACAATTCCCCGCTTACGCCCTCACTCCTGTGGGCGTAGAACCGAAAACTTTGGCAGAGGCTCAAAGTGCGAAGTATGCGCTAGGAGGAGTCACCGCGTTTTCACAAGATGCCAATTCTTGTACGATGACGGGAGATGCGACCAAAGCTTATCTAGGGTCCAAGGTGGCAAGTTATACTCGTCAGATTAAAATGACGTATGCCTCAACGGAAAATGCCAACAAACCTCTCTTGAATGTGTATGATCACGTCGCACTCCAAGCGAATAAACAAGGCCTGACTCCGAAAATATTATTTCACAGTGCCAATACGCCTGTGATCAATAATACGACACGAAAGGTTAAAATTGAAAATGCGAATGGAGGCGGTGTTGAAATTGAAGTCGTGAAGCCGACCAATGTGACTTTCACCGTGGTGGGTGATCAGTCAGACCCCGCTCTGTTTACCGTCAATAATGGCATATATCGTCCGACGCAATTGATGCCGACCGAATCCGGTACATGGAGAGTGGAAGTCTCCCGAACAACTCCTGGAGATGTGGACTTCGAATTTAAATTGAAGGTCTACGATAAATAAAAAATGGAGGGGCAGTGGCCCACTGCCTTCTTATCCCCATGGACAGAGGCCCGACTTTTTTCGAGGCAAGCCTGTGTCCCTCCATCTTTAAAAACAAAGGCATTTTCTCACGCAAAGCCTCAAAGAGCGCAAAGGAAGAAACCCATTTTTTGTATTAGAAATGCAAAAATGTTTCGGCGGGAGCCAAAATCTCGGCGTCGCTCGAGGTTAATCCCCTCCGAGATCTCGTTCACCTCTCATAACGAATCTGGATAAAAATAAGTTTAGTTTCTTCGGGGAGAGTCTTGGGCTGCTTTGCACCTTCGCGTGAGAAAATGCCTTTTATTCCCGAAGATCATTTCCACTGCCAATGATCTTTGCTTTCGATAATCTGAGCGGGCCCATTTCCTTGGAGCCACGATTTGGCTGCCGGATCTCCTTTGAGGTAGCTATCCCAGAACGCCGTACTGAGAGCGAGTATGACCCGATGATGATTGGGATTTCGGGGTTCTTTATCGCCGGTTAAGGGGCGATCGCCAAAGGCCGAATGCTCTGCTCCATGAAGAACAATTTCGTATTTATCTCCCGCAGGAAGTGCAGGATAAACAGCCAAACGATCGTCCAACGTCAGATTTCGATTCAACCAACCGATCGTATCTTTTGTCCCTGTCATGAGCATCCAGGGAATTTGAACTTTTCCAAATGCAGCTTTCGGATCTTCTCCATGAGGAGCATTGGGACTCATGGCGAGGGCAGCCTTGATTCGTGAATCGGTATAACCGGAACCCGTTAAAAACGTCTGACCGCTGACCGCCTGCGTCGTCACCGCTCCAAACGAATGTCCGGTCATTCCCAAATGCTGAAGATCCAGGCGCCCAAACAAAGGAGAACTCTTTTGTTGATTCCATTTTTCCAGTTGATCCATCACTACTGGAACATCTTGCGTGCGGAGTAAAAAGTTTTTGAGAGAGATCCCTTCACGCATCGAGGTGATTCGATGAAGGGCGGTTTTTTCTTTCCAGAGAGCTTCATCGCTCCCGTGGTGTTGCATAAAAACGGCAAGATAACCTCGAGCCGCCCAGTGATTTCCCAAATAAGGAGAGTTTTCACTCGATCCTCCCAATCCGTGACTAAAAAGAATAACCGGATGAGGGCCTGTTTCGGCAGGGAAATAAATACGGAGTGGAATCTCTCGATTCCGTTTTTGATCCTGAATCACAAGATCAATCGTTTCAGGTTTAAAAGAAGTCGAAACTGAGAGAGGATTATATGCGGACTCTTTTCCAAAAACGATCGAGCAAAAAAGAAATAAAAAAACGAATGGAAGTCGTAAAACTGGAATGAAAGAGAAAGGGAGTTTTTTCATAAGAATGGGATAAATATTAGACCCCGGATTTAACAAAAAGTTTCGATTAAACCGAGATTTTGAATGAGAAAACGCAAATCTCTCCTGGCGGAAGCCGGGACCGAAAGCTTTCGGGGTAAAACCCGTGAGAGATTTCATTTCCCAGGGAAAACGGAAATCAATGCAGGACGTCAGGTGATGACGGTCTCAGTTACTAACATCGTCGGATTCATGGACTTAAGCGAGCAACTCACGCCGAGGGGAATGGTCAATCTTCTGAGCCGACATTTTACATTACAATCGCAAGCGGTTCAGAAAATTTTGGGGTGATGAATAAGTTTATTGGAGATGCGGTGATGGCCATTTTTCATTTCTTTCCCAGAATATTTTATTCCCGAGCGGTCATATTTCTTAACTTATTGTATTTGAGCGACTTGCAATTTTTATTTTCATCCTACTGGCAAAAACTACTAAAAAACTGTCACTTGACAGTAAAGTAATAGGGTTTACAATTATTACTTCCTATGAAAATGATCAACTCGTGTTTTTGGTGTAAAATCCTTAAAAATCCACTTTCATTTTTTTTAAATAAATACTTTATAGTAAATCTATTTTTAGGATTAGCCCTTTCCTCCTCGCTGTTTGCATTACAAGACACCACCACGACCTCCACCAACGGAACAAAAGACGATTATCGCTTTCTCGACAATACGTTTGAAACATCGACTCCCGTAAGTAATTCAAATCCGAATTTTGTCGGAAAAGGTTATGATTGGTCGGCGACAGGATGGATTGATCTCGGAGATACCTACCGCCTTCATGGACTTTCTCTCATCTCCCCCCTTCAGTACTGGACGGCAGCTCACAATGCCCCCGCCAGCGGTCTCACGGCTAATTTTTTTAATGGTACGAGTATCGTCCAAGCAACGACTAAAAATTCCTATATTTCAGAAGGAAGCGTCACGGATATTTATGTGGGGGGATTTTCTTCTGCTTTGTCTAATAGTTCAGGCGTTCATGTTTCAAGAATTCTTGATATCTCGAGCAATAATTACGTGGGCCAGTCTGCAATGGTAATGGGGAGTCAGCCCAAATCAACCGATCCGGATCATGAACAAAAAGGGCAACAAATAGCCACGGCTCATATTTATTCGGCTTCTACTGCAGCCGTAGGGGTGAGGACGTCGGGCGCCGAAACTTGGAGCGAGGCCGAGAGTGGAGATTCTGGGAGCCCTTTTTACATCACTTATAAAGGAGAGCTTACCTTGGCGGGAAGCTGGTGGTATTCGGGAGGTGGAGGGAGTCCTTTGTGGAATGGTAGTGCCACTGCAGCAGACCCTTCGATTCGTGTAAACGCTCAGTTGGCAACGACAGGTTATGCCCTTCGGTATGTGATTTATGATGTGCCGACGGATACAGCAAATACGGCGAATGTTTGGAGTGGAGGAGCAGGAAACGGTAATATCTCCGCAGGGAATAATTGGTCGAAGGGATTGATCGAAGTGAATAAGCCCGTTGTTTTTGATTCGAGTGCTGCAAATGGTCAGATGACGATCACGATGGACGCGGCAGAGAGCGTTCGCGGGATCGAATTTCGGGATAATAGTGATGGGGTGGGATTTACGATCAATGGAAGTAACACGCTTTCGATTGATCGCACGGGGATCACCAACGACGATCATGACGCGCAGACGATCAATGCGAACATCAAGCTCTTGGGTTCCCAAAACTGGACCGCGAATAACGGAGCGATGGTGGTCAATGGGAATGTGGATAACAACGGTTTTTTACTTTCGGTGATTGGGGCGAAGGATACGACTCTCTCGGGAGTCGTGTCAGGGTCAGGAGGATTGGCGAAGGACGATGCGGGGATGTTGCACGTGACGGCGACCAATACGTATACGGGAACGACGTTTATTCATGATGGGACGGTCAAGCTCGAGGGATCGGGGAGATTGGGAACAGGAATTTTAGATTTCTTGGCTCCAAACTCTGGAGCAATTTTAGATTTGAATGGAACGACCACGCAAAGCTTTAAGGATATTCGTTCAGAATACGGGGGAACAGGGAGGATTTTATTCAACGGCGGAACATTAACCCTTCAGACCGGGTACACAGGATCCATCTCTTATGCGGGATCGTTTGAAGGAAGTGGAACATCCAAGTTGATCGTGACGGGATTGGGGGGAACGCAATCGTTGTCGGGAAACAATCATGACTTCACGGGATCTGTTGAAATTCAATCGGGAATTCTCCGTTTCTTAAGCGCAAGCTCCTGGTTTGATCAGGCGAATATTAAAATGAATGCGGGGGGAGGAAGCAGTGCGGTCGGAGGTCTGATTGAGTTGGGGTACGCCGATTTTACGGCAACGCTGGGAACAGGGGCGGGGCAGGTGGACCTTTCAGGCGGAGGAGGATTTAGTGCGTATGGAGGAAACTGGGCGGTGAATATCGGAGGGGCGGGAGCAACGGTGAAGTGGGCGACGAATAATTTTGTGGGAAGTAATAAATCTTTGATGCTCGGAGGAAATCAGGCCAATGGGACGGTCGATTTTCAAAACGGTATTGATCTCAATGGGGGCAACCGGGCGATTTATTCCTACAACGGATCTGGGAATGCGATTGATGCCAAGATTTCAGGAGTCATTTCAGATTCAAATTCGACGGGGACGGGTGGGATTATTAAGCAGGGAGCCGGGATTCTTCAACTCACGGGCAATAACACCTACAAGGGAGCGACCGCCGTGACGGCTGGAACGCTGCTTATTTCCAATACGAGTGGAAGCGCGACGGGGACGGGAACCGTCACCGTTTCCAGTGGGGCTGCTCTTTCCGGAACAGGGAGAATCGGAGGGGCGGTGATCATGAATAGCGGATCCAATCTCTATGTGGGAGATTTCACTCAATTGGGATCTGCAGGAATTGGAACGTTAAATGTCGATGGAGGACTGATTTGGAATTCAGGAGCTCATCTGGTCTTCGATTTGGGAGCGAGCGGAACTTCGGATTTATTAAACTTAGGAACATCCGCTTGGACGAAGGGAACAGGAACGACTTTTAGTCTCACATTGGCGGATGCGGGAACGGTTTTGGGAACCTATACGTTGATGAACTTTGGAAGTACGAATTTTAGTTTAAGTGATTTAAGTTACGACTCCACGCTGACGGGATTGACCGGTTATTTTACGTTAGAGTCCAATGATCTTAAATTCACCGTCACGGCCGTGCCGGAAGCTTCCACCTGTGCGGTTCTGGCGGGAAGTTTATTCTTTTTCGTTTGGATTCTATGTTCGGATCGCTTTAAAACGAGGAAAACAATAATCTCAGGAGGCGTTTCTAATTTGATTGGATTTTAAGGATGAACGCCATAGAATTCGAGGGCTTTAAGGTCCAAGAAGAGATGATTTCGCAAAAAAACCTCGCAAAAAAACTCGGAATTTCCCGTTCGGCGGTATCAGCGGTTTTAAATCCGGATTCCAAAATCGTCATCAGTCCAAAAACAAGACGGCTGGTTTTAGAAGCCGCAGAGAAAATGGGCTATCGCCCAAATCGTTTTGCACAAATCCTGGTGTCGGGAAAAAGT
This sequence comes from Verrucomicrobiota bacterium, assembly GCA_040388725.1. Taxonomy (GTDB): domain Bacteria; phylum Verrucomicrobiota; class Verrucomicrobiia; order Methylacidiphilales; family CAMAQI01; genus CAMAQI01. The sequence goes on from JAZKBH010000006.1 coordinate 23,212, forward strand.
CGGATTATTGGAGTTGTCAGCCACATCAAAACATTGCATGTCGGAATTGAACGGCATCAGGCGGTTGTTCAGAAAATTCGAGAAGCGGGTTATCAGCCGCTCGTCGGCGAATTTCGCGAAGATAATCCCCAAATGATTTGTCAAAGCATGCTCGATGCTCAGGTCGAAGGAATTCTGATGGTGAATATCTGTATGAATTCGCCGAAGGTCGAAGCCTTTCGAGAAGTGAAGATTCCGATGGTCTCTTTGACAAACCATTCTGATCCGAAAATTCCTCACGTGCAGGCGAACGCTTATCAAGGGATGAAAAACTTAACCCGTTATATTCTCGGGCAAGGTTATCGAAATCTGATGCTTGTGGTTCCAAAAAATGCCAGTTCAGGAACCATTGAGGATCGGGTTCGCGGATTTCAAGAAGCTCTTCAAGAAAAAGAAGTAAAGCTCGATCCATCTTTCGTATGGCAGGAAGAGCTTTCCAAGGCGGAAGACTTGCTGAATCCTCATTTTCAAGGATGGGATGCGACTCGGAAAATTTTACAACAAAAGAATCGCCCAGAAGTTCTTCTTTTTACGAATGACGATTGGGCCATTGGAGGACTTCGCGCGATCTTCGAAGCGGGATTGCGTGTGCCGGAGGATATAGCGGTGACTGGCTTTGATAATACTCCCGGAGGAGAATACACGTTTTCTCCCTTAACAACGGTCAAACAACCGACGCAGGCGATGGCAACCTTAGCCGTCGATTTTTTATTTGATTTGATCCAAGGGAAAAAACTGACCAAGGATCAATATTTGACGGAACTTCCTTGCGAGCTTGTCATTCGGTGCTCTTGCGGAACGGATTTCAAAAATCGTAAATGAGAGCATTTTTAGAAAAACTGGGGCCGTTTGAATTTCCTGGAGGGGCACAAAGTTTTCGAAGCAATTTCCCCATCCACACGGAGTACTTCCGACATGGGAAAGGGTTCGTTTCATGAGCCTTTCCCAGTGCTCTTGTAAGTGTTTCAGTGGACCTCATCCCGCTTTACTTTTGGATAGTTAACTTTATAATCAATTAGAAAGGCTTTTATGCAAATGATGAAGAGACTCCGAACATTTAGTGTGATTGTGTTGATGGCAATCGGGGGCGTTTTTACTCAGGCCGAAGTCGATAAATCGACAGCCGTCTCCGATGCCGATGGACAAATCGTTTGGTACAATTGCAATCAATTTCCGATTGAGGGAAAAGGCTGGAAAGAGACGGAATCCTATTACGATCGACTTCCCGCAAAAGCGAAAGGAGTCGTCCCCGAGGCAATTTGGGGATTGAGTCACCATAGCGCTGGAATGGCGATTCGATTCAAAACCGAGTCGGCGGTTTTAAAAGTGCGTTGGACGGTGATTAATGCTAATCTCGCGATGCCTCATATGCCCGCAACAGGTGTGAGTGGTGTCGATCTTTATTTTAAGGATGCTAAAGGGAAATGGCGTTTTCGTGGAAATGGTCGACCGACGGGCCCGACGAATACCGTCGAGTGGAGCGTGAACCCCGGGATGGAATATGCCCTTTATCTTCCGCTCTATAACGGAGTGAAATCGTTGGAGCTCGGAATTCACAAAGAAAAAGGATTAACGATTCTCCCTCCTCTTTCTGAAAAGCCCGTGGTCTTTTTTGGAACCTCGATTAATCAGGGCGCTTGTGTTTCGCGTCCTGGAATGGCCGGGACTTCGATCGTGAGTCGTGCTTTGGGTGTGACGGTCATCAATCTCGGATTTTCAGGAAATGGACGAATGGAGCAATCGATGGAAGCTTTTCTAAACGAATTAGATCCTTCGGTTTACGTGATGGATTGCATGGCAAACATGACTCCCGAACAAGTCACGGAGAGAACGATCCCTTTTCTTAAAGCCATTCGTGAGGCTCGTCCCA
>JAZKBH010000006.1:25130-30822 GCA_040388725.1 Verrucomicrobiota bacterium
TCCTCCTCGTGGAAGATTCAAATTTCATGGCAATCAATCCGACCCCCCGAGGCAAACTTCTCCGCGAGTATGTGGAAAAGCTCAAAGGCGAAGGATTCAAAGAACTCTACTTTCTCTCGAGTGAAGGAATGCTCGGTGATGATTGGGAAGGGACTGTTGATGGAACGCATCCCAACGATCTTGGCATGATGCGTCAATCTGAAGTCTTCATCAAAGCCCTCGATCCTCTTCTTAAGACAGGTGTCGAAGCTTCTAAAACTCCCTAAAGGCATTTATCTCACGCAACGGCGCAACGACACTACGCTAATGCATTTTGGGTTTTAAATTCTAAATCTTTTTAATCTCTAAAAAATATTCTTCCGTCGCGCCGTTGTGTCGTCGCGTGAGACATTCTCTTTCCGCTTTCTGAGATAGAGAAAGGCTATTACAAAATTTTGGTTAAATGATCTCAAGAGCATCACGATCCGGAAATTTTGGAAAGGGGACATTTGGAAGAGCCTGATACCAGTAAGCGACAGAGGCGATATCATCTTGAAGAGGAAGGTAGCGCCTTCCTTCACCTCTTCCCGAACGCCATCCCAGCGCTTGCATCGTGACCTTCAAGTCACTTTTAAATCGGATGGGATCCGGAATATGCCAGCGGTACATTCCGAAACGAGTTTGGGATTTATAAAGACCATCTGGACGGATGATCTGTGAAAGTCCGCAATAAGGAGTGGTATATTCCTGATATTGTTTGGTCGTTTTGTTTTCAAAATTATAAGAACCGCCAAAATAATCTTCGGTTCCAGTTCCACAAATCGTGGGATAAGTATCTCCATCCATATAAAATTTAATTTCTCCCTCTCCCCACCATCCGTCGTTATTCACGCCCCATGCCATATAGGTTCCGACATAGTGGCCTTGTCCCTGGACGCCCTCTAAAATGGTATAAACTTCTTTGTAAGGAAGCGGATTTGTGCGTCGAAATTGAGCGTGAAAATAAGCAGTTCCTTCGGGAACTACGGTGAGGGCGTAATTGATCTGATAGTAAACATAAATCGGATCGTCGTTGAGATTAGTGAGAGTCATTCGACATTTTTTCTGAAAAGGCATTTCCCAATAACAATTCAAGGCGTTTCCCGGATTCACGCAGACAGCCAAAGAGTTAATCATCGAAACTTCTTTCCACCCGGATGCAAAAAAATCTCCGATGGGACATTCGACCGAAGGGTGTTCTTGGTCATCCCAGTAAATTCGTAGAATGAGATTTCTCCACGGGCCTCCGGGCGTCATCCAAATTTGCTGGATGGCACCGGGACCTTCTATATGGACAATTTCACGAACTTCTCCCGCCTCTAAGAGGATGGAAGGGGAAATTTTCCAGCCGAGTCCGAGGTCACGCGCATAGGCGGATCCGGTTCCCTCCGTGGCCATTCCCCCACGGCCTTTTTCTCCTGTTAAATTTTCAGGACTGATGGAACGGCTTTCCGCATTTGATAAAAGAGAGAGGTTTCCCAAATGACAACCAAGGCCATGAAAAGAAGTGGATTTCATGGAATCAAATTATCATTTTTTAAATATTTTAAAATGGATGGAATTTAAAAATATTTGGAATATTTTAAGATGATGAAATGTTTAAAATTTTTGACATTGCCTTCTCATCATAATGCAGACTTTCAAATCCATCGTCTAGGAATCCACGAAATCATGAAGCCGATGATTGTCGATCGTCCTCGAGGAACAGGGGATTATCTTTTCATGTTGTTTCATGGAGAAGTGGAAATTCAAACCGATCAAACCGTGAAAAAATACACTCCATCTCACTTAATGATCTGGGAATCAAAAGATAGCCATTTTTACGGAAATAAAGAGAAACCTTGGAATCACACCTGGTTTCATTGTTCCGGGCAAAAAATCACGCCGTTTTTGAAACATCATGGGATTCCTTTTCGGAAGCCACTTCTTATTCATGACCCTTCTTTTTTTACAAAATATCTTCTGGAAACTCTCAACGAGCTTCAGGAATGGGAAATTCCTAGCCCCAAAATCGTTCTCAATTTTTTCGAAAATTTTGTGGAAGGAATTCATCGTCAGATTTCCTTAAAACGCGCTTCATTTGCTTCTCCCCAACTGAAGGAAGCGCAAAATTATATTGCCCAAAACTATACGGAACGAATTCGGCTTAGTGCGCTCGCTCAAAAATCGGGCTACACAGATCCCTATTTTTGTTCGGAATTTAAAAAGACGTTTGGAATGACGGTCACTCAATATATTCTTCAATTAAGAATGGATCAGGCCTGTTATTTGCTTCGGGATCAGAATCGTCGGGTCGGTGAAATTGCGTCTTTAGTCGGTTATCCTGATCTTTATACGTTTTCCAAAATGTTCAAGCGCACGATGGGAATCTGTCCGAGGGAATTTCGAAATAAAAAAAGATGAGTATATTCTTTTACTTGGCATCCCATGAAACATCGCATGTCGTGGCTAGGGAATAAAATTTAAAGAGGAAAATTGAACCGCCAAGGAAAGACGAAGAAATACAAAGTAAAATCCATTTAGATTTAAAACAGAAGAGTCGTCCTCCATTACCCCTCTGTGTGAAAAAATGTCTTTTGTGTTTATTTCCCTGACGTCTCTCCGCAGATAAGCGCAGGCTGAACTTTAAAAGGGCCGTTTTCAGTTTCCAAAAGCTGAAACCGTAGATTAATTAATCCTGCTTCTTGCAGCCATTTTCTTAATTCGGTTTCGCGAAATCCAAGCCACGTATCTCCCAAAAGTTCTCGAGCCCGATCAAACGAGTGAGCATTGAGATCGAGAATGATCAAGCGTCCATGGGGCTTGAGAAGTCGAGCTGCTGCTTGGATAGAGTGAGCAGGATTCACCGCATGATGAAGGGCCTGACTCATAATCACATAATCGATCGAATTTGGATCAATCGGAGGATGAGCCAAATCCCCCAAACGATATTCGAGATTGGTGAGCTTCCGTCGTTTTGCTTCTTTGCGTCCGAACTCGACCATTTTAGGAGAATTATCGATCGCAATGACTTTCTCTGCATGTTGGGCCATCAACTGCGAGAGCCAACCTTCACCAGCCCCAAGATCGGCGATGGTACAGCGAGGAATCAAATGGGCGAGGAGAGGGCCAACCGCCGACCAGCCCCGTCCGGGACAAGGAGCTTTGGAGAGACGTCCTGCGACTTGGTTGAAATAGTTTTGGGCAACCGCTCGTCGCTTTTGGATGACGAGTTTTAATGCGGCTCGATCATTTTCGGATTCCGGGAGCTCACTGACACTATTCAGAGCAGCATCGATCAGTTTCGTCCCACTCGCTTCATGAATTTCAGGAATTCGATAATAGGAAAATTTCCCTTCTTTTCGGGCCTCGGCCAATCCACTCGTTTTCAAAATACTCAAGTGCATGGAGATTCCGGATTGACCGACATTCAGAATTTCCTGGAGTTCAGCGACCGTCAGTTCTTCGCGCTGCAGAAGCGCGATGATCCGGAGACGGGTCGAATCGGTGAGGGCCTGCCAGGCTTTGCGAAGGGAGAGGGGCATTTAATTGAAAATTGAAAATTGAAAAGGGATAATGAAATATTCATTCAGAAATTCGGTAGCAAACATTTTCAATTCTCCATTTTCCATTTTTAATTATTTCATATCAACCAATCATGATACGTCAATATTTTAATTGAAGCGGAAACGGTTTTCAGTTAAAATCCCCCTCCAACATGGCAAAATCCTATATCTTCTCGTCGGAGTCCGTGACTGAAGGTCACCCGGACAAAGTGTGTGATACAATTTCAGATGCAATTCTTGATGCGTGTTTGAAACAAGACGCCAACAGCCGCGTCGCTTGCGAAACTCTCGCGAAGTCCAATCTCGTCGTCGTCGCCGGTGAAATCACCACCAAAGCCGATTTCGATTATAACAAGATCGTCCGTGAAGCAATTCGTGGAATCGGTTACACCGAACCTGGTGAATCTTTCAATGCCGATACCGTTCATATTTTAAACGCACTCACTCGCCAAAGTCCTGATATCGCTCAAGGGGTCGATACGATTAAGGCCGAAGGAAAAGCAACCGCAGAACAAGGTGCCGGTGACCAAGGCTTGATGTTCGGATTTGCTTGTAATGAAACCCCTGAGTTGATGCCTGCTCCGATTTCTTATGCTCATAAACTCGGACGTTTGCTCTCCTCGCTTCGTAAGAGCGGTAAGGTCAAATGGCTTCGTCCCGACGGAAAGACCCAAGTCTCGTTGCAATATGAAGGCAATCGCCCCGTTCGCGTGGATGCCGTCGTTATTTCCAATCAACATCGCGAAGGAATCAAGCACAAGGCGATTGAATCTTATTTGATCAACGAAGTGATTAAGAAAGTCATCCCTGCGCACTTGCTCGATAAGAAAACTCGCTATTTGATTAATCCCACAGGTCGTTTCGTCATCGGTGGTCCAGAAGGCGATTCAGGTCTCACCGGCCGTAAGATCATTGTCGATACTTACGGAGGAATGGGTCGACATGGTGGCGGTGCATTCAGCGGAAAAGATCCATCCAAAGTCGATCGTAGCGCCGCTTACATGGGCCGCTATGTCGCGAAGAACGTCGTCGCTGCCGGTCTTGCAGATCGCGTCGAAGTCCAATTTGCATACGCCATCGGTTATCCCGAACCCGTCTCGATCTGTGTCGATACTTTCGGAACCGGAAAAGTCTCCGATGAAAAAATCGAGAAGGCGATCCGCGAAACATTCAGCTTCAAACCTGCCAAAATCGTCGAGCAACTCAAATTGCTCCGTCCGATCTACAGTAAATCGACCAACTACGGTCACTTCGGAAAAGAAGACGATACCGCCAGCCTCACCTGGGAGAAGACCGACAAAGCGGCCGCTCTCAAACGCGCTTGTGCTTAAATCTGTTTCTATAATCATCCTCAAAGGAATTCAAAATGAGCAAATCAGCTAAATCATCTGTTAAAAAATCGACCGTCCCCCCGAAGGGTTTCACCGATTTCCACGTTAAAGACATCAAACTTGCCGACTGGGGTCGCAAAGAGATCGAAGTCGCCGAGCACGAAATGCCCGGATTAATGGCGACTCTCCAAAAATACGGACAAAAACAACCGCTCAAAGGCGCACGCATCACTGGAAGTCTTCACATGACGATCCAAACCGCGGTTTTGATCGAGACTCTCAAAGGTCTCGGTGCAGAAGTCCGCTGGGCGAGCTGCAATATTTTCTCCACACAAGATCAAGCCGCATCCGCAATCGCTGCTGCGGGTATTCCTGTTTTCGCATGGAAGGGCGAGACTCTCGAAGAATATTGGGATCTCACCGTCAAGGCGATCACTTGGAAAGATGGCAAAGGCGGAATCATTGGGCCTAACTTGATCCTCGATGACGGCGGCGATGCCACTTTGCTTGCGCACCGTGGTTACCAAGCTGAAAAAGATGCAAGCATCTTGAATCAGCCCACCGAAAACAAAGAACTTCAAATCGTCAATAAAGTCCTCAAGAAACGCTTGAAGGAAGATCCCAAATTCTGGCACAAAACGATCGCTCAACTCAAGGGTGTCTCCGAAGAGACCACCACGGGTGTTCACCGTCTCTATGACATGCAGAAGAAGGGCGAATTGCTCATCCCTGCGATCAACGTCAATGACTCCGTGACCAAGAGCAAATTCGATAACGTCTACGGCTGCCGCGGTCCGA
>JAZKBH010000006.1:30832-32994 GCA_040388725.1 Verrucomicrobiota bacterium
CCGCGATGATCTGCGGATTCGGTGACGTTGGAAAAGGTTCAGCAGACGTTCTTTACTCTCACCGCGCCCAAGTTTGGGTCAGCGAAGTGGATCCGATCAATGCGCTTCAAGCCTGTATGAGCGGTTACAAAGTCGCGACCGTGGAAGATGCTCTTCCTCACGCCGATATCTATGTCACCACGACTGGAAATTGCGACATCATCACCATCAAACATATGGCGAAGATGAAAGATCAAGCGATCGTTTGTAACATCGGTCACTTCGATAACGAAATCCAAGTCGAGAAGTTGCAAAACTATCCCGGGATCAAGCACGTCAACATCAAGCCCCAAGTCGATAAATACATCTTCCCTGATGGACATTGTATCTATCTCTTGGCGGAAGGACGTCTCGTCAACCTCGGTTGTGCGACAGGCCATCCTTCCTTCGTGATGTCGAACAGCTTTACGAATCAAACCTTGGCTCAAATCAGTCTCTGGACTGAAAAGCATGAAATTGGCGTCAAGACCCTCTCCAAGAAATTGGACGAAGAAGTCGCCCGCCTTCACCTCGGCAAGCTCGGTGCAAAATTGACCAAGCTCACCAAGGAACAAGCGGACTACATCGGCGTCAATGTCAACGGCCCTTACAAGCCCGAGCATTATCGCTACTAAAAATTTCTTCTCAGAAATTTAGATTTGAAAAAACGCCGCCAGACTTCTGGCGGCGTTTTTGTTTTTCCGAGAAAAAGTCATTTGTCTCGCACAACGACACGACAAACACGACGGAAATACCAAACGAGTTTTCAAAACAAATCACGAAGAGGGGGTCGCAATTTGCGAGCACCTCTCGAAGCTTAATTTTTCAAGTGTTTGGCCCATGGCATTTTAAACCCGGATCTTGCAGTGGGAATACTTTTACGACGTAAAACACAAAACCCTTTTGGTGGATTGGAACGGGAGGGCCGAGGCTCCGAGGCCGCACATCTGTTACGTCTCAAAGCCACGGTCTCGCAGGCTCGACCCCCCCTTTTTCAAGGTCCCAATGCAATAAATGGGTTAAACCCAGGTATTGCGTTAGGAATTTAAAATGGAGCGCCGCTGGCTCAGCGGCATGGTTAAGGGGTGGATTTGAGGACCGGCTCTCCCGAGCCGTCTCCCTCAAGACATAGAGCGGATGGGGAAATCTCGCTCTCTGGTAGAAAAAGACGACAAGGAGATCAAAAGTCGCATACTTCAGCGTCCTTGTCGTCTTGAGGAGAATCTCCCATAGAATAGAGATGAGAACTACCTTATTTGACAAACCTGATATAGGGTCCTATTTTAAGACCATGAAGCTAGTCACAATTTCAGAAGCGAAAGCCAAGCTAAGCGCTCTTATTGATTCAGTAGAAAAGGGCGAACAAGTTTTGATTATGCGAGGCTCCCGGCCTGCGGTGACGTTGACGCCCGTTTGCGAAGATGAACTTCAACTGAGACCTGATTTTTCGACAAAGGCGTTAAATTCTTTTGAAGAGGAGATTCAATCAGAACGAAAACATAAGAAATTAATCTTGGTTGGTAAATCGACGAAGGAAGCGGCGCAGGCTCTCAAAAGAATGGCTTAAAAATGCCTTTTTCCAAACCGATCTTTGTGGCGACTCGATTCGTCAAAACTTGGAAAAGGCTCTCCATGAAACAGAAAGATCAGGTCATCGAGGTCGTTCTTGTTTTAAATGAACTGCTTCAAAATCCTCATTTGCATTCGGGTTTTGGAATTCGACGCCTGCAAGGAACGAGTTTTTACGAGGCGAGACTTGATTTGCGTTGGCGATTGGTGATGCGAATTGATGCAGATGAAATTATTCTTTTCGATGTCATGAATCACGATCAAATCCGAAGATTATCATGACCAAGATGTATATTTTACCGGGCATGGGGGCGGATCATCGTATGTACAGCGGTCCGTGGGAGCGGCTCCCCAACGCGATTTTTATAAATTGGCCGCCATATCGAGGAGAAATTTCTATCGAAGCTATGGCTCAACGGGTCATGAACGAATACCGCATTGAGAAACAATCCGTGATTATAGGCTCCTCATTGGGAGGAATTGTGGCCTGTGAGATTGCAAAACATTGCGAATGCCAAAAGTTGATTTTGATTGGAAGCGCTAAAAACCCACGAGAAATCCACTCATTTTTAAAA
>JAZKBH010000006.1:33004-35997 GCA_040388725.1 Verrucomicrobiota bacterium
ACGACTCCATCCTTTAGTCGATTTGATGCCAATCGAGTTTGTGAATGCTTTGGCTGGGAAAATTAATTCAGAGTTAACCGAGATGTTGAGTGAGAGTGATCCTGATTTTATTCGAGCGATGTGTAAGGCTATTTTTGAATGGAAGGGAATTCACAAAGAGATTGAAAAAAAGCTTTTTCGAATTCATGGAAGTCGTGATTTGGTGATATCCTCTCCTGAAAGAATGGATTTAATTTTGCCCGGAGGACATCTTTTGGCGATGACGCACGCGCAGGAATGTATCAAAGCGATTTCTCCCTTTTTATTTTAATAGACCTTCTTTTCTGAAATCTGCGTGCATCCTTTTTAATCTGCGGATAAACTTCAGCATGCTTTGGAAGTTTCAGAATCGATCGATGATCTGTGACTCACGGAAGCCCCTGATCATGGGGATTCTGAACGTCACCCCCGATTCATTTTCCGACGGTGGTCAGTTTGTGACTCCTAATAGCGCGGCGGCTCACGCACTTGAAATGGAACAAGAGGGAGCGGACTTGATCGATATTGGCGGAGAATCGACACGACCGAATGCGGAAGCGGTTTCCGCTGAAGAAGAGTTAAAGCGTGTCATCCCCGTGATTCAAGCGCTTCGAGATCAAATAAAGATCCCGATCTCGATCGATACCACAAAATCGATCGTTGCCCGCGCCGCCCTGGAGGCAGGAGCAGAGATCGTGAATGATGTGAGTGCAGGGGAGTGGGATTTGGATCTCTTGAAGACGGTTGTCGATGCCAAGGCGGGTTATGTGTTGATGCATGCACAAGGAAATCCACGGACGATGCAACGCAATCCTTGTTACGAGGATGTCACAGAAGACGTTTATCAATTTTTAGAAAAAAAGCTCAAAAGTGTTGAGCAGGCTGGCATTCCCTTTGAAAGCATGGTAATCGATATGGGATTCGGCTTTGGAAAAACCATGGAGCACAACCTTTCACTCTTAAAAAACGTGAAACGATTCAATGACTTGAATCGACCGATCCTCCTTGGACTTTCCCGGAAATCCTTTTTGCGGAATCTCGTGAATGCTTCGTCCGTCGAAATCGCCACCGCCAATGCCCACTTTTTTGGATCCCTTCAAGGAGCCTCTCTTTGGAGGGTCCATGATGTTTCCCAAGCCGTAGCGACCCGAAAGATGTTGGAGGCTCTCGTATGAGACAGTTTCTTCATGACTGGTCTTGGACGGTGGAAATCGCCGTTTTAACCGTCGCTCTTTATCAATTTTGGAAATTGTTTCGCGGAACCAGTGGTGCCCGAGTCATGACGGGGCTTGTGATTCTCACCCTCGGATCATCTCTCTTAGCGATGATCTTGAATTTGACCTTCTTTACCGCCTTACTCCGTTACTTTGCCGGATTCTTTGCATTGGCGATGGTCATTATTTTCCAACCGGAACTTCGACGTTTTCTCGCAGAACTCGGAACACGCCAATTTACAGGCGCAAAGCGGCGTCAAACGGAAGTGATTGAAGCGGTGGTGAATGCCATCGAGGCCCTTCAACAGGAGAAACTCGGTGCTTTGATTGCTTTTGAAAGAGATGTGGTGTTTCAGCAAGGTCGTGAAACAGGAACCATGATGAATGCGCAGGTTTCCGCCGATCTCTTGGAGACGATCTTTTATCCACGTACTCCTCTTCATGATGGCGGAGTGATGATTGCAGGAGATCGAATTGTAGCGGCCGCCGCCATTTTCCCTGTGACCGAAATGCAGGGCTTGCATCGAACATTGGGCCTACGCCATCGTGCCGCCATTGGATTGGCAGAGCTTACGGATGCCGTGGTCGTCGTACTCTCGGAAGAGACGGGAACCATTTCCGTTGCGCACCAACAGTCTTTAGAGCGTCCCCTTTCCTTGGATCAGCTCCGCGCACGCTTGACCGAGCTTTTGGATCGATAAAGCCAAAAGAAGAGCCTCACACAGAGGCACAAAGACACAAAAGTTTGTTTGTTTTAAATCGAAGAAAATCAGAAAAAGATCTTCGTTTTTTTAATTTACTCGATGCTGCCTCTAAAACAACCGAGAGCGTTTTATTTGGGTTTTCTTCTTTTAGTGTCTTTGTGTCTCTGTGTGAGACGCTTTTTTACTTCTTTTTTGAGAGGGTTCAGGTAAGTCCTTCCCATGACGTACCGGACCCATCATTGCAACGCCTTGCGCGCAGATCACATTGGACAAAAAGCGACTCTTTCAGGTTGGGTGCATAGTCGCCGCGATCACGGGGGCGTGATCTTCATCGATCTTCGTGACCGTGAGGGAATGACTCAGATCGTTTTTAATCCCGAAAACAATCCCACAATTGCAGAAAAAGCCCACGGACTTCGCTCCGAATTTGTGATTCAAGTGACCGGAACGGTAACCGCTCGTTTAACCGGAACTGAAAATACCAATCTCGCAACAGGAGCCATTGAGTTGGTGGTCGAACAATTAGACATTCTCAATGCCGCCGCTGTTCCTCCATTTCCGATTCATACCCGGATTGAAAATGAAGATATGCGTCTGCACTATCGCTATCTCGATCTTCGTCGTGCTCAAATGCAGCAAAATCTTCGCTGGCGCCATAAGATCACCAAAGCGGTTCGCGACTTTTTGGATGATAAAGGATTTATCGAGGTGGAAACGCCGATTTTGTCGAAGAGTACTCCCGAAGGAGCTCGCGACTTTTTAGTTCCAAGTCGTCTCTCCCCGGGATCGTTCTATGCGTTGCCTCAAGCACCCCAACAATATAAGCAATTGATGATGGTTGCCGGTTTGGAACGTTATTTCCAAATCGCCCGATGTTTCCGTGACGAAGATTTGCGTGCGGATCGTCAGCCCGAATTTACACAAATTGATTTGGAAGCTTCTTTTACGACGCCTCAAGAAATTCAAACCTGGGTGGAAGGATTGTTGCAGGATGTTTTCAAAGTCACACGCGGGATTGAGATTCCGAAGACTTTCCCACGCATGACTTGGCAGCAGG
>JAZKBH010000006.1:36007-41629 GCA_040388725.1 Verrucomicrobiota bacterium
AAGCCCGATACTCGTTTTGAATGTAAGATCGTCGAATTGAGCAGCGTTTTTGCGAAGAGTGAATTCAAAGTTTTCAAAGGGGCCTTAGAGTCGGGTGGAGTCGTACGCGGAATCAATGCGAAAGGTTTTGCCTGTATCACAACGGGTCAAATCGAAGAATTGACCGAGATGGCGAAGCAATATGGCGCCAAAGGGCTCGCTTTCATCAAAGTGGAAAAAGGAGAATGGAAATCCCCGATTGTTAAATTTTTTACGGCAGAGGAAAAGGCCGCTCTGACCGAGAGACTCAAAATCGAAGAGGGTGACCTGATTCTCTTTGGAGCCGATAAATGGAACGTCGTGAGTGAAGTTCTGGGCCGTATCCGACTTCGCGTGGCGGAAATTTGCAAATGGCTTGAAGGGAATACCGCTTTAAACTTCCTCTGGGTCGTTGATTTTCCATTACTCGACTTCAGTGCAGAAGATCAGAAGTGGAATGCCGTTCACCATCCCTTCACGCGTCCGAAGTTGGAAGATATGCCGTTGTTGGAAGCGGGCGAGTACACGAAGATTCGCGCCGAAGCCTACGATGTCGTTTTAAATGGCGTTGAAATCGGCGGGGGAAGTATTCGAATTCACGAAGCCGATTTACAATCGAAGCTGTTTAAAATCTTAGGCGTCGACGAAACCCATCAAGAAGAACTCTTCGGTCACATTCTTAAAGCGTTCAGCTTTGGTGCCCCGCCGCATGGTGGATTGGCGCTCGGCTTAGATCGCTTGGTCATGCTCGTTTGCGGATGCGATTCGATCCGTGACGTCATCGCCTTCCCGAAGAATAACCGGGGTTCAGATCTCATGTCTCAATCGCCCGCTCAAGTGGAAGCGAAACAATTGCGTGAACTGGGAATCCAGATCAAGGCATAAAAAATTTTACCACAGAGGAAGCGGAGACAACGGAGTGGTAAAGAATCCATGAAATCGACGCTTCAGTATTGGGTTCAGGAGACTCTATGAGATTTTGGTCGAAAATAGAGCGAGCGAGTTTTTTTGCTTACCTCTTTTGGATCTCTATTGGATTGGTCTCGATGTCGATGCAGTGGACGGAGCTTCGAATTGCGGAGTGGGAAATTTTTCAGGAAAATAAATTACACGGGCTACGATGGTTTATCGGAATCTGTCTGCGAAATGGAAATCCTGTGTTGATGATCCTCGCCGCGCTCAATGTTTATTTCATGATGGTTCGACATTGGGGGCTTTCCCTCGCGCGAAGATGGTCCTTGATGGTGATGATTATTTCCGGGATGGTGGAAGTGATGGGGACGCGAACCGGATATCCCTTTGGAGCGTATCATTACACCGAAGAAATGGGACCTCGAATTGGAGGATTATTACCGATCTCTATTCCTTTTGCATGGTTGGTTGTTGTTTCGTGTGGCTTGATAGGTCTGAAATGTTGTTTCCCGATGGGGAATCAAATCCGAAGTGCCGTCGGGGTCGGAATCATTGCGACGATTTTTGATTATCTGATGGAACCTTTTGCATCACGGGCAATGGCCTATTGGATCTGGGAGACTCCGACAGCGCTTCCTCCGTGGCAAAACTATCTCGCGTGGTTTGGGCTGAGCTTTTTTCTCGTTTGGCGATACGCCACGATGAGAGTGGATGATACGTGCTCGGATATTCGACCGCCGGTGATTTTGGGTTCGATGCTGACGCTTTTTGTTGTTGTGCGCATGGTGCACGGAATTTAAAAAGAGAATTTTCACGCAAAGTCGCAAAGAGCGCAAAGAAAGAGATAAAAACGGTTTATTCGGGATAAACCTGAATAACTTCGCTCGATTCAGTGATTGCACGTGGAGTTATTAATTCACGTTCTCGGGGGAGTTTGCCTTGATTGAGTTGGCGGATGAGATACTCGTAAGGTCTCCAATTCAGTTCTTCGACTTTTTGCATTTTTCCAAGTTTGATTCCTGAGACGCGATCAAAAGCTTTATAGAGAAGTTCTGAGCAGTAGATTTTACTGTCATCCCACTCATATTGAATGTCGTAAGGGAGGCCAAGATAAGTTTGAGCGGATTCAATAAATTGAGGGATATATTTGAGATCTTCGCTCCTGAAGCGGAAGACTGAAAACCGATTTTCACGACTGCGGTTGATCCACTCATCGAGATCTGTGGTTTTAACAGGACCAATGGCTTCGAGTACTTTCCATTCACGATGGTCACGAACAACGATTCCACAGTGAGACCATTTGGAGTCGGTAGCGCCTTCGATCATTTCCGTGAGGGGATTCATAGGAAAGCTTTGAGATCGCCTTCCTGAGGATGGTATTTTGGATGTGAGTTTGTTGAGCAGGCAAAAGAGAGGAAGCAAAGAAGAGCGAACGGGAGTAAAAACTTCGGCATAGAGTAATCTTACAAATGCTTTCTCTTGTGAGACATTGAAAAGAGACGAAGTCACATTGATAAAATCAATGAAAATGACATACTTACTCCATGAATTTACATCATCTCGAGCTTTTTCATCATGTCTGTGTTCACGGGGGAATCACGGCTGCTGCAAAGAAAATGACTTATGGAATTCAACAACCCGCAATGAGTATTCAGCTTTTGCGTTTGGAACAGGAATTAGGGGTAAAGCTATTCGATAGAAAGCCGTTTCGATTGACGGAAGAAGGGGAAAGACTTCATGCGGCCACGGCTTCGTTTTTTCATCAAACAACGCGATTGAAGGATGTTGTGATGGGACGTGAGAACGAAGAGGTGCGCGTGGCGGGGGCGAGCGAATTTTTAGCGAATCATGTTCCTGCTTTGATTTCAAAGCTTCGTCAAAAAAGACCGGGGTTCCGCGTTCGATTGTATGAACGGCGATTTGATGAAGCGATTCCGATGTTGGAGCGACACGAAGTCGATCTCGTCGTCACCGTTCCCGAGGGAGACATACCTGTAGGAGTTCACCATAAAACATTGACGCAACTGCCATTATTACTTTTAGTGCCATCGAGTTTTAGAGGAGATGTAGAAAGTCTTTTTAAGACGACGGCTGAAAAAAGGCCCTCGCTGATTTCACTTCCCCAGGATGAAGTTCTGACGCAATTATTTTTTGAGACCTTACATCGAAAAGGAAATGGATGGCCGGTCTCGATCGAAGTCACGAGTCTCGGATTGATAGAGCGTTATGTCGCCGAAGGAATGGGTGTCGGACTTTCGGTTCGTGTTCCCCATCAAAAGCTAGCCGCGGGAGTCAAAGCATTGGAACTCAAAGAATTCCCGAAAATTCAAGTTGTGGGATATTGGAGGTCTGGCCTTTCCAAGGCCGCCCAAGCATTTGTTCAAGCCCTGCAAGAACGGGCACAGAGTTTATCGAAAGGAAAATAAAGTAATGGCATCGAATGCGGGATAGGGAGGATTAAATACATTATTTCACGCAAAGCCACAAAGTTGCCCAAGTCTCCTCCCCGGTGAATGAAGATAAAATCGTCTTTTTGGTTTTTGGGAGGAATCTTGGGCTGCTTTGCGCCTTTGCGTGAGAAACTGCCTTTTATTTTTCCAATAAAAAAGCCCCGGGAATGACTCCGGGGCTTTTTCGATTTTGAAATCAGATAAGATTTATTTTTTTAAGGCCGCACGAATTTCATCGAGCTTGCCAGCGGAGCCGAGCTTCTCGTTTTTCTTGGCAATGAAGTTTGCGTATTCCGTTTGGAATGTGATTCCAGGAGGACGGAAGTCGAAGTCGCTGGGCTTGTCGCGGAAGAATTCGCGATGAACGCGAGTCCAGACGAGACGGCCATCGGTATCAATATTGATTTTGGTGACACCGAGTTTTGCGGCAGGAAGATATTCATTCTCATCGACGCCGCAAGCGCTTGGATCGAGTTTTCCGCCGGCTGCATTGATGCGTGAAACTTCATCTTTCGGAACGCTGGAGCTTCCGTGCATGACAATCGGAGTGCCATATATTTTCTTTTGGATCGATTCAATCACATCAAAACGAAGAGATTGATGGCCTTTGAATTTGTAAGCACCGTGGCTGGTTCCAATCGCGGCAGCGAGTGCATCACAACCGGTGCGCTTCACGAATTCGACGGCTTCATCAGGATTTGTGAGGCAGGCGTTTCCTTCATCGACTTTGATATCTTCTTCGACCCCACCGAGCTGCCCGAGCTCTGCTTCGACGCTGATCCCTTTTTTGTGAGCAAGATCGACCACACGTTTCGTGATCGCAATGTTTTCTTCAAATGGATCATGTGAAGCGTCGATCATCACGGAACTATAGAAACCGGAGTTGATACAATCGATACAGGTCTCTTCATCTCCGTGATCGAGGTGGACGGCGAAAATTGCGTCAGGGAAAATTTCGCTGGCAGAGCGGATGATCGCTTCAAGCATCCGTTTATCGGTGTACTTACGAGCCCCTTTGGAGATTTGAATAATGAAAGGAGCTTTGGATTGGATACAACCGCGAAAAAGACCCATCGTTTGTTCGGCGTTGTTAATGTTATAGGCCCCAATGGCGTATTTGCCGTAAGCCAGTTTGTAGAGTTCAGCAGTTGTCACGATCATTTATGATTCTCCAGTTAAATTTAGCGGATCTAACCAGCAAGTTGAAGAGGCGTCAACTATGGATAAGTTTTTTTGCACAGAACTTTTGAAAATTAATAGCCCTCACTTTAAAAGGCTTGAGAATGGCTTTCACTCTGATACTTTTCGGCCATGCGCTTCTATCTGATGATCATGGTATTTGGAGTGGCTTATTTTTTATCTGCGAGCACGGAAGATAAAGGGATTCCTGCCTCCGAGGCCTTAAAAAAATTGAAGGAAGGAAATCAACGGTTTGTCGATGAACGGGTTATTCGGCCGAATCAAACATTCGAAAGAGTCGTTAAAATCTCCGAAGGTCAACATCCTTTTGTCTCTATTTTAAGTTGTTCAGATTCTCGGGTTCCGACCGAAATGCTTTTTGATCAAGGATTTGGAGATATTTTTTCAGTTCGAGTAGCGGGAAATGTCGCGGATACCGACGAGATTGGAACATTGGAGTATGGCACCGAACATCTCGGAACATCGCTCGTGGTGGTTTTAGGACATACTAAATGTGGCGCGGTGACGGCCGTGGTCAAAGGAGACTCCGTTCACGGCCATATCCCGGCACTGGTCGACAACATTATTCCTGCAGCTAAAAAAGCGAAAGAAGAGGGTGTTAAGGAAGAGGAATTGATTGGTCGGGCCATTGAATTAAACGTGCTCCAATCCATCGAAGATATTTTAACAAAAAGTGAAGATATTCGGCATTTAGTCCAAAGTGATCGATTAACGATTGTCGGGGCTGTTTATGATATTGCGACCGGACATGTCAAATGGATGGGAGAACATCCCGACCAGGCACGGATTCTTCAATCTTTTCACACCATGGATAAAAAAGAGGGTGTGACGAAAGATCGTGCGGATAAGAGTGCGACTTCAAAAGAAGATCTCCAACACGCGGGCCCTTGAGCACGTCCTCGTGCATTTTTAAAATTTTCTTTAACCCAGATTCGTCATTGTATCGGTTTTATCTGTAAATTCATAGACCAAAATGGTGATAAAAAATGGAGGGGCACAGGCTCTGTGCCTCAGAGGACGGGGAAGGCAGTGGGCCACTGCC
>JAZKBH010000007.1:0-11665 GCA_040388725.1 Verrucomicrobiota bacterium
TATCGTTTGGCCTATGACCCTCTTTCGAAACATTTTCATTTTGACCGCTCTCGTTGTGTCCACCCTTCTGGCACAAAATCCCAGTGCTCGTGAAGATGCCGAGGCCGATCGTCGGAAAATCCTTCGTGCCGCCGACCTTGTTGACTCAATCCAAGCCGCTCAGGAACAACTTCAAACCGAGGTCACTGATTTAAAATCCAAGATTAAATCCTCTCAAGAAACCGTCGAAAACCTTCAGTCTGAGAATCAAAAACTACGAGGAGATCTCCTCACTCTAAAGACAGCGATTGAAAAAAGCGAAGAAGCACGACTCAAGGAACGCGAAGCGCTGTTGAAAGAAATTGCCTCCGTGGTTGCAGAGAAAACAAAATCCTACCCCCAATCTCACGGCGATGCGCTTCTTCACGTTCGAGAAGAAGAAACGACTCCCACGAAAAAAGTAGAAAAAGAAAAACCCGAAAAAACAAAAGAATCTTCAGCTGAAAAAGAGACCGGTTTTTATCACGTCGTGGAAAAGGGCCATACCCTCTCCAGCATTGCAGATGCTTACCGTCAACAAGGGATCAACGTCACTATTGACGACATTCGCAAAGCCAACAATCTCACGAAAAAAGATGTCATTCACGTCGGACAAAAGCTCTTCATTCCCAAAAAGTAGTTTCATGTCGACCTCACAGCCGACCTGTGTCCGCTATCAAGTCCTCGGGTTTACGCTCGTCCTTGCAGCGATCTCCTATCTCGATCGGGTCTGCATTTCCATGGCCGCCCCCGTCATGAAACAGGACCTCGGCCTCACCGATTGGCAAATGAGTAAAGTCTTCAGTGCCTTTACGCTCACCTACGCTCTCTTTGAAATCCCGAGCGGTTGGCTCGCTGACCGATTTGGGCCGCGACTCATGCTCACCCGCATCGTCGTCGGGTGGTCCATTCTGACCGCCGCCACCGGATGGAGTACGGGATTTCTCTCGCTCATCCTCATTCGTCTTCTTTTTGGAGCAGCAGAGGCGGGGACATTTCCCGGGATCTCCCGCGTCTACTCCCATTGGCTTCCGAAACCATTTCATGCGACCGCTTTCGGACTCGCGATCATGACAGGGGCTCTCGCGGGAGGTCTTTCGCAACCCCTTGTCGCCAAACTATTGAGTCTCACCCATTGGAAGATGGTCTTTTCTATTTTTGCCTCCTTCGGACTTCTCTGGTCCGTCGCATGGCTCTTCTGGTTTCGGGACTGGCCTCAAAAACACCCCTCGGTCAACGACGCCGAACTTCAACTCATCGACAACGATCCCACCCCTCATACGGGACATTTTCCCGGCAAAGCCATTCTCAAAAATCCGAATCTCCCCTGGCTTTGTGTGATGTACTTCGGGGTCATTTATGGATGGTACTTTTATCTGACTTGGTTCCCCACCTATCTCATGAGAGCCCATCAACTGAACCTTCAAGGCGCAGGCCTGCTCGCTTCCCTCCCCCTTTTTGGAATCGCCTTCGGTGTGGCGCTCGGGGGATGGACAAGCGATCGATGGATTAAAAAATTCGGAGAAGATCGGGGACGTCGACTCCCGGGACTCCTCGGGCTCCCTCTGGCCGCACTCTCCATTTTGATCGCCACCCGATGTCATCAGGGACCCTACGCCGCCACATGGATCGGAATCGCCGCTGCCTTAGGGGCCTTCGGCGTTGCCTCAGCATGGAGCGTCAGCGTGATGATCGGAGGAAAACACGCCGGTGTCCTCAGCGGCACGATGAATACTTTTGGAAATCTCGGAGGTGCGACAAGCCCTCTCGTTTTCGGGTATCTGATTCAACAGGGCTATTCATGGAACCTTCCCCTTTACACTGTCGCCTTCGGCTATCTCCTCAGTGCTTTTGCTTGGAGTCGAATGCGGCTCGATCCCTCTCTTCAATAAATTCAAATGCGTATTGATATTAAAAAACTAGCGTAAATCCCGATTGTTTTTTTGAAATTTTCGGGAGGGATAAGTTCCCGAAAATTTCAAAATCCGCGTTTTGGGTAAATCCTGCTTTTCATCCTCTGAATCGATGCCAGAAAAGCTGCATGAGTCGTCCATCACTCTCCAAGGCTGCCCTCCTCATCGCGGGACACGGGTCGACCGTGAACAGTGACTCGAGCACACCCACCCATCAACATGCCTGGACGATTCGTAAAAAAAATCTCTTCGCCGAAGTCCATGAGTGTTTCTGGAAAGAAGAACCGAACTTCCGTCAAATCCTCCCACAAATCGAAGCAGAGACCGTTTATATCGTCCCCAACTTCATCAGTAGCGGGTACTTCACAGAACAAGTGATCCCGCGCGAACTTGAACTTGATGGCCCTATCACTCGTCGCGGCAGCAAAACCCTTTACTACTGTGAGCCCGTGGGACTTCATGAATCAATGACTCAAGTCCTCCTCCATCGCGCGGAAGAAGTCGTGAAATCCTCCACTCAATCCTTGCGCTCTCTCCAGCAAACTTGTCTCTTTATTTTCGGACACGGCACCAATTTAAACGAAAACTCGACAAAAATTATTGAGCACCAAGTGGAGCTGATTCGTCAATTGGGAATCTACGGAGAATGTCAGTCTGCCTATATGGAAGAGGCTCCCCTGGTCAAGGAATGGACTTCCCTCACTTCTATGCCCGATGTGGTCGCCGTTCCTTTTTTTATCTCCGATGGACTTCACTCTTTTATCGATATCCCCGTTCTCCTCGGTCTGACCGAAGAAGGAAAATCGATTCCCACTTCCAATCCTCATCCCATTGCAAACAGACGTCTCTGGTATGCCAATGCCATCGGAACCGAACCGTTAATTGCAGATCTCATCCTGGCTCAAGTCCAAAAATTCAATGAAACCTACCGAATTTCTTAAACAATGGATCTCCCAAACCCCTCCTCCATGGCGGATCGGAGAGGTTGAAATCGATTCCCTATTTACAATCTGTCATCAAGCAGATGTAACCTGCAAGCCGACTCTTCGACCTCTCTCTTTGGAAACACTCACTGAATTTGTCAAAAAAACGTCTTCAGGCAATTTTCGTTCCCTCCATGCTGCTCCAACACTTTCACGCGGATGGAAAGTCTCTCCCTCCTGCTTTGAAGAGCTCGTCGAAGCTCTCCGTATTATTTACCCAGGAGCCATTGCTCACTGGTCGGATTGGTCCCAGAAAAATATTCGCGTCACCCCTTTTCTCGAAACCGCAGAGCGCCAGACAGGCATGTATCACTGCACGAGACTCCTCAACCAGGAACAACTTCTCTCTCTCACACAAACGGTGTGCGCCCCTGGATGCCTTAAACAACGTCTTTGGAAACCCGCAGACCAAATCCCTACCTCCCCTCGAGAAATCCCTCTGCTCTGTCCTGAGGCCTGTAATTTCCTCATCGCTAAAGCCCGTGAAGTGGTGAAATCGATGACCCCGAAAAACTAAGACTGTTTTCGCATAACGACACGACGACACAGTAAAATAGTATTTTCTCGTCGAGCCGTGGTGTCGTCGTGCGAGAACATGCCTTTCCCTGTTTTTTCTTTTCTCATTTACCGATGGATTTTTTACGGGAACTTGTCACCATTCCCATCGAGGTTTATGAAAAATACCGACACAGCCTCCGCCTATCCCGCCTCTGACGAGCTTCGTCAGCGGGTTTATCACTTTGCGCGGATATTAAACCAAAGCCGACTCTTTGGTGATAAGGCTCTTCCCGAACCGAAATTTTACCAACTTCTTCACATGCCGCGGGCGCTTGTTCATGAAGCGCTCATGCGACTCGTCCAAGAAGAACAAATGGCACTCACGGAAGAAGGATTTGAAACTCGTGCTCCTTCTCTCGCGCAACAAGAGCGCGTTCTCTTTTTTCTCAACCAAGATTTTTTTACAACTCCCTACGCTATTCATATCGATTACCTCATCGGAGCGGCAAATCATTGGGAACAGCAAGGATGGAAGACTCAAGTCATCCACATGCACGAAGCCCATCCCGATATCGAAAAACATTTTGCGTCGATGGTTAAAACGGGAGTGAAAGGAATCGTCGCAGCAGGCACGATTCCCGAAACGCTTCGTAAATCTCTCAAGAAACTTAAAATTCCGATTCTTCTTTTAGGGAACGCGACGATTTATCAAAACGACTTTGGAGTCATCTGCTCGGAAAATTTTAATGGAATGGTCGAACTCGTTCGCGACGTGCTCCGAAAGGGGCATCAAAAAATCGCTTATTTTACCTCAGGGATTCTCTCCCATCACGGACAACAAGATCGCTTGGCCGCCTATGAACAAGTCATGCTCGATGCAGGACTTCCTTTTACCCGAGAGTTCGCTTACAAAGAACCGTATCGTCCCTTATTTGCCACGCATGTCGCAGAAGTTCTCTCCAAAAAAATCGATCGTCCAACCGCTATTGTCTGCGGAAATGATCGGGAAGCGTTTGAACTCATTGTCGCCTTTCAAAAGCACGGCATTAAAGTTCCCGCGCAAATCGGGGTCACCGGATTTTATAATTCGATTTTAAATTTAATTACCGAACCCGCATTGACCTCCGTCGATATCCGAGGTCAAACGATGGGACAACTGGCAGCACACTATCTTCTTCAAGATATTCACTCGACCCCTTCCCCCATTCGAATTTTAGTCCCTACGCATCTGGAAAAGCGTCGATCCGTTCTTCCTCTCCTCGGATCACGACCCATTGTCGATGATAACGCCCGTAAAACGAGCGTCATTCGCATGGATGATGATGACGATTTGATTCAGTTTTAATTAAATCCATTTCTTTCATTCAAAAGCTCAATCCAAGGCATTACTTCGCACGACGGCGCATCCTCCTTCGTCCAAGCACTACGGCGAGACACGACGACTCAAAAGAAAAAACTGGAGGGGCACAGGCTCTGTGCCTCAGGGGGACTGGGAAGGCAGTGGGACACTGCCCCTCCAGTTCTAAAGAACAACCAAAGCATCTCCACGTAGCGCCGTTGTGCGAAACGAATGTCTTTAAACGTCTTTATTCTGCCGTGCAAAATTCAGTGGCAGGAACTTCCGAGGGTGAAATCTGCTCGATAAATGCCACTTTTTGAGCCCAAGACAGTCGCCCGAATCTTCGAAGCACCCCTCGTCGGGCAGGCATCGGGGCCTCTTTCAAATGAGTTAAAAATTTAGCGGCGACTTCCTGAGCCAATTTATATCGAGCCTCCATGACTCGCGAATGAAAAAGCTCATAACTTTTATCAAAAATCTGATCCGTCAACCACCGCTTCGCCTCCGGAGTCAACATCTGCTCGCCCATATGACAGCAGATAAATTTCCCGAGAACTAAATACGTATCCACTTTTCCCATGACCTCTAAATTTAAAATCAAATCCCCTTCGGCTTCCAAAGGTTGACTCTTTTGAAATTGCAAAGCGGCTTGAACCCCATGATCGATCTCTTCCGTAAATTGAATCAAAGCGGCGACATTTTTTTCCGAGATCGCTTCTCGCGGATCATGGCTCTCTAAAAGTTCGATTAAAGGCTCCGCATAATAAATGGCAATGTGAAGAGACTCACCCTCTTGTCGAAGAAACGTCCTGGCGATCGGAGAAAGATCCGGATTTCCGGCCAATTCCGAGAGTTCTAGACATCGGTCGGAGCCGATCAAACAATCCTCTAAAGAGATTCCTGTTTGAGAATAAGTCGTTTCAAGTAACCGTTGTATTTCCTGCATCAAGGTCATAAGAATGTCCATGAAAGTGAAGGGTTTTTTCTGTCAATTGGTTCAAGGCCACTCGAACCTCATGAAATCCATCGGAAAGATCATGCAATAAGTGATCCATCTTTTCTGATTTTGCATAATGATTTTCGGAAGCAATTCGATAGGCGCTTTGCCCGATCGACTCGTAGAAACGGAGACCAGGAGCCCCATGTCGTTTGGATTGAAATTCCAAACGTTCATGGAAAATCCCGGTCATAAAAAGAGAGTAATTCCCCAAATGAACACGGAGTTGATAAGACTGAGCAGGAGGCAATTTTTGGAGAGCGATCATGAGATCGCTTAAGTAGGCAAAATTGGAAGTCCCTTGCGCTCCCGAGTGAACGAGAGAACTTGTTTTAGAAAATCCCTCTAAGATTTCCGCCAGATAATGACAGATTTCCCGACTTTTGATTTTCCCTCGTTGGAGAACATCTCGGATGAGAATATAGAAATAGAATCGGGGAGAGACTCGGAGACAACCGGTATCATCGAGCAGGGTATCTTTCACCGCCGGGAGATCTAATAGGAATTCGAGTGTTTGCTCATCTTGAATTAAAGAATCAACTGCGACGGGTTTCCCTGAAACTTTTCCCAGGACCTGGGAAAGAAAGCTCAAATCATCTGCCGTAAAAGGCATCCGTTGTGACATCATGTTCACTTCATTTATCCAAGCATCATCCGTGCCAAACTCTCCATCCTGGAGAACCCGACTCTGAAAAACTCACTCGTGAGAATGAAGTCTTTGAGGATTGCTTATAACGTAATTCAGTTTTTCTTTTTTTCCACTAAAAGGTGAAAAAAGTTTTCTAATAGAATGAATTTTAAATAACGGGAGAGGTGAGCTCCTGCGAGTTCAACGGCTTTATCGATTTTAAAAATGGAAAACCAATCCGACAATTCACTCTTTTGTTGGCATATCTTTTTCTTTGATTGATCTGAAATCCTTCATCCAGAAAATGCCATCCCCGTTTTAACCAGATGAAAATTGAAACCCGCTAAATAATGGCAGAACGTTGGACTCGCGGGAGCTCGCCCCTTGCCCCCGTTTAAAACAAAGAACTTAAATTCTTCTTACGCTGCAGCACGTGCGTGGCGATTGCTCTCTACAAAAGCAGCGACATCGATAATTAAACCGACCGTACCGTCTCCCAAAATTGCGGCACCCGCGAGCATCTTATTGCTCTTAAATTGCTCATTGAGACTCTTAATCACGATTTCCTGCTTACCGATCAAGTCATCCACCAAAAGCGCACGAACCTCATGTCCTGATTCCACTACAATCACGATTCCCTCAAATGGACTCTCCAATGCAGAAGGAACTCCAAAGCGTTCGGCAACGCGAACCAGCGGAAGCAAGTGACCCCGCACATTGACCATCTCGCCTCGTTCGTGAACGGTGGAGAGCATCTCTTTGGTCGGACGGAAGGATTCGCGAACGGAGAGCGTCGGAAGAATAAATTTCTGACCTCCGACCATAATCATCATTCCATCGATGATCGCCAAGGTGAGCGGGAGATAGATAAAGAAGACGGCTCCCAGTCCAGGAGTCGATTCAATCTCAATTTTCCCACGAAGCTTTTCGATATTCTTTTTCACAACATCCATACCGACCCCGCGACCCGAGATGTCTGTAATTTGATCTGCTGTCGAAAATCCAGGAGCAAAAACAAGTTGGAAAATTTCAGAATCGGTCAAATGCGCATCAGGAGCAACCAATCCTTTTTCAATCGCCTTCGAGAGAATCTTTTCTTTATTTAATCCCCCTCCATCATCGCGAACCTCGATGACAATGCTCCCACCTTTGTGATAAGCCATCAATTGAACGGTTCCTGCGCGAGGCTTTCCTCGTTTTTCACGAGTATCCGGCATTTCAATCCCGTGATCGCACGAATTTCGAATCATATGCATGAGAGGATCATTTAATTCTTCGCTGATCGTTCGATCAACATCGGTATCTTCCCCTGCTAAAATAAGTGTAATTTCTTTCCCTTGTTTCGCTGCCGTATCGCGAACGACACGATTCATCTTTTGGAATGTTCCCCGAATCGGAACCATCCGCAGGGACATCGCGGTCTTTTGCAGTTCCTTGGTGATTCGGGCCATTTGAGCGACATTCCGAGTGAGCTTTAACGAAGTGATTTGTCGCAAATCATTGTCTTGAGAGACCTGAGATTGAGCAATGACCAGTTCGCCGACGAGATCGACTAAATTATCTAATTTGTAAGTATCAATCTTAACGATCGATCCTTCACCTTGCGACGCCGGCGCCTTCGCTGCGGCGGAAGCTGCTGCTTTTGCGGGAACGGGGGCTGCAACAGGAGCTGGAGCAGAAATAGGAGCGACAACCGCAGGTTTGGCGGCTTCCACCACGGGAGCAGCAACGGCAATGACCGGAGCAGGCGCGGGAGTTGAGTGCGCCGCGGGTTTCGGCTCAAGAGTCGTCGGCATCCCCGTTCCTGACTTCACCGCGGCAATGGCCGCTTTCACGCGATTGACGAGAGCGACCGTAGCCACGATAATCGGGCGATTCGGTTCTCCTTTGTAAACAATCGGCTCTAAAAGAACGACCATTTCCCGTAGTGTATCTGCACCGGTGAGAATCAAATTAATGACATCCGAATTAATCACCATTTGCTTGGTGCGCGCCAGATCCAAAAGGGACTCCAACTCATGTGCGAGCTTGTTCATCGGAATCAGATTCAAAAATCCTGATCCTCCCTTAAAACTATGAAAGGCTCGGAAGGTGGTATTGAGCGTATCTTCATCGGAAGGATTTTCTTCGAGAACCAAAATTCCTTGTTCCACATTTTGAAGATGTTCTTTGGATTCATTGATGAACTCTTTCAGGAGTTCTAAATCATCCATATTCATCTCGAGAGGCATTTCCTCAGCAGAAGCCACTTCTACCGGGAGCTCCACCGCAGGAGCCGCAGCGACAGGCGTCACGGATGCTGTTACTGGAGTCTCCGCAACAGAGGCAGAAGCTTCTCCTCCTCCTCCGGCTTCCCTCATCGAACGAATATCTTCGTAAAATTTCTTAATTTTTCCGAGGGATTCCGCCGTATAAGTTTGCCCCCCAATCATTAAATCTTCGACATAAAGAGCGGCGCCATCCGCCAGGTTTTTTAACGCGCCATACGCAGGATCTTTTCCCGCTTTTTCAGCAATATTGGCAAAAAGATCTCGAATAGGAAATTGACCCCGATCATCTCCCTCCTTACTAAACGAAATTTCCATGTGAAGTTGCTCAATCCATTGGTCGAGCTTAGAGAGATCATTAGAATCCATACGTACCTCTTTCAAGTAATCCCCTAAAACTACCCCACCGATCATCCGTCAGCAAGTTCTAAAACACCTTCAGAACACCCACTTTCCGATCACCAAGTCGATAAGTCTTTAGAGGAGAAGTCGAATCGGTACTTTTATGGTTCGATATGAGGCTTTTCCGATTTTTCTTCTTCTTGTCATCCCGTCAGTGTTTGCCATCGTAGACCACTTTATGTCGCTGACTTTTGACCATTGCTCTGAAATCCAAGAGAAAATCTCGGATGGCTTGAGAATTACCGCAGAAGAAGCTCGCCATCTTTACGAACTCCCTCTCCCCGAACTTGCCGCCCTTGCGGATGATCGACGTCAACAAGTCAAAGCCGATGCCTTTGGCGGTCGTGGAAATGAAATCGTCACTTACATTATCGATCGCAATATCAATTACACCAACGTCTGTAATGTTTACTGCAAATTTTGCGCTTTTTATCGCACAGAAAAAGATGACGACCATTATGTTCTCACCCCAGAGCAAATTAGTGAAAAGATTCGAGAACTGGAGTCCATTGGCGGCACTCAAATCTTGATGCAAGGCGGACATCATCCGAAGCTCACGATTGATTACTACATCACTCTTCTTCAGCGTATTCGACAGCACCATCCGACGATTAATATCCATGGATTTTCTCCTCCCGAGTTCAACCACTTCGCGGAAGTTTTTCAAATGTCTCTCGAAGAAGTGATTCTTCGATTTAAAGAAGCGGGCCTCGGATCCATTCCGGGCGGCGGCGGAGAAATTCTCATCGACCGGGTACGCGAGAAAATTTCCCCACTTAAATGTACCGCAGATCAATGGCTCGAAGTGATGCGCATCGCCCACCGTCACGGATTAAGTTCCTCTGCCACGATGATGTTCGGCCATGTCGAAACCGTGGAAGAGCGCATTCAACATCTGCAACGTCTTCGCGATCTTCAAGATGAGACCAACGGATTTACCGCTTTCATCTGTTGGACCTTTCAACCTGAAAACACTATTCTGAAAGCTTCTCCCGTTGGTTCCCATGAATACCTTCGAATGCAGGCGCTGAGTCGAATCTTTTTGGATAATATTCCGAATATTCAATCCTCTTGGGTCACCCAAGGCCCTAAGATCGGACAGATCGCTCTCCAATATGGAGCCAATGATTTCGGAAGCATCATGATGGAAGAAAATGTCGTCTCTTCCGCAGGAACGTCTTTCCGCCTCTCCGTCGAACAAATGTGCCGTCTCATCAAAGAAATCGGCTACGAACCTCGCCAACGTGACAATTGGTACAACCTTCTTGACCAAAGTCCCTTAGCTGCTGCGATTTAAAAATAAAACTATGAAACACTTTTTTCGTCGGTCATGGATGACCGTCCTTTCGATTCTTCTCTCCTTACACTCTCTATTTTCTCAAACCAAAGAAATCGTCGATACAAATCCCATTCACGACAAAGCACTTGTCCGTATCGTTAATTATATTCAACAACCGGTTTGGAATGCTCCCTGGCAATTTCAACGAATTCAAATCGCCTCGGGAACCGGTTTTGTCATTGATGGCAAAATGATCATGACGAATGCACACGTCATCAGTTGGAGTAAAAATTTGGTGGTCTTTCGTTATAATGATCCCCGTCCCTTTAGCGCACGTATCGTATATCGCGCACACGAATGCGACCTCGCTTTAATCACCGTCGATGATCCAACCTTCTTTGAAGGGATCACTCCCCTCACTTTTGGATCACTTCCAAAAGTCCGTTCCACGGTGACAACGAATGGCTATCCCGCCGGAGGGACTCAGATTTCCTATACTCGAGGAGTTGTCTCTCGAATTGAAATGCAAAACTATGCGCATATCGGCAATAAAAGTTTCCTCGCGGTTCAAACCGATGCCGCCATTAATCCTGGAAATAGCGGAGGCCCTGTTCTCCAAGAAGGAAAAGTCGTCGGCGTTGCATTTCAAGGAATCAAGTCATTGGAAGGCGCGGGATTTTTCATTCCAACTCCGGTCATACGCCACTTCCTAAAAGATATTGAAGATGGAAAATACGACGGCTTTCCGGTTGCTGGAATTTCCATCCGCACGCTGGAGAGTCCTGCCTATCGCCGCTATCTAGGACTTCCTTTGGATGGTCGCGGAATCGCCCTCAATGGCATTCTTCCTATTCCTTCCACTCAAGAACTTCTTCGTTTCGATGATGTTCTCCTTGAAGCCAACGGGTTTCCTATCTCCAGTGATGGCACCATTATTTACGAAGGAAATCGAGTTCAGATGGGGGTTGCCTTCAACGAACTTCAACAAGGAGAGATTGCTAAATTAAAAATCTGGCGCGATCAAAAAGAGATCTCCGTCAATCTTCCGATGACTCTCTACAAGTTCGACGAACGCGAAGGAGCTCAACACGATATTCTTCCTCGCTATGTCGTTTACGGAGGACTTCTTTTCGAACCGCTCTCTTTTGATTTAATCCGAAGCTTAGGAGATAACGGAAGTGATATCTACAAGACCCTCTCTTACGAACTCTTCTATCGACGATTTGAAACCCCGGAGCATCCGCGACTGGAACCGGTCGTCCTCGTCTCGACGTTCTCACACTCGGCCAATGCGGAATTAAACACCGCTCTTCCTGAGCTGATTGAATCCATTAATAATAT
>JAZKBH010000007.1:11675-15378 GCA_040388725.1 Verrucomicrobiota bacterium
TCTCAAAAGCTTTTGAAAAACCGGTCAACGGCTTTCACGTCATTCAATTTGCGAGTCATCGAATCGAATCCTTTGATGCAAAAGCCCTTGAAAAAGCGCATCCCGAAATCATGAAAAACTATCAAATTCCTCAGGCTCAACGATGAAATCTTTTTACTCGCTTCTCTTTATTCTCGTCGCTCTCTTCGGTTTTCAAGGCTGTAAATCAGACTCCGAGACCGTCTCGATGCAAAAGCAGATCGTCAAACTTGAGGTCGTTCAAAAAATCTACGATGCGCAACAACCGTGGAGAATTAATACCAAGGAGACTGCTCGCAATGCGCTTGTTCTCTCCAATCAAAAACTCATTACGACCGCTGAATTCCTCAGCGACGCCACCGTGATTCGCGTTCAAAAAGAAGGGAAAGGAAATAAGTTTGAAGCGAGAGTCGCTTGGATTTCTTACCCCCTCAATCTTGCTTTGATTTCCGTTGAAGAGACCTCTTTCTGGCATGGCCTTCATGAGGCAAATCTCTCCGACGATGCCCCTGCAATCGGAGCCTCACGCATTTGGCGCTGGCAAAACGGAATCCTCGAATCATGGCATGCCGAGATCAATCAAATCCAAGTTCAAGCGACGGAAATGAGTCCCATCAATCACGTCTTCGCGAATGCTTTTTCCGAAATCCCCTCTGCCGGATGGTGTGAAGTCGTAACTCAAGGCTCTCAAGTCGTCGGACTCACCACGAGTAGTGCCGATAAAAAACTGAGCGTCATCCCATCCCGACTTCTGCTGGATTTACTTGAACATCAAAAAAATGATCCGAAATTTGAAATCGGATTTTTCCCCTTTTACTGGCAGACGACCGAAAACTCTCAGAACGCGAAACGTCTTAATTTCCCAGGAACCCCTCAAGGGGTTTTCATTACTCAAGTCGATCCCACCACTCCTGAAGCGAACGTCTTAAAAGTAGATGATCTTCTCTTAGAGATTAATGGGATGACCATTGAGTCTAACGGTGATTACAAGGACCCTGTCTTTGGTTCCATCAATCTCGAGAACTTGGCCGTTCGGGAAGGAATCGCGGGAAGCACGATTCATTTTAAAATTTGGAGACAAGGAGCTGAAAAGAATGTTCAGATGACCTTACCTGCCTTTCGCTATGAACGATCGAAAGTTCCTGATTTCCGTTTCGACGAAGTCCCCGAATACATGATCGTCGGCGGCTTGGTTTTCATGCCTTTAACCTCCCAGTACCTTCGCGCCTTTGGAGATCAGTGGAGAACAGCCGCTCCTTTCCGACTCATGTATCATACCTTGGAACCGACTCTTTCCGAAAAAGAAAAGATCGTGATTCTCTCGGGCGTTCTCCCGGACCCTTATAATTTAGGTTATTCCGAATATCGCTTCCTCACCGTCGATTCCGTGAATGACGAAAAAGTTCAAACCTTAAAAGAGATGGAGCAAGCCCTCCAAAAAAATAAAGGCGAGTTTCACAAAATCACCTTCCTCCTCGGCCGCGGCCCTCGCCAGGCAATCCTCGATGCCAAGACCCTGGAAGAAGCCAATCAGAGAATTTTGAAAAAATTCAGCATTCCCACCGACCGCGTGATCCTGAGATAGAAGAAGTCTCACACAGAGACACAAAGTCACTAAAGTTTTAATTCGGTTTTGTTTTTAATTAAACCCAAAGCTATCCTCTTCCTTCGTGATCTTCATGGCTCTGTGTGAGACCCTGTATTTTGCCTTTTTCTCTTTTTTGGTTATTTTTTTAAGGTTGGACATTTGCCCGTTTCCTTGTTTTTCTTAAAAAACTATGCAACTCGCTGTATCTAATCCGTATCATTCCGTGAGCCCTGGCCCAAAACCACCGTATGTGGTAACGGCCTACATCGAATGCCCCATGTGGTCCAAAATTAAATACGAACTCGATAAGAAATCGGGCCTTCTGCAAGTCGATCGTATTCTTCACAGTGCCGTTCACTATCCGAGCAATTATGGTTTCATTCCGATGACCTATTGCGGCGATAAAGATCCTCTCGATATTTTGGTCATTGGCCAAGAATCTGTGACTCCTGGATGTCTGATGCACGCGCGCCCCATCGGCGGAATGCACATGATCGATCAAGGCGAAGATGACTTTAAAGTCATCGCGGTGCATGAAGGCGATCCTTATTACAAGGAAGTTTCCGATATCTCCCAACTTTCGACCCACGTTTTGACCGAAATCAAACATTTCTTCATCACTTACAAAGAACTCGAAAAAGGAAAAACACGTCCTGAAATCGAAGGTTTTGCCGGTTCCGTCGAGACGATGGACATCGTTCGTGAGTCGATTAAAAATTACAATACTCACAAAGCAAAATTGCTGAAGGGGATTTACCCCGAGCTCGCTCCGAAGAAGAAAAAATCTTCGAAGAAGTCGAAATAAACCTGAGAAAGACGATGTCGGCCAAAGGTTTTCAAATCCCAAAAACCGCCACGCGTCTTCTCCAAGATCTGATCGCGATCCCCAGCGTTAACCCCGATGGGGATCCCGGCTGCTCTTCCACAGGAGAGCAACAAATCGGGGAATACGTCGCTGCATTTTTAAAAAAATGCGGAGCGGATGTCTCTCTGATTCCCGTTCTTCCCGGACGTCCGAATGTGATTGGACGTTTCAATTCTTCTGCGAAATCTCAAGCTCTTCCGATCGCTTTTGCCCCTCACCTCGATACCGTCAGCGTTCGAGGAATGACGATCGATCCCTTCAATCCGAAAATCGTTTCCGGAAAAATTTTAGGTCGAGGGGCCTCCGATACCAAAGGCCCGATGGCCTCGATGCTGTGGGCTCTGAAAACGTGGTCCGAAAAAACAAAATCAAGCTCACGCACCCTTCCGATTGTCTTTACGGGACTTATGGGAGAAGAAGCCGCCAATGATGGTGCCTTCCATCTTCTTAAAAATGGCTTCAAAAGTCAGTTCGCGATTATCGGTGAACCGACCCATCTTCAAATCGTTCATGCCCATAAAGGAGCGCTGTGGTTCTCGATCGAGACCCATGGAAAGTCTTGTCATGCCTCGACTCCCGAACGTGGAAAAAATGCGATCGAAATCATGATGGAAGTCATTCGACGACTTCAAACCGATTTCGTCCCTTTTCTTCATTCCCACGTTCATCCTCATTTAGGAAAACCATCCTTCAATATTGGAACCATCCAAGGAGGAAGCAAAATCAATATTGTCCCGTCGGACTGTCGCATTGATTGCGATATTCGAACGATTCCTCAATGCGGCGTCAAGGTCGTCGAAAAAAAGTTGAAAGCTCTTTTTAAAGATCTCTCTGAGGTTTCTTTTACCATTCAACGAAATCCAGCCGCTCTCGATACCCCTCCTTCAAATCCATGGATTCAAAAGCTCAAACCATTTTCCCGCGGCATCACCACTGCTCCGTGGTTTTGTGATGCCGCCGTTTTTTCGCAATATAAAACCGCCGCCATCGCCATTGGACCAGGATCAATCCAACAAGCCCATACCGTGGATGAATACATCCGTGAAAAAGATTTCCTTCAAGGAGTGACCTTGTTTGAAAAATTTCTCCATTCGTTAAATAAATCATAAGACTGGCTGAATTTACTGGAGGGATGAGCGATGCGAGTCCTTGGTATTGCAAAATCGAGGACTCGCAGCGCTCGCCCCTTGTGTCTTGAAAGTGTGATATAATCTTCTTCTTGTGATTGCTTG
>JAZKBH010000008.1:0-621 GCA_040388725.1 Verrucomicrobiota bacterium
TAAAAATTTTTCTTCGCCTTCTTTGAGACTGATCGAATTCACGATCCCTTTTCCTTGAAGACATTGAAGGCCTGCTTCAATGACCTCCCACTTCGAGGAATCGATCATGATCGGAACTTTGGCAATATCCGGTTCGCTTGCGACGAGATTCACAAACTTCGTCATGGCAGCGACGCCATCAAGCATCCCTTCATCCATGTTGATGTCGATGATCTGAGCGCCGTTTTCGACTTGTTGGCGTGCAACAGCGAGCGCCTCTTCGTATTGTTGATTGAGGATCAATTTCGCAAACTTAGGCGAACCGGTGACATTCGCGCGTTCCCCGATATTAATGAAATTGGTCTCTTTCGTTTGAGTGAAAGGTTCCATTCCGGAAAGACGTAGCAGTGGAGTAATCGAAGGACGTTTTCGAGGCTTGCACCCCTCGACCGCTTTTTTGATGGCGGCAATATGGGCCGGAGTGGTTCCGCAACAGCCGCCGATGATATTGATGAAGCCTGATTCTGCCCACGGCTGAATTTGAGGAGCGAGGGTTTCAGGAACCTCGGAAAATCCGGTCGGAGAAAGGGGAGAGGGAAGTCCGGCATTCGGATAAAAACAGGTGTAGGAATCTGAAATGCG
>JAZKBH010000008.1:631-4149 GCA_040388725.1 Verrucomicrobiota bacterium
AGAGAGCTCTTCGACATAAGCCCGCATGAGATCAGGGCCGAGCGCGCAATTTAACCCAATCGTGAGCGGTTTGACATGCGCCACGGAATTCCAAAACGCTTCGGAGGTTTGTCCAGTCAAGGTTCGACCACTTTTATCCGTGATCGTCCCTGAAATCATGATGGGAAGTTTCTTCCCTGTTTTTTCCAAAACATCTTGAGTCGCGTAAAGTGCCGCTTTGGCATTCAGGGTATCAAAAATCGTTTCGACCAAAATCAGATCGATCCCGCCTTCAATGAGTGCTTCCAATTGTTCGGTATACGATTTACGGAGTTGTTGGAAGTTGACCGAACGAAAACTGGGATCATTCACATCCGGAGAAATGGAAGCGGTAACGGGCATCGGTCCAATCGCTCCGGCAACAAATTTAACTTGTCCCGTTTTTTGCGCATACTCATCGGCGGCTTGACGTGCAATTTTGGCTGCGGCGAGATTGAGATCCCGAGTCAGTTCAATCAAAAGGGGGTCATGGATCACTTCCTCAAAGAAAGCCTGATCCTTTTTTTTGCCTTCCTCATGATTTTTAAAAAAGAAATCATGTTGGCCAATGCTGGTCGCACTAAAGGTATTGGTCTCAACAATATCGCATCCCGCTGCGAAATACTTTTGATGAATTTCTAAAATGACTTCGGGTTTGGTTAAAAGAAGGAGCTCGTTATTTCCTTTTAAGTCTTTGCCCTTCCAATCTTTAAATCGTTCTCCACGAAAGTCGGCTTCTTGGAGTTTATATTGCTGAATCATCGTTCCCATTGCCCCATCGATATAGGCAATTCGCTCTTGGAGTATTTTTTCCAACGGATGAAGGGGCAATTCAGAATTCATAATTGAAGCGCGTAAAATGGGACTTTTAGAACATTCCGTCAAATGCTTTAAAATGGGGTGGAGAGATCAAAAGAGAACTTAAAATTGCCAATTGAAGTGAACTTTGTACTGTTTCATGTTCATGGATCCTATCTCTCTTGGAAAGCTTCAGATACATCCCGAAGAGATCAATCAGAATACAGGTCGAATTAAAATCGTCTCTCAAACCGAAGAAGACGTTTCTCACAAAATTTCACACACCCAAAAAATTCCAATTGATAAAGTGACTCAGAATCCGATGCTCGACACTTTCACGGATTTACACCGCGTCTGGATCCCTTTGCTCTTTCTTCTCTCTTTTTTAATGCTCACTATTTTTGTTTATAAGACCCAGCAAAAAGTTTCAAATCTGGAGCAAAAACTTCAGGCCGTAGAGATGCTTCAAACCGAGAATAAAAAAGAGATTCAATCTGATGTGGGACGAATCAAAGACGAGCTCTCCAAGAATAAAATCCCTCAATCTGAAATTGACTCTAAAATCGAAGCTCTCAATTCTTCACTAAAAGAATTAAAATCGAGCCACCAATCGGTTCAAAAAAAGATCGATTCTTTGAATTTAAAAGAAGTCCTGATCATTGAACCGGAAGCGGCGCCTGCTGCTCCCCCCGCTGCAACAGAGAAGCAGCCGTAGATTTTAGTAGATATTTAAAGAGCACGGGAGGAACCGATCCCGCACGTGCGGGAGAGTCTGTCATGTAGCAAGGCCCAGGACGCGCAGCGCTCGGTGCTCCAATTCTTTTGTACGATTATTTAAACCCGTTTCATTTATTAGGTTCGATTTTATCCGTAAAGTCAGAGAACCAAGTGGTGATAAGACTGGAGGGGCACAGGCTCTGTGCCTCAGAGGACAGGGAAGGCAGTGGGCCACTGCCCCTCCATTTCTAATGCAAAAAATGGGTTAAATTGAATTGATTTATGACCCAGACTTCTCTTCCAACGGAAGATGCATCCGATGTCTCATCAGACCAAAGGCAATGAAAGCGATTTCTAAACCGACGTAACCAGCGACATATCCAAATCCACCGACTCCGAAGCCGTAGCTATGAAGTCCGACTCCCAGGACGAAATTCACTCCATACCATGCCATTAAAACGCATTGAAATGCGAGAATCGAACCGACAGCGACTCCCAGGTCTTTCCACCAACCGGCTAATTTACCGTGGAGAAGAATGAGATAGGAGAGAAAGACAATCAGCGCCCAGGTCTCTTTCGGATCCCAATCCCAAAAACGACCCCATGAATAGTTCGCCCATACCGCACCCAACATCGTTCCGGTCGCGATTAAAAAGACCCCAATTTGAAGCGCACGATAGTTATAAAAAAAGAGGAGATCGCTTTCTTTTTTCTGATGACGAAAAGCAATTTTCCAAAAGGCCATATGGGAGAGGGCGAGAGATAATGCAAACGCCGCATAACTGAGAGTGATGGTCAAAACGTGAACCGTCAGCCAAAAATTATTTCGAAGCACAGGAACCAAGGGGTGAATAGCACTGTTAAAAATGGACGATTGAGTATCGGCCAAAATTAAGGAAATAACGGCAACAGGACACGCGGCTAAGAGAAACTGACGTTTTCGATAGATCGCTTCCAAAATTAAAGCAAAGAGCACGACTCCAAAGGCACACCAAATAATGGTCTCATACATATTCGTCACAGGAGGGCGACCTGAAATCAAAGTGCGAGTGACAAATCCATAAATTTGAAAACCAAATCCGAATAAAACAACCAGCCATCCGAGTTTGTAGCCGATCGACTCGTTCCATCGAACGGTCAAAAGCAAGATCAATAAGGCGATCGCATAGCAAATCCATGCTTTTCGAAAGGGATGCAATTGAAGATAGTTCGACTCCCGCTCCAAAGCGGCGAGGGTCGGGTAAACGCTCGGACTTAAAGATCTCAATTCTGCTGAAAAATCTCGTACCGAAGTAGAGAAAAGCTCTTGATCATTTTGAAGATAAGCCGTTTTCATCTTTTCATAATGACCTGCCAATTTTTGGGCAATTTCAGAGCC
This sequence comes from Verrucomicrobiota bacterium, assembly GCA_040388725.1. Lineage (GTDB taxonomy): Bacteria > Verrucomicrobiota > Verrucomicrobiia > Methylacidiphilales > CAMAQI01 > CAMAQI01. The sequence goes on from JAZKBH010000008.1 coordinate 3,543, forward strand.
GTAGAGTTCTTCGGAACGTTCGATGGAGGTCCATCGACCCGCTTTTTCATTCGGATGAGGAACGATTTCAAATGTTCGTCCTAACGAGAGATTTTCAAACAAGGTTAATTTGAGAGAAATCGATTCAATCTCTTTTTGAACCCGATCCAGTTGAGGATTCGACTTCCGCATTCGAAGATCCCGAACCTCTTTCAATTTTTGATTATAAATAGAATTCGTTAAAAGTATTTCATACGGAAAACGTGAGTCATGAGGATCTAAACCTAAGGATTCAATCAGCGGACGATATCCGACTAAAATCAACGGTTCTTTTTTCCACGGTTCAGGATCAAACCATATTCCTAAAATCACTTCTTGTGCGGTGAATTTATGACCATCGGAAAGACGGGTATAAGAAGATCGACCACTCAACGTCATCAAGGATTCCTGAGTTAAAGTTGTCAGGGGCTTTTTTCGTCCCTGTTCTTGAACTGCAATTTGCCAGAGGTCAGGGGATTCCCATCCTAACAGGGGAAGGATAAACACAGTAAAGAGGACGAATAAAACAGATTTGATAGGGAATGATTTCATGGGGTGAAGAGGGATTGGGTTAAGAGTTCTTTTTTTG
>JAZKBH010000008.1:4159-5758 GCA_040388725.1 Verrucomicrobiota bacterium
TTATACTGACATGGTAACAAATATAACAAATCTGAAAATAAAACATGACGATAATTCCACAGGAAATCATGAGCGAGCCGACCCATTTCAAAGGCCAGCCGGGATCGAAAAGGACTTGTAACGTCGACTCTCCTAAGTCTTGAGGATTCCACGAAGCCTGGGAAAATTTATAATTTAAGCCTAGAACCGAACGCCAAAGTCCACCGGGGTATGTGGCAGGATAATTCATCTCCGCATGATCCTCTCGAGAAAGACGATGATTTTGATCATAAAACCAGAGGGTACTCACAAATCCGGAGGGAGTATCTGTTCCTTCATCGCGGGGGACGACAAAATTGTTTAATTGAACTCCAAAATCGATCGGCTTGGTTTTTAATCCGAAGGCCAGTTGAATCACTTCTGTGGAGGAGAGTGCCATGGTCTCTGTCTCTCCGGAAATCATCCACTTTTGGGTTGAAATGGGATTCTTCTTCTCATCCAATAATTGGACTCGAACACCGGGAACAGCCTCAGGCGTCGTCACTTCCCTCGGTTCAATTTGATATTGAATCAATGCTTTTGGATTTATTTTTTTAACTTCGACGGACCATTGCGCCAATCCCGTTGCCACAGGCGAGTGAAGGGGAAGGGTGCCCGAAGCAGCGGTTTTTCCATTCCGAGTTAAGACGAAAGAAAGACTTTTCTCATCATGAGGAGCAAGAACGAGATGAGGACGAGTATCAATCGGTTCTTTTCCTTGAAGACGCACAAGAATCGCAGGATTTTCAGGCGCATTCGATTTGGAAAAAGGCTTTCCGTCTTTCATCTCAAAATCGGGCCAATAGCCTTGGACGGAGGCCTCAATCGTTGCATTTTGAAGATTAATTTTTTGAGGAAATTGATGGCTCAGCGGAGTCTTTTCAATTTTACCATCAGGTTTTTGAAACTGGATCTGTAATCCTTGGACGGGATCCTTTAGAAGAGAAAATGGATATCCGCTAAAAAGTCCGGAAGTATTGGAAATAATTGGCTGAGACTCTTGAAAAACCATCTGATTTTCACTCCAGGAAGAAGTCGCCTTTAAAAACAGAGGAATCTCTTTTACCCAGATCACTCGAGCCATTCCAAAGAAGTCAAACGTCTGTGCCTCATTGGATGGACTTGCAAAAGGAAGAGTTATTTTTTGTCCAGCGATCGGACTGGAGAGTTCAATGATCGATCCATAAGAGGCATCCGCATCGGTCGATGAAATAAGATCAGGAACACGTTCCAAATTGGGTGAGTGTGCATCGACTTTGAGGAATAACTTGGAATCCGGGATCGAGAGGATTTTGGGCGATTTTTCAGTCGGTTTTTGGCTCTCGACGGGAAGGGGAATGCTATAAAAAACTTGATCCTTTGGACTTTGAACCACCAGGACGCTTTCATTTTGAGTGAGACGAAAAGTCGGCTCTTCGCCCTTTTTGAGAGTCGCAAAAGCTTCAAATCCAAACCAACTGCCAATCATCGCTCCAAAGAGGAGTGTAATGATGCCGAAATGAGTAATGACAAACCCGTAGTGTTTTCTTTTCCACGGTAAGCGGGTCAATGTCACACAAAAAAGATTGATACAGAGGCAAA
>JAZKBH010000008.1:5768-7629 GCA_040388725.1 Verrucomicrobiota bacterium
CATAAATGTGGCCGTCGCACAAGCCACTGCAATCGTGGCTAAGAGAATGACCGCCCACTGAAGGGATCCCAAAAAGAGAATCGTTCTCCATAATTCGGGATTATTTTTTCGAAATTGAACGATATCAAAAGCCATGCGTCCTCGATTTACTGAAGCTCAAGTTCTTGATCCGATTTCTTGGGTTTCGGCTCCGATTTTTGAGCTTGGGTCAAAACTTCGACCTTTTGTTCAGCTTCTGAAAGCTTTTCTTGGCAGAAAGCGACGAGTTTCATTCCTTCTTCATAACGAAGAATAAGCTGATCGAGAGGAAGTTGATCATTTTCCATCTGCTCGACGGTTGACTCAAGCTGTTCAATCGCTTCTTCAAATTTTAAGGATTTGGTCTCTTTAACGGGTTTCACGGTGAGAATGAAATAGCCTGAAATGCTTTCAATGCAAGCTAGAGAGAGCATGCGATGAAAATGAATTTTCTGATAAGAGGAATACCTTCAGTTTTGATTTACTTTATTATAAAGATTTACTTGAAAGAGGGGAATAGAGACCTAAATTCTTAAGGGTATTGCGTTAATTTAAAGCGATAATGCATTTTTATGAATAAATTAGAGGTTCTTTCAGTATTGAGTATCACCCTCCTTGCCGTGATCAGCCCAGGGGCGGACTTTGCCATGGTCACCCGGAATAGTATGATTTATACCCGCCGAGTGGGATTATTAACCTCTCTTGGAATTGCTTTGGGCGTTTGGGTGCATGTTGCCTATACACTTCTTGGATTTGTGCTCATTATTTCCAAATCGATCGTTCTTTTTAGTATTCTGAAATTTGTGGGGGCCGCTTATCTGATTTATCTCGGGATTCAGATGCTCCAAAGTAAAGCGACGGATCCTTTATCTTCACAAACGGAAATTTTACCTCTTTCAGACTACAAAGCCTTTCGAATTGGATTTTTAACCAATGCCTTGAATCCCAAAACAACGCTCTTTGTGGTTGCGATTTTTACACAGATGGTTCGGCCTGAAACATCGATCTATGTTCAAATCGGTTATGGTGCCTTTATTTCCATCGCCCATCTTCTTTGGTTCATTGGAGTGACCTATGTTTTTTCGTCAGCGGCAACGCGATCTCTGATCCTTTCATTTCGCCATCGAATCGAGCAGGCGATTGGAGGAGTTTTGGTTACTTTGGGATTAGGGCTTGCTTTGAGTTCTTTGAAGCGATCCACTTAAATCAGTTTACTGAGAGCTTGAAAAATTGATTCCATTTATCCTGCTTTTAATTTCCGATAGGTTTTGGGAGACATTCCAAAATCAGGTTGGGCTCCTTTGCTCCTTCTGGATGGAGACCTAAAATGATGGAGTGCATAGAGATAGTACTCGACGTTGGATTTGGAATACAAAACAACAGAGAAAAGTCTCGAAATTCTCCAGAAGAGAATTTTTCAGTCGATCTTTTTTGATCGTTTTATAGGATTAAAAAATGAACGATTTTAAAATTTCATCCATTTATTCTGCTGAGTTTGAGAAAAAAATTCAGCGACTTTTGGATCAGAAAACGAAGCCCCCAGGATCTCTTGGGGCTTTGGAAAAGTTGGCATTGCAGATCTCCCTTATTAGGGAAAGCGAGGAGCCGAAGTTGAAGGAACCTCAACTCGTTGTTTTTGCAGGGGATCATGGACTGACATCGCATGGAGTTTCTGCTTATCCGAAGGATGTCACTTGGCAGATGGTGGAGAATTTTTTATCGGGTGGGGCGGCTGTTTCTGTCATTGCGTGTCAGCATGGTATTCGTCTGACGATTGTGGATTGCGGTGTGGATCACGATTTTCAACCGCGTCCAAATCTTTTGATTTATAAGATTGCTTACG
>JAZKBH010000009.1:0-16517 GCA_040388725.1 Verrucomicrobiota bacterium
AAAAGGCGGCACAGTCACGCTCAAGAAAACCTTTACGATTGCTGCGGTGAACGATAATCCAACGGTCTCCGTGAGTGACTTAACGGTGACGGAGGATACGCCTACCAACTTTACGGTGACGGCCTCCGATGTGGATGGGGATACGTTGACCACAACGATCTCAGGAGTGAGCAAAGGAACAGTAACAGGAACATATCCCAATTATGTATTTACCCCGACGAAGGATGCAAATGGAGCCGCCGAATTTACGGTGAATGTTTCGGATGGGAAGGGGGGCACGGTCACACTCAAGAAGTCCTTCACGATTATTGCGGTGAACGACAATCCAACGGTCTCCGTGAGTGACTTAACGGTGACTGAGGATACGCCTGCTAATTTTACCGTCACCGCTGCAGATGTGGATGGAGATACATTGACGACGACGATCACTGGCGTGACGAAAGGAACAGTCGCAGGGACATATCCCAATTATGTGTTTACCCCGACCAAGGACGCGAATGGAGCCGCCGAATTTACGGTGAATGTTTCGGACGGAAAGGGCGGCACAGTCACCCTTAAGAAGACTTTTACAATTGTTGCCGTGAACGATAACCCAACCGTTTCGGTCAGTAGTTTTACTGTGACTGAGGATACATCTGCCAACTTTACGGTGACGGCCTCCGACGTGGACGGCGATACGTTGACCACAACGATCACCGGAGTGACGAAAGGAGCGGTGACGGGGACATATCCCAATTATATTTATACTCCTAACCTAAATGTGAATGGAGCTGCCGAATTTACGGTAAATGTTTCGGATGGGAAGGGAGGTACGGTCACGCTTAAGAAGAGTTTTACAATTGTTGCCGTGAACGATAATCCAACCGTTTCCGTCAGTAATTTTACAGTGACCGAGGATACTCCTTCCAACTTTACGGTGACGGCGTCCGACGTGGATGGAGACGCGTTAACGACAACGATCACGGGAGTGACTCAGGGGAAAGTCACGGGAACTTATCCCAATTATACTTATACTCCTAACCTCGATGTGAATGGGGCCGCGGAATTTACGGTTCAAGTAACGGATGGTCATGGAGGAAGTGTTTCACTGAAAAAAACATTTACGATTGTTTCGGTGAATGATCTTCCCGTGATTTCAATCACTTCTCCTTCAACGAATTCGACGTTTGATCTGACTTCTGTGGTGACCATTGCTGTCAATGCAACCGACGTGGAAGGAGCTGTCAGTAAAGTCGAATTTTACGTTCAGAAAGTCGGCGAGACTGCCACGACTAAAATAGGAGAAAAAACAACAACTCCCTTTACTTGGGATTGGACGCCGTCAACAGAGGGAAATTATTCTCTCACCGCAGCCGCAACCGATAGCAGCGGAGCTCGGGTGGTTTCTTCCGTAATCCCGATCGTTGTTCAACAAAGCTGGAAAAAACTGACGGAGGCTCCCGGATTCCTCAATACGCTTTCGATTCCCTTCGTGGTTCCTCAAACGCCTCAGGTCCTCAAAATTCAATATCGAAACCTCGCATTTGATTCTTCGGCTGTAGGAAAAACAAAAGACGCTTTTGAGCTGGCACTTTTGGACGCTCAAGGAAAAACAGCGGTGACCACGACGATTCGAACCAATCGTGATTCTTTCTATAATCTTTCAGAGGGTCAGCCCGGCGCTCAATTTATTTCAGGGGTTGCCTCACAAACAAATTCCGGAGTGACAACGGTCTTTCTGAAAATCGACGGTTTGACTGTCGGAACAAATCTGAATGTAGTGGCACGTCTCATTAATAATGATGGAGATACTTCGGGAGCAGTGGAGGTCCTTAATACAATCGCCTTTGACACCTTACAAAATTTCCCCTCCATCACTCCGCCCACCATTGATCCGGAAGTGGCGCCGTCGACATTTTCTCCGTCGGATGGGTTGGTGGATGTGACGAACTCGATTTCGACTGCCTATGGAGTGACCTCGTTCAAAGAGGATGGTACTAAACTATTTGTGGAAATGGTTCCTCAAAATACAGGAACGTCAACAATCCGTACCGACCTGGTGGCTGTTGTTTCCGCGATCAGTGATCCCTCCATTACCATTATTTCTCCCGATGGGCTTACTCCGGCAGGACTTCCTTATTTGAGTTTTAAAAATGGATTGAGTAATGGATCGCTTGCGGCGGGAGCGAGTGCGAAGTTTAGAACACTCACATTTTCTAATCCTCAGAAAAAATCTTTCACTTATACCGTGCAATTTTTAGGAAAGCTGAATGAGAAGCCGACATTTACCTCTTCACCTGTCACGGATGCAGTGATTTCTAATTCCTGGCTCTATAATGCCGTCGCTACGGATCCGGACGGGGATACGCTCACTTATTCCGTTTTTTCAGGGCCTGCGGGACTTGCAATTAATTCCTCCTCAGGACAAGCAACATGGACTCCTTCGGCGGCGGGATCTTTTGCCGTGACCTTACGGGTCTCGGATGGAAAGGGAGAAACCGCCGATCAGTCGTTTTCTATCACCGTCTCGAGCAAGGTTCAAAATCGACCTCCGCTTTTTACGACTCTCCCTAGCTCGGATGCTTTTGTTGGAAAATCCTATTCCTCTTCCATTCTAGCGACGGATCCCGATGGGGATGCAGTCACGCTCTCTCTTGTTTCAGGTCCATCCGGATTGAGTGTTACTTCAGGGGGGCAGATCAACTGGCTTCCGACAGCGGATCAAGTGGGGCTTCAAAGTGTCCAAGTTCGGGCGACCGATTCGGCGGGAGCAACGGCATCGCAATCTTTTGCAATCCTTGTCTCTTCTGTGGCAGGAAATCATGCTCCCAAATTTACTTCCATTCCTTTAACCGATTTTTCAGTCGGTCTTCCCAATGCGGCTTCGGGGGAAGTGACTCCGAATCAATTTGTCCTTTCTCTCAATCCCGGAGCAACCACGAATCAAACCGTTAGCTTCAAGATTCCTCCCATCGATCAGGCGGGACTCACTGCTGATGTAGTTTTTATGGTCGATGAATCGGGCTCGATGGGACAAAAACAAGCATGGCTTACTCCCTTTGTTCAACGTCTGGATGCGGCGCTGATGGCGAAAGGGGTCAAAAACAATCGTTATAGTCTTATCGGCTTCGGTGATTCTTCCAATTATTTCAACATGATGAGTGGAGTCGGTCTTACCTCACGACTTTTTTCCCCAGACGGAACAGAGCTTGGAAGTTCTTCTTGGGCGCCGAATACGGAGCGAATTTCCGATGTCTCAGGGTTTAGCGGAAATACCGTGGCAACGAGCGATGGAGATTACACCCTCTTGGTCTCTACGAATACGGGTTCCTCCGGACAGGTGAATTATACCGTGAGTGTTGATGATGCGGTTCCGACCTCGCTCTCTGGCTTTAATACAACCTTTGCAGGAACTCTTCCTCCCAACTATACCCGTGTTCTTTCCGCTCCTCGCGGGACGCTCGTCTTCAATGATGCCATTCAAGCTCCGGCGAGTAGTCGATTTGATTTAATCAATCCATCGGGAGTTTCTATGGTCGGCGGCGGCGGATGGTATGGCGATGCAGGACCTTATGTATTGCCTGAATCGGGCGACTATCGATTCATGCTCAATAACGCCACAGGATCTTTTAAAGGTCGCATCATCGAGTTCGATTCTGGAAGCGAATTAATTTCTCTCGATCAAACCGTCTCCGGAACGATTACGGATCCTGAGGCGACCAAAGTTTTTAAAATTACGCTTCAAAAAGGACAAAATATTCACTGCGAATCCTCTCTTCCTGGGGAGTCGCCTACACTTTTTGGACCCTCGGGAAGTCAAATTTGGGCCTTTGGAAACTTTAATATTTTCGATGTCGTTCCTCCGACCACGGGAACTTATTATCTGACTCTTCCCAACCACAGTTCTTCTGCTCGTCCTTATCGTTTCTCAATTCAGTCGAGTCCCATGGTGAGCGAAAACTTTGCATGGAATCAAGTTTTGTCTGGCTCTATCCAAGTGAAGAACCAAATCCATTATTATGAAATCCCTGCCGTTGCCGGAAAACGCATGGTCATTAATCCTATTTCACAATCGGTAAACGGGGCACCCGAAAATATCCAGTATCGTGTCGTTTCTCCTCAAAATGAGGTTCTTTATGATTGGACGGCAATGCGTGATACCTCGAATCCGATCACATGTTCGATCACCGGAACTTATAAACTTTATATTTATGGTCCTCAGGGTTCCTATCAAATTAAAGTTCTGGATTTGGAAAATTTACCATCCCTCCCGCTTGGAACGGATGTGACGTTCAATCTCAATGGAGTCGATCGGCAACTCAAAAAAGTGCATTTGGAAAAAGGTCAAATCCTGACCTCGATCTATAAAGGGGGAGTGAATGCGACAAGCTACCTTTATGGAGCTCGTTCTACGCCTGTTGTTTTATTCGGAAGCACAAATTTTAGTTACGCGGCACCTGCTTCGGGTGACTACTATTACATGCCGTGGGTGGACGGGGTGGCCTCGACAACGGTCAATCTGACGGTTCAAACTCCCTCCGCAGTCACGATCTCTGGACTGGATCAACCGTTTTCAGTCTCTCTTGCGCCTCATGCGACTCAAAATTTCACTTTTACCGCAGCAGCGGGAACACCTCTTCTTTTTAATCCCGTGGCTTGGTCCCAAGCCTCACTGTATCTTAACGTGAGAGCTCCTTCCGGCGATATTTGGACCGGTTGGTGGGTTTACGGGAATGCGGATCCTGTGATTGTTCCCGTTTCAGGAACTTATACCCTGGAGGTTTCCAACACCTCGGATACGGCAGCAACGGGATCGTTTTACTTTTGGAATCTCGATCAAGCTCCGGTGCTTTCTGCGGGAACGCAAACGAGCGGTTTATATCCTGGGGGAAATCAAATCAAACCTTACAAAATCTCAGCGATTGCGGGGCAGTCCTATCTTTTTCCGAAAGTTGATTCCACTCAAAATGTAGGAACATGGAGGCTTTACGGTTCTTCTATTGAATATGTTAATCAACGGGGATTTGATGATCTTTCGGTCAATAAATTTCCCTACAGCGGCACTTATTATCTGATTCTTCAACCGAACCTCGATCAGACTGCGACCGTCCAATATAATTTCCGTTACGAGCAACCGCCATCGACCACGGCAGAACTTTCTCTCAATCAGAAAGTCGTCGGAGATCTCAACGAATACAACGAAGAAAAAATCTATTATTTTTCTGCAACGGCAGGACAAAAGATTTTCTTCGACGGAATCCCAGCCAATGATTCGAATGCTCTTGCGACGGTCTATACGCCACGAGGAGATGCCGCTTTTCATAATTATACCTTTGGACCCTTTTTTGGAGAAGGAGAGAATTATTATACCGTGAAGGAATCAGGAACTCATTTTGTTAAAATCACAACGAGTCCCGGAGCGAAACCCCGTCACTTTGAATTTAAGATTCTCGATGAATCGTCTCTCCTTCCGATTGTGGATCAAAAAGTACTCGGGACCATTCCTAATCCGGACTCGGCGCTTTGGTATAAAATCCCTTTGCTGAAAGGTCAGAAAATTGTCATCGATAACCGTGTTGCGGACCTTCACTCGCTTCTGACGACGCTTCCTCATTTACGGGTCGATCAATCGACCTTCGGAGCAGAAGATGGTCGGCATGCGATCGATCTCGCCATGAAGCTTCCCTTCCGTTCATCTGCAGCCCATAACCTCATTCTTATTTCTGATGCGAGTCCTGCCTATTGGGATGCGGGAGATCTCGATCGCCTTTCGACTTTGCTGAATTCTAAAAAAGCGGCTTTCAATGCCATTATTGGAGCCGATATCCGCACTTCCACCGGCGATGTCGCCTTGGGACTCGATTCCACTAAAATCACTTATACCGCCAATGGTTCAGGAGGTTACACCACTTCCGCGAATGGGGTCTATGCCGGTTTCAAGAGTATCGATGATGATGCGTCGATGATTGGCTCCACCTATGTCCCGCTGGCGATGCAAACGGGAGGAGCGATTTGGGATATCTACCCGATCATCGCAGGAGGCAATACGACAGAGTCGTTCACCCAGGCCATTGTTGATGCAAAGACCCAGGAAATTCTCTCTCAGCTCTCGGTGATTGATGTCGTGGCCTCCGATCCTTCTGTCAGTTTTGTGAACACCTCCGGCCCGAAGGTCGGTGGTCTTCCCGGAGAAGCCGCTTCTTTCAATGTTAAATGGACTGCGAACACGAGCACTCGTGCTTTTCAAATTCTTTTCACGAATCCTGGCAGCGGACGAGTTATCGGCTCGATTCCGGTCCTCATGAATAATCCCTACAGTTACGAAGCACGGGCGATGGATGCAGATGGAGATACGTTGACTTACAAACTTCTCTCAGGACCTTCAGGAGCCACCGTCAATTCCTCAACGGGAGCGCTTTCATGGAATCCGACGGCAGCCGGCACTTATCCATTCACTCTCCGCGTTCAAGACACCAAAGGGGGGTATGATGACCAAACATTCAATGTGATTGTCAGTAATTCTGCACTGAATCATCCTCCCGTGATCTCTTCGAGTGCATCCAGCACGGCGGTGGCAGGTCGTACTTTTGGTTATCAGATTGTCGCCAAAGATCCGGATAACAATCCGCTCTTCTATCAGCTTCTCCAAGGACCTCCCGGCATGGTTCTGAATTCTAAAACAGGATTTCTTGGTTGGACGCCGAGCGCCTCTTTTGTCGGATCCACCGTGGGAGTTGAAGTTCAGGTTTCGGACGGTCTCGGGGGAGTGGATACGCAATCCTTTGATGTGGCCGTAGTCGCGCGTCGTGCCAATGCCGCTCCGCTCTTTGCATCCGATCCTGTCACCGACGCTGTGGTCGGGGAAACCTATCGTTACGTTCTCCAGGGTTATGATCAAGATAAGGATTCTTTCTCCTTCTCTATCGGCAATGGTCCCGAAGGATTGACCCTCGATCCCGTGACGAATCTCCTTACCTGGGAGCCGTTCGCCTCGCAAATCGGAACTCAGGATGTCATTCTTCGCATCACAGACGCCTATGGCGATTCTACCCTTCAATCGTTCTCGATCACCGTCACTGCGGCGAATCATCCCCCTGTTTTTCTTTCGACTCCTCCGTTGAATGCGACGACAGGATATCTCTATCAATATAAATTCAAGACGCTCGACCCGGATAAGGATCTCGTTTCCTATGAATTGAAAAAAGGACCCCCCGGAAACGTCACCTTTGAGGCGACGGCGGGACGGATGACATTCCTCCCGGCCTTCAGTGATGTCGGATCGTATCCGATCGAAATTATCGCCCGTGATTCCCGAGGGGCAACGACCTCTCAAACGTATACACTCGTGATTTCCAATACGGGAACCAATGAACTTCCGACGATCACCTCGTCGCCACGTCTCCGCGTGCGTCTCGGTGATCCATGGCGTTATCAAGTCGAAGCACAGGATAACAACGGCGATCCGTTGGCTTACTCGATTGTTTTTGCTCCTTCGGGAATGACGATTTCAGCGGATGGACTCATGACTTGGACTCCGACTTCGAATCAATTCGGAGTAAACCCTGTGAAAATCCAAGTCTCGGATGGACGAGGAGCTCCTGTGACTCAGGAATTCTCCCTCTCCGTCGTCTCCTCGAACGATAATCAATCGCCCAAAATTTCGACCACAGCCCCTCTGAATGCCGCCGTCGGCAAGCTTTGGAGCTATAACCTCAAAGCGACCGATGCCGACGGAGATCCGATTGCGTACGGACTCGACCAAGGTCCTTCAGGGATGACGATTGATGCCGCGACGGGAGCGATTCTTTGGACTCCCGATAAGTCCCAAATCGGAACTCAGAATGTTGAAGTTCGGGCCGCAGATCCTTTGGGCGGGGCAGATGTTCAATCCTTTGTCGTGCAGGTGAGGGGAGCCAATCTCCCGCCCACAATCACTTCTGTGGCGCAAACAGAAGCAGGAATTACGTCGCTCTATCGATATGCCGTCACTGCCACGGATCCTGAGGGAGATACGATAACCTTTAAACTTCTCACGGCTCCTTCCGGAATGACGATTGATTCGACCTCCGGAGTTATCCTCTGGACTCCGACATCGTCTCAACTCGGTCTTCAAAATGTTGAAGTTTCTGCTCAAGATTCTTTTGGCGGGATCACTTCCCAAGGCTTCCAAATTCATGTCGATACCACGGTTCGTAATAATCCTCCCGTCTTCAGCGTCTCCCCACAAGTTCGCATCGGAACAGGACTTCTCTACCAATTGACAGCAACCGCTTCCGATCCAGATGGAGAAACGGTCGCTTACTCACTCGCGCAATCTCCGGCGGGAATGAGCATCAATTCCTCCAGCGGACTTGTGAGTTATCAGGCGAACACCGCAGGAACCTTCACCGTCCAAATTCGTGCGACAGATCCTCGGGGAGGAGTGGGGCGACTGGACTACAGTCTCACGGTAGGGGCCAATCAAAATCCGATCATCAGCTCCGTTGCTCCGACGACGGCGGTCGTGGGTCAACCGGTTCACTATTTGGTGAATGCCACCGATCCTGAAAATGAAAAATTAACCTATACGCTCTCCCAGGCGCCTGCGGGAGCGGTTCTCAATGCGATCGGAACTCTCGACTATACTCCGACCGCAGCGGGAAGCCTTCCTTTTACGATTCAAGTGAAAGATGCGAGTGGGGGAATCACGCTCCAATCGTTCACCCTCGTCGTCACAGCGGATACCTCGGCACCTGATTTACAACTGGCACTCTCTTCCAATATTGTGAATCCGAATGAGGTCGCGAAAATACAGGTGACGGCCATCGATAATGCCATCGTTCAATCCGTCACTCTCCAGATCGATGGTCTCTATCTCGGTTTCGACACCACGCTCACCACTCCCTCCGGATCCGGTCAAAAGGTCTTTGCTCAATTCTCTCAATCGTTTGCGGCCCCAGGCCTTCATACGATCCTGGTCACCTCAACGGATTCTTCCGGGAACACCTCCACTCAGACGGCTCAGCTCCGTGTCGCTGCCCCGGGGGATACCACGGCCCCGTATGTGGAGTTGCATCTCGACAACCTCAATGCGCTTGGCGGCGTGATCGAATCCCCGACCGATTTCATCGCGACGATCAAGGACTCCAACCTCGCTTTCTGGAAACTCGAAGTTGCTCCGCTCAATCTGATCAATTCAGAACAGAGTGGTTTAATTGAACAAAATCCTGCCTATCGCACGGTTGCTCAAGGAACGGGCAATATCAACCATGCCGCGATCTATCAAATCAATCCGACGATGTGGAATGATGGGGCCATTTATCTCCGCCTCACGGCACAGGATGTGAATGGCGAGACGACTGTTCGCGCAGTCCCGATCGATATCCACTCCGAAAATCTCAAGCTCGGACGGATGACTTATTCGGTCCCTGATCTCGTGATTCCGCTCGCTGGTCTTCCGATCACCGTCACACGAACCTATGATACCCTCGATGCCGCCCGGGATGGTGACTTCGGTCACGGTTGGACGCTCGCCGTCGGTAATGCCAAGATCGAGGAATCGGTCCCGATTAATCAGGCTGAAAAAGATGGAAACGGATTTTTTGCGGGAGTTCCTTTCAAAGTCGGTACCCGTGTCACCCTGACGAATCCGGATGGTCGTCGCGTCGGCTTTACTTTCCAACCAATTGTCGCTCCGGTTGATGGGAACGGGCTCTTCGGTCTCATGTACTTCCCACGCTTTATTCCGGATCCCGGAGTGTACGACAAACTCGAGGTCGAAGATTCAGGGCTCACGATTGAAGGAAATGGCGATGTGAAACGCTACCTCATCAAACTTCCCTATAATCCGGATACTTACAAATTAACGACCCGTGATGGAAAGGTTTGGAACTATCAACAAACCCTTGGGTTGCTCAATGTCACAGACCGCAACGGTAACGTCCTGACTTATAAAGAGGATGGGATCTATCACTCGAGCGGCGCTGCCGTTAAATTCATTCGTGATTCTGTGACCCATCGGATCAACCGGATCGATTACCCCGTCGTTGGAGGAACTGCCGGACAGGTCGCTTCGATCAACTACACCTATGATTCCAATGGAGATCTGGTGAAAGTGACCGATGCTTCGGGTCGCTTTACGACCTTCAACTACCATCCGACTCCGGCTCCATTCCATTTCCTCAAACAGGTTCTCGATCCTGCGGGAAATCCAGTCTCGACGACGACCTTTGATAATATCACCGGCCGACTCTCGACCGTGGCGGACGCTTTGGGCAACCTGACTCAAATTTTCTATGACGATGCCAACCGTCGTGAAACCCGCGTCAATCCGCTCAACAAGACCACCGTTACCGATTACGATGAACGAGGAAACATCATCAAAGCCACGAACGAGATCGGAAATATTTCGACGACGAAATATGACGATAACAACAATCCGATCGAGATCACCCCGCCTTGTGGTTGCACCACGAAACGGAATTACGATTCCAACGGAAACGTTCTCACGATCAGCGATCCTCAAAATGGAACAAAGATATTTACCTACGATTCCTTCTCCAACGTCACCAGTCAGACGGATGAAAACGGACGCTCGACGGTTTTTTATTATGACAAAAACGGACAATTGACTCAATTGACTGATCCCGCAGGAAACGTCGTTCAAATGAGCCGTGATGTCTATGGACGGGTGAGTGGACTCACCGATCCGAAGGGACGATTCACGCGATTTGACTACGAAGAGACACCGACCGATCCGATCCGTCCCGAAAAGCCGAAGAAGGTGACCTATGTGGATGGTTCATTCATCTCCTTTGCTTACAATTCCTTTGGAGCGGTCACCTCGGCCACCGACGAACTCGGCAACACGCAAACGCTGACGACGGATGACTCAGGACTTCTCTCTGCCCGTAAGGATGCGCTGAACAACCTCACGAAATATGACTACAATCCACGCGGAGATCTGATCCAAGTCACCGATTCGACGGGAGCGATCACGAAGTTTGAAGTCGATCTGATGGGACGTCGTACCAAGATGACAGGACCTAACGGCGAGATCACGAAATACGAATACGATACGCTCGGGCGACTCTGGAAAACGACCGATGCGAACAATCGAGTCACGACCCGTGGCTATCGTGATGATGGCGTGATGACCTCGGTCACTCAAAACGATGGAACGATCACTCAATTTGAATATGACACCAATGGTCGTCGCACCGCCGTCATTGATCCTTTAGGAAATCGCACCGAGTTTACTTACGACGGAAATAGTCGAGTGACGAAGGAGCGCAACGCCTTGGGGCAGGAGCGTTATTATACCTATGACTTGGCTGGAAATTTAACGAGAGTCTCCCGAAGTTCGAATTATCTCTCACGGGACTTTGCCTATGATTCCTTGAATCGACTCGTCACCGAGACATGGAAGAACAACTACTACGGAACGACCGATAAAGTGATTTACATGTCCTATGACGAACTCGGAAATCTCGTCTCCGCCACGGATGAAGCGGGGACTCACGCTTTCGAGTATGATCCACGCAATCGAACTCAGAAAATCACGACGACCTACACAGGACAGCAACCCTTCGTCTTGAATTATGCCTACGATACCGCTTCGCGACTCGATACGGTGATCGACGGCTCAGGAGTGAAGATCAAGAACGGCTACAATGCCCGCAGCGAACTCACCAGTATCCAGTGGAATGGGGGGACGGTTCAAAACACCAGCGTCCGTTTCACGAAGAACAGCTTGGGAGATCTCACCGAGATCGCCCGTTACGCCTCGCTTGATCTTTCTAACTTGGTCGGTAAATCGAGCTACACGATGGGACGTCAAAAGACCGATGCGGGAGTTTCCGCGATTGCCTACAACGTCCAAGGGGATCGCGATTATCTGAAACCTTACCAGCAGCTTGCCGCCATGGGACCGCTCCAAAATCCAGCGGATCTCAATGAAATGGTGAGCGGCGGTAATATGCCCTTGCAAAGGACAACCGGAGCGACTCATACGAATGCAACGGGAACCAATATCTTGGCCAACACCTACGGTTACAATACGGGTGGGGAACTGATTTCCGAAACCCGCTCCTTATTTGGAGACAGCTTCAGCGTCGGTTACGATACCATTGGTCAGGTCAAGACCTCCACCCAATCGGGAACCGGAACAGGTTTTCGACCTTCCGAAACCTTCGCTTTTGATTCCAATGGCAACCGTACTTCCGATAGCAACAGAACGTTTACCGTGGGGACGAACAATCAGATCTTGCAAGACTCACTCTACACCTACCTTTATGACGGCGAAGGGAACCGTTATTACATGCAAGAGAAGGCGACGGGTCAGGAGACCTTCTTTAGATTCGATCACCGCAACCGTTTGACGCAGGTGGAGAAGGTCGGCATTCAGCGGGTGAACTTCACTTACGATTTATTCGACCGACGGATCAAAAAGGAAGTGGTGAACAATTTTGGCGTCGTCACTGCCACGACCAACTAACAGTACAACGGCGAGATGATCTGGTCGCAAACGGATCAGTCGGGTGCGAAGACCAACTTCCTCGCGGGGGATCACGTCGATCAATGGTTGGCTCGCTCTGTGGGTGGAGTGACAAGTTGGTTCCTCACGGATCGAATGGGAACGCCTCAAGCGATCGTGAAGAATGATAGCTCGGTGGTGGAGAAGTATGATTATTCATCCTTCGGTTCACCCCTCATCGGTACGGGTCTCTCGTTACCACAGATTGGGTTCACGGGAAGAGAGTTCGATCAAGAGACGGGGCTGATGTATTATCGGGCTCGGTATTATGACCCGAATATGGGACGGTTTTTGAGTGAGGATCCGATTGGGTTATCACCATCTGGAAAAGAAATAGGAAGTAATAAAAAATTTAAGATTCAACCATTTAAAGCAGGGGATAGTAATCTGAATAGGTACGTAGGAAATAAACCTTATAAGTTTTTAGATCCAACTGGCGAAAATATTTTTGAAAGCCGTTTGATTCGGCAATACTATATTGCACAGGTTGCTATTGGTCTGACTTTTGCGGCGACATCAGTTGGGAAATTTGCATGGCTTTGTTATAAGTTATACGATGATGAAACTGTGGAATACACTAATAGTATATCGTTTGGAATGACCGTAATTGCCAATACATACACAGTAATTTTCAATGGTCCTGTGGTTTTTAAAATGCAACAAACTGGATGTGATTTTAAAATTGTAGTTTACAGCTTTGCGGTGAATCCAGAAAATGATCGAATATAAATATGAAAAAAAAATATGGAATTACTCCTGTAGGAGTATTTTTAGGATGGATATTAGTAGTTACGGTAGCGAGTTTTATTGTTTTAAAAGGAATTTCATATTTTGCTAAACGCATTCACAAAAATCCACGTCCTGTAAACAAAATGGAATCATCTACTCAAGTTGAGCCGCCTAAAAATTGAACTCCACGAGCCAACCATAACTCAAGCTGTACGATTCTCCCAATGACCCCCCATCCATCCGAAGCCCCAAAATGAAAAAACAAATCACCCGCATTTCACCCCATCAAACCAGTAAGATCGTGGCGATCCTTTATTCCGCCGTGACCGTCATTTTTATTCCTATAGGAATCGCGGTGTATTTGGCAGGAGGAAAACAAAAGAGCTTAGGGCTGTTTCTCATTCTAGCTCCTTTGATTTATGGAGTGATTAGCTATCTGATGTTTGGCTTTGTTTGCTTGGTTTATAATCTTGTCGCAAAGCGTTTTGGAGGAGTTGAGTTTGAGGTAAAAGAAGTTAGTGAAGTTGAATAGAGTGGCTTCCCTCTGAATGAGAAGGGGGAGGGTTAATCAGCAACATCTAAAAGAGGAGTGATATGAGACCGGCACAAGTATTTGGTATTATCGTTCGAGTATTTGGACTCTCGCTTTTTATTTATTCAGTCTGGTACTTGGTATATGGCTTTGCAACCCTGTTGGGGCTTCCTGAGGCGCACAGTGGATACGGGATTGCCTACTTTATAAGCGGCGTGACTTTCTTGGTTTTATCATTGTACCTTTTGCGAGGTGCGCCCCATATTCTCCGGTTCAGCTATCCGAACGAGGGCAAGTCTCCCATTCGTCCGAATGAGAAGGAGGAAGGGAGTGGAATGGGAAATACTTTCTAAAATAAAAAAGGAGTCCTATGAAATTTGAATATTGGAAAGCAAAAGACGGAAATTGGTATTGGCATTTAAAAGCTTCAAATGGAGAAAAAGTGGCTTACGGAGAAGGATATACCACAAAGCAAAATTGTCTGAATGCTATTCATATCGTAAAATCGTCAAGTGTTGCTCCTACTGAATCTTTAACTCCTTTTAGTATTTAATAGGATTGTAGCTTCCGAATTTAATGATTCATAAAATATGTCTAGAACTCATAAACAAATCGAAATTGGGAACCTTGTTGTAAAATTTGGTGCCGACTTAAAGCTCCTTGATTTATTTGACGAAATTATCGGACCAGCATTTTTTGATGATAGCTTGCAACGAAAGTATGGAGATACTTCTTATTTATTTCATAAACCTAGATTGATTAAAATTAAGGACGAGGTTTGCCTTATAGGACGACTTGTTAAAAATACTGTTCTTCTTCAACAACAGATATTAGTGGGAAATAATCTGAAAAGTGCTTCTGGAAGTATGCCTTCTTCACCGTCATCGTTATTTGTTCTTGTTTTGAGTTGTCATCGTTTGATTTTTGTTAAGGAACATAAAGGATCTCCAGGCACAAAAGAATTTAAGGCAACTTTTTCTTGGCATTTAAAAAAGAAGTATGGGCAATTTATTCGATCTTTGTCTCAAATTCTTGATCCCGAAAAAAATGTTAAACCAACGTTAAAAGAATTGAGGATCAAATACCCGTTTCCGACAGTAGATTTAACTCCAATTGGATCTGAAGAGTCATTAGTGTCGTTTGTTCACAAGTTTAAAACTTTAGAGGTTATTACGGCATCTCTTTTGGCTACTAATGATGAGACAGATAATGCTGATCTATTTAGAGATATTCGTAGTTCCAATGACCGTATTCGTAGTCACAAAACAACTCTACGGTATGAAAATACTAAAACTGGTTTAAATAAAGCCGAAGCAATCGATCAGTTGACGGTTCTTGCAAAACAAGGCAACCACTCTTTAAAGCTTATTGGACACGATAAAAACGGTGAGAAGTTGAGTGGTAATAACGAAAATTTTAAAGTTGAATCTACAATTGAATCACTCCCTCACGATCCCAAAGAAGCAGGTGAAACATTATTTGGACACTTTGAAGATTTAAAAAAAGATAAAATTATTAGTATTCCTTCCGTTGAAAAAAGTACTACTGAACGTATTAAAAAAATATGGGATTCTGCTAACAAATGAAAAACGAATGGATCAAAGCAGAAGATTTGCTGAAGGAGAAAACTCTTTGGCAAATTTATAAGGCGGCTTGGAAGATTTCTGATTCAATTTTTAATTGGATTGTTGGGGTTGCGGTTGTGATTTTTTTTATAGCGTATGTCGTTTTAGAGAAAGACATCCTTCGTGTTCATTGTCTTTTATTAAAACTTGCTGATATTGGCTTCAATGCTGCAATTAGTTTATTAGGGTTTTTAATTGCAGGTTTTACAATTATTTCAAGTCTTGCTGATCCTAAATTATTTCTTTTTATGATAAATCGGACTCATGAAGATAGTGGTCTTTCTTATTTAAAATATAATTTTTTTACATTAATTCGGACATTTATTTGTTTTTTAGTATTTGCAGCTTTTCAATTAACTTTAATTGCTTTTGTGCAGCGTAGTAGCATGGGAGCTGTAATTTTGGAAATAGCACCAAATTTACGAGAAACATTTGAGTTAATGATTCGTTGGTTGTTGGTAATAAGTGCGGGGTTGTGGGTTTTTGCTTTTTTGCAGCTTAAATCGTTTATTTTTAACGTGTATCATTTTGTTATGACAATGATTCGATATGAGGCAAAGAATCACAATGAAGAACTAAAATTAAATGGAACAATCTCGTCGACCATTGATCTTTCCGATTCAAATTCAGACTCAAAATAACCTCCTTCTCAATCACACAAGTCCTCACTCTTTAAGAGGATTATCATTTTCCAATCGTTTTCGGAGAAAGTTTCCAAAACCGTTCTACTTCATCGGACAAGATGGGACGTTGATAGAATCTCTTTATGACTGACGGACTATTTCCCATTCCTTCCGAACACGAATAGATGTTTTGATCTCTCCTCATAAAGTAAGATCCGAAGGGATGTCTTATTACATGATTGTTTCCTGTGTTTGACTGATAGTTAGATTTACGGCTATGAATAAGTTCTTACCTTTGAATTCTTCAGAAAAAAATGGAATAGCTTTTAACGCTATTCGAGAAATCAAAATAGCCGACAAAAACACTTTTTTTAAATCATGTATGCATTGGGGAAATCCTTGCGATCAAAGCCTTATAAGTTCTCATAGTGTTAGTAAAGAAGCCAAAGGTGTCATGACGCGAACACCGCTAAGTTAAGGAATTTTCATAGGTAAAATGATGTTAGCGTCTTTGT
>JAZKBH010000010.1:0-4603 GCA_040388725.1 Verrucomicrobiota bacterium
GCGACTCGCTGGATCAAAGAAAACCTCCCCTACGCCAAAGTCAGCGGGGGAATCAGTAATATTTCGTTCAGTTTCCGTGGAAATAATGTCGTCCGTGAAGCAATGCACAGTGCATTTCTCTATCATGCGATCAAAGCCGGTCTCGACATGGGAATCGTCAATGCGGGTCTTCTCGAGGTGTATGAAGAAGTTCCGAAGAACCTGCTCGAACTCGTCGAAGACGTTCTTCTCAACCGTCGTCCCGATTCCACCGAACGTCTCGTCGCCTTTGGAGAATCCGTCAAAAAGAAAGACTCCACTGAAGTCAAAATCGATGAAGCCTGGCGAAGCGAGCCTGTGGAAAAACGACTCGCGCACGCCTTAGTCAAAGGAATCGTCGATCACATTGACGCCGATACCGAAGAAGCGCGTCAAAAATATGGACGCCCTCTTTTAGTCATTGAAGGCCCTTTAATGGAGGGAATGAAAATCGTCGGCGATCTTTTCGGCGCCGGAAAAATGTTTCTGCCTCAAGTTGTCAAAAGCGCCCGTGTGATGAAAAAATCGGTGGCGTATCTTCTTCCTTTTATGGAAGCAGAAAAGAAAGAGGGCGATCGCGCCAAAGCCAAAATTATCATGGCCACCGTCAAAGGTGACGTGCATGACATTGGAAAGAATATCGTCGGTGTCGTTCTTGCTTGTAATAATTATGACGTCATCGACCTCGGAGTGATGGTTTCCTGCGATAAAATTCTGGCCTCAGCCAAAGAACATGGAGTTCAGGTCATCGGCTTAAGCGGCTTGATCACCCCTTCTCTCGACGAAATGATTCATGTCGCCAAAGAGATGCAACGCACGGGCTTCACGCTTCCCCTTTTGATCGGCGGAGCGACGACCAGCAAGGCTCATACCGCCATCAAGATTGCACAAAACTATGATCATCCGATCATCCATGTCATTGACGCCTCGCGTGTCGTGGGGGTCATGACCAAGCTTCTCTCCGACGATCTTCGTCCCACTTATCTTCAAGAAGTGGCCGCGGATTATCAAAAAATTCGAGAGGATTATGCCGCACGAGCTTCTCAAGCGAAGCTCAACACGATCAGTGAATCACGTAAAAATGCCTTTCGTTGGTCACCATCGGATTATCCGATCGCCAAGCCTGAAAAACTCGGACTACAAGTTTTTGAAAACTTCGATCTTCGAAAACTTGTCGAGTATATTGATTGGTCTCCTTTCTTTCATGCCTGGGAACTTCGCGGTCGTTATCCGAAGATTCTCGAAGATGAAGTTGTTGGCGAAGTCGCCAAAGAACTCTTCCATGATGCTCAACTGATGCTTGAAGAAATGCTCAATTCGAATCGAATTCAAGCCAAAGCAGTCATCGGACTTTTCCCTGCCAATAGCGTGGGAGATGACATTGAGGTCTATTCCGATGAATCCCGTTCTCAAATTTTAACAAAGTTTCATACCCTCCGCCAACAACTTCCACGAAGCGATGGAAAGCCTAACTACGCTTTGTCTGACTTTGTGGCTCCCAAAGATTCCGGCGTGGTCGACTATATTGGGGGTTTTGCAGTCACCGCAGGAATTGGGGTTGAAGAATATGCCAAGGAATTCCAAGACAACTTAGATGATCCTAAGAGTATTATGGTGAAAGCCTTAGCGGATCGATTTGCAGAGGCTTTTGCTGAATACATGCATAAGTATGTTCGTGACCTTTGGGGTTACGGGAAAACCGAAAATCTCGATGCCGAAGCCCTGATTCGAGAAGACTATCGCGGAATTCGCCCTGCTCCCGGCTATCCAGCCTGTCCCGACCATACCGAAAAACGGATTCTTTTTGATCTCTTAAAGGTTCCCGAAAATACGACGATCGAACTGACCGAAAGCTGTGCCATGTTCCCGGCTAGCTCCGTTTCAGGATTCTATTTTGCCCATCCCGAATCCCGTTATTTTGCAGTTGGACGCATTGACCGTGACCAAATCGTCGATTATTCCCTCCGTAAGGGGATGCCAATTGATGAGATCGAAAAGTGGCTCCGTCCAAATCTGAATTATGATCCTTAGTCAACTCTCTTTCTGAGGGGCATTTTTTCGCATATTGACTAAAAGAGCACTTTTTTTATGATTTCGGGGTGGATATCTCTCAAATCTTAGTTTTTGCCGAAGACCAAAAGGCAATTGTTAAAGTCGTGGGTAAAGGATCGTTTCAAAACGCCCACCAGCTTAAGTCATTCTATTTGGAAATCATTCCTAAAGGAACCCACGAATTTGATGTCGATCTTCAAGACTGTACGTATCTGGATAGTACCTTTTTAGGAACCCTCGCTCTATTGGGTTCGAGTCTCCGTAAAAAATCAGGCCATTTAAATGTGATCAATGCCAATGCTCGAAATATGGAGTTGATGCAAAATCTCGGTCTCGATCGACTTTTTACCATTAAACTTCAGCACGTAGCCGTGGATACCAGTTTACTTGAAGAAAAAAAGGATCCTTCTTTAAATAAACTTGAGGCAGGTCAACAAATGCTGGAAGCCCATCAAATGCTGATTGAGGTGGATTCCAAAAATTTAAGCAAATTTAAAGATGTCGTGGCCTACCTCAAAGAAGATCTGGGATTGAATCCCTAAGAAAGTTCATGATCTGGATTCTCATATTTATTCTTCTCCTGCTTTGCGGCTGGCTCTGGAGAAGATGGTATTTAAGCGACGTGCGAGAGATGGAACTTCGCGATCGTTTTAAAACGCTTCAAAACGAAAAAAAAGTCGTCTTTGATTTTCTCCATAACTTGGGCGATGCCCTCACCGATGGAATGGATCTCGATTACATGCTTGAAACCGTCCTCAACGGTGCAGAAAAAGTAACGGAAGCTCGAGGAGGAATTGTTTACCTTTTAAATCCCAAAACCAAAAAACTCGTGGTCGAGGTCGTTCACGGTATTTTTCCTCCGCCGTTTCAAATCGATGATGCGACGGCCGATAAAATCATGACTCATTGGGATTACTTGGAAACCTTTTTGAAGAATGAGTCGATCCCTATCGATTCCACCAATTTAATTGCTCAAGTCTGTCGCGATAAACGCTATCTCTGGATTCCCGATGCGACGCATGACAATCGATTTCCAAAATTTAAGGACGATTCCATGCGAATGAAAACACTCGTCGCCGTCCCTTTGAGCTACCAAAACGAGCCCATTGGAGTCATTGCTCTGGCAAATCGCATCGATAACACCCCCTTTCGTGAGACGGATCTTGAAATGTTGAAGTCACTCGGTGAACAGGCTTCCTTTGCGATTCATAGCATGAAGACTTATCGTCAGCTCATCGATCGCCGTAAATTGGATGATGACTTACAATTGGCGAGCGAGATTCAAAAGATTCTTCTCCCGGATCAATCGCCTAAAATTAATGGCTTTGATGTCGTTGCCCGAAACTATCCTGCCCAGCAACTAAGCGGTGATTACTTCGATTTTATTCAAATCGACTCACAACATTATGGAGTAGCCATTGCGGACGTCTCCGGAAAAGGGGTTCCGGCTTCCATCATCATGGCGATGTGTCGAAGCATCCTTCGCAGTAAAGCGATTGGTAACCCCTCTCCCGCCGAAGTGCTCAAGGCCGTGAATCGGCAGATCAGTCCGGATATTCGAAAAGATATGTTTATCACCATGATCTACTTGGTGATTAATACGGAAACCCACGAAGTCAAAATTGCCCGTGCGGGCCATGAACTCCCTCTCCTGCTCGAAAAAGCACAGGGAGAATTAACCGCGATTCAATCCTCAGGATTGGCCTTGGGAATCGATGATGGTGAAATTTTCGACGAAGTGATTGAGGAAAAAAAGCTCAAACTCGAGGTGGGAGATACGCTCCTTCTTTATACCGATGGCGTCACGGAAGCCTTGGACGATAAAGGGCAAGAATTTGATCGGGAAAATTTGATTTCGTCATTGAAAAATGGCAGCTCACTATTAGCTTTCGACCTGCTCGACAATATTGTCGAGCGTGTACGTCGCCATATCGGAAGTCAAAATCAACTGGATGACATTACGTTGGCGATCATTCGAAGAACCTAGAAATCAAAACCATGAGTGAACAAGTTTACAACGATCAAAATCCTGCCTTTGTAGTGGTGAGTTCCGAGCTTCTCAAGAAAAACGAAGAACTGGCGCTGAAGGCTTCCGAATTACAAGACCGTCTCCTTCGTATGTCCGCCGATTGGGATAATTCCCGCAAGCGAATGCAAAAAGAAAAAGAAGAATCGCTCAAATACGCTGCAGGCGATCTCTTCGAACAATTACTTCCCGTGATTGATAATTTTGAACTTGGACTCCTCTCCGCCCAAAATGCGCAGGATGCAAAATCAGTCGCTTACGGATTCCAAATGGTCCAACTCCAACTCAACCAATTTTTAAAAGATAAAAACGACTCACTATGACTGCACTCTTCACACTCCCAGTTAAAGAGCTTTTAACTATCTGTAGTTGTCTGCTCTTAGGCACTCTAATAGCTGCCTTCTATTATGTAATTATCCAACCGAAACAACATGAGAAAATTATCCGCAGGAAGTTCGCAAGTAAAGAAAAGATTGACGCTATCTTTGATGAAAATGATCCTTTCTC
>JAZKBH010000010.1:4613-11019 GCA_040388725.1 Verrucomicrobiota bacterium
CAAGAAACAACCGAACACCCCGAAGGAACTGTCATGAGTCAGACTCGAAAAGGGTATAAACTGAAAGACCGTTTAGTTCGTCCCGCCGCTGTTTTTGTTGCAAAATCACCTGAATCTAACTCTTAAGCACACGATACTTTATGGCGACAAAACGCGATTATTACGAAATTTTAGGGGTGGCGCGAGGAGCCTCGGAAGAGGAGATCAAAAAGTCCTATCGCAAACTCGCCGTGAAGCATCATCCGGACAAAAATCCCGGAGATAAAACTGCTGAAGAAAAATTTAAAGAACTCGGCGAAGCCTACGAAGTTCTCAGCAATCCCGATAAAAAAGCGGCTTACGATCGTTTTGGTCATGCCGCCTTTACTCAAGGCGGTGGAGCGAGCGCCAGCGGATTTGGCGGAGGCGGTGGTGGAGGAGCCGGATTCCATGATCCCTTTGAAGTTTTCCGTGAAGTCTTTGGAAGCCAAGGCGGCGGTGGCGGTGGTGGAATTTTTGGAAGCATTTTTGAAGATGCATTTGGTGGCGGTGGCGGAGGAGAACGCGGACGTGGATCCGATCTTCGTTACGACATGGAAATTTCTTTAGAAGAAGCCGCGCGCGGTTGTGAAAAAGAAATCACCGTCACAAAGCCTGAAACTTGCGATCGCTGTACAGGCTCAGGCGCTGAACCTGGAACGAAGCATCAAAAATGTCCGACCTGTGGTGGTCGTGGACAAGTCGCCGTCTCCCGTGGATTTTTTACCGTCGCTCAATCCTGCCCTCGTTGTCACGGGGCTGGACAGATTGTTGAAAAACCATGTGTCAAATGTAAGGGTGAAGGACGTACGGACAAAACGAGCAAATTAAAGGTCAAGATTCCTGCTGGAGTCGATACCGGGGCTCGCTTACGGCTCACAGGTCACGGCGAAGGTGGAGCTCATGGTGCTCCTGCCGGAGATCTTCATGTCGTGATCCGCGTCAAATCACACGAAATGTTTGAACGTGAAGGAAACGATCTCTATTGCGAAATCCCGATTAGCTTTGGAAAAGCAGCGCTGGGGGGCGAAATCAAAGTCCCGACCTTAGAAGGCGCCGCAATGCTCAAAATTCCTGCAGGAACTCAATCGGGTAAAGCCTTTCGACTTCGTTCCAAAGGCGTGACCGACCTTCGAAGCCGTGGAATGGGAGATTTGATTGTTAAAATTTACGTCGAAGTTCCTTCCAAGCTGAACACGCTCCAAATTGAGAAACTTCAAGGTTTCCTCGATTCCTGTAATGAGGATACGAATCCCCAAGAAAAATCCTTTTTCCAAAAAGCGAAAGAGTTCTTTAAGTAGAAACCCGTATGTCGACCACGGCCTATCAAGTTTTCGCGCGGAAATATCGTCCTCAAACGTTTGAGGAAGTCGTGGGCCAAGACCATGTCACTCAAACGCTCTCCAATGCCATCAAGCATGGAAGAATTGCACAAGCGTATCTCTTTGTAGGACCCCGTGGGACAGGTAAAACGTCTCTCGCTCGTATTTTGTCCAAAGCCCTCAATGCTCCCAATGGACCTCGAATCGACTTCGACAATACTAGCGAAGTTTGCCAAGAAATTGCAGAAGGTCGTTCCCTCGATGTTCTTGAAATTGACGGAGCGTCCAACAACGGTGTGGAGCAAGTCCGAGAACTTCGGGAAAAAGTCAAATATGCTCCTGTCGAATCTCCCTACAAAGTCTACATCATCGACGAGGTACATATGCTCACCAAGGAGGCATTTAATGCACTTCTCAAGACATTGGAAGAACCCCCGGCTCACGTTAAATTTGTTTTTGCGACAACAGAAGTTCACAAACTTCCGGCCACCATTCTCTCCCGTTGCCAACGTTTTGATCTACGACGTATTCCTGATATTCTGATTGCCGAACATCTTCAAAAGATTTGCGATTGGGAAAAAATCAAAACGGACTCAGGCGCTTTAACTGCAATCGCTCGTTATGCCGAAGGCGGACTTCGTGATGCCGAAGTCGCACTCGATCAAGCCGTCAGTTTTTATGGGAACGAGGTCAAAGAAGATCACGTTCTTCAGATGTTTGGACTGAGCGGAATTGAACCCATTGCCAATCTCGCCAAAACCATTGTGACAGGCGATGCCGCACAGGCGATTCTTCAAGGCCGTTCGATGGTGAAAGCAGGCAAAGACTTGAGCCGACTCACTCAAGATCTCACCCGATTTTTCCGCAATCTCACGATTTTTCAAATTTCTCCTGATATTCTGAAATCCGAAATTTCGACCAAGGAACAAAGCGTCCTTCAAGAGCTCTCTCCCTTGATTTCAACTTCGGCTCTTCATCAAGTCATTGAGGAATTAACTTTATTGGAAACACGTCTTCGCTTTGGATCAGCCAAAGATGTTCTCTTTGAAGTCTCTTTGATTCAGCTCAGTCGTCTCCGCGAAAAAGTTTCGATTGAAGCTATTCTTTCTCGTCTTGGAAATCCAGGCGCAGGAACTCCTGCTCCGCTTCCAACACCTATCGCTGCCGTTCAAGCGTCACAAACACCGGTCTCTGCTCCCGTTGCTGCGCATCTCCCGTCGCCGGCACCGACACCTGCTGTCACGGCTGTTCCTGAAAAAATCGTTTCTCCTAATTCCGATTCCCGTCGTAGCTCCGGCCATCGATCCTGCATTGGCCTGGAAAAAAGCGATGGACCTCTTTGCGAAGGAACGGGCCATGGAAGCTCCCACGATTCAAGCGACTCAATTCATGGGATATCGAGGAGGTACATTTGAAGTGGCAATCCCTGATCGTTTAAAATCGAAGATCCCTTATCTCCAAGGGGCACGAAATATCTCTCTTCTGGAAGAAAGCTTAAAGGAATCTTTAGGTAAAGCAGTGAAGCTCGTCTTCATGACCTTAGATGCCAAGGAAATGCCTCAAGCGAGCACCTCTGAACCGCCAATGAAACCGTTCAAGGACGATAATTTTACAAAAGATCCGTTAATCCGTGAAGCTTTGGAGTTGTTCCAAGCAACAGTCGTGGGAACCGGAAAAATTGAAGACTAAAAAATCTTAAAGGAAAAATGGTATGAACATGATGAAATTGATGAAACAGGCCCAAGAAATGCAATCGAAGATGCAAAAAATGCAGGGCGAAATCTCTCAACGCCAATACAATGCTGAAGTCGGCGGCATTAAAGTCGTGACCAGTGGCGATGGCAATCTCATCAGTTTGAAAATTGATCCTGAATTTTTAAAAACCGCAGATGCGGAAATGCTCGAAGACCTCATCACCACCGCCTTCCGTGAATCCTTGGAAAAAGGCCGAAAGGAAATGCAAAACGAAATGGGCAAGATGACTTCAGGAATGGGACTCCCTCCTGGAATGTTTTAAGAGGTTTGGAGAGTTGGAGGGGCACAGGCCCTGTGCCGCAGGAGACGAGGGAAGGCAATGGGCCACTGCCCCTCCATTTCTAAGACAAAATCAGGTATCCTCCCCATCCTGATATCGATGCAAAACTGTATTTTCCTTCTTTAACGGACGAAGTGATTTAAAACCTGATAACCCCGAGATTCAAAATGACTCTCAATCGCTTGCGTCATGTATCTCTTTGCATTTGAAATCGATTCACTCAAAGAAAGCCCTTGAGCTAAACCACACGTAATGGCCGCAGAATAAGTGCACCCTGTTCCATGCGGATCGACATTCGGAATTCTTTTGGAAACAAATGACTCCTCTCCTTCTTGGGTAAAAAGAAGATCCACGGCATCTTCCGTTTTGAGGTGTCCCCCCTTCATTAAAAAGGGAACCCCATAACGCTCCGTTAATTCTTTTCCCGCAACGCGCATCGATTCAAGATCCGCAATCGGTTGTCCCCAGAGCAAAGCGGCTTCATCCCGATTCGGAGTCACGACGGCTGCTTTTGGAATCAGATCCCGTTGAATCGATTGAATCGCTTCCGGCTTGAGGAGAGAAGCTCCCGACGAAGCAACCATTACTGGATCTAAAACAAAAGGAATTCCTTGAAGATGAGTCTCAATCGATTGGAAAACTGCCTGAATAATTTCTTCTGAAAAAAGCATTCCTGTCTTAAAGGCCCCGACCGAAAAGGCCTCTGCGACTAAATCAATCTGTTCCTGGACACGGATGGAAGAAACCGGTTCGATCGATTTTACTCGACCGGGATGTTCAGCCACGATGCAGGTAATGGCCGTCGTTCCATAACATCGAAAGGCACAAAATGTTTTAAGATCCGCCTGAATTCCCGCCCCACCGCTATTGTCGGAGCCCGCGATAGAAAGAACCACCGGTGAATTCATAAAAAATAATTTTAGATCTTATTGGAGGGACGAGTACCGAGAGTCCTAGACTTTTCAACATTTAGGACTCTCAGCGCTCATTCCTCCAGAGATAAAGCAGGATAAAGTCTTAAACTTCAATCTCTCCTTGAAACACAATCACCGCAGGGCCTTGAAGCTTCACGGCAGAAAGGGTTTCTCCCTTCTTTTCAAAGTCGATTCCGAGCCAATCCCCGCTTTGAACCTTCACCCGTACAGGCTTTTCGACACCATGGACTAAATGAGCAAAGACGGCAGAAGCCGTGACTCCGGTGCCACACGCAAGCGTTTCATCTTCCACACCCCGTTCATAAGTCCGCACACGAATTTCGTTTTTTCCAAGAACTTGAACAAAATTCACATTCGTCCCCTTGGGAGAAAAATGAGGGTGATAGCGAAGCTCGCGACCCCAATCAAACACAGGTGTCGATTCGAGATCCTTCACAAAAATGACCGCGTGAGGAACCCCCGTATTAAGAGAGTGAACGGTCAAAGTGGTTTCCTTGAGCTTAATCTCCTCACCGATCTTTAATCCCTGTGGAGAAGTCAGTTCAATCGCGACATCGTCGCCTCGATACTCGGCTTGAATGAGTCCCGCTTGAGTTTGAAAATTGACATTCGAAGCCTGAGCACCTTTGAAAGGTCGGACGTAACGGGCAAAACAACGTGCGCCGTTTCCACACATCTCTGCTTCACCCCCGTCGGCATTGTAATAACGCATCCGGAAGTCGGCCGGTTGTGCTGAAGGCTCAACAATCAACATTCCATCCGCACCGACTCCAAATTGGCGGTGACAAAGCTTGGCGATTTGTTCCTTGGACAAGTTCCACTTCAAATCACGGTTATCAAAAACGACAAAATCGTTTCCAGCTCCATTCATCTTCGAAAAATTCAGTTTCTTGCTCATACTCCGCTCATTCAAACTCATCGGTTTAATCACAATTGCAACGTGTGATTTGCATTATCAATTTTACACTTTCTATTTTCAATTCGATCTACGCCTTCGAGTACAGTTCAGCCCCTTGGGTTTTAAACTCTTCGGACTTTGATTTCATTCCTTCTTGAAGGGCTTTTTCATCCGAAATGCCTTTTTCTGCGGCATAGCGACGAACATCTTCCGTAATCTTCATGGAACAAAAACTCGGTCCACACATCGAGCAGAAGTGAGCTTGCTTCGCCCCTTCTTGAGGTAACGTTTCATCATGAAACTCACGAGCGGTTTCCGGATCTAAGCTGAGATTGAATTGATCTTCCCAACGGAATTCGAAACGAGCTTTGCTCAACGCATCATCCCATGTTTGAGAACCCGGGAATCCTTTTGCGAGATCCGCCGCATGGGCTGCGATCTTGTAAGCGATGACTCCATCCTTCACATCTTTCTTGTTCGGTAATCCCAAATGTTCCTTAGGGGTTACATAGCAGAGCATTGCTGTTCCAAACCATCCGATCATCGCCGCCCCAATGGCACTTGTGATATGGTCATAACCCGGAGCCACATCGGTGGTCAAAGGTCCAAGGGTATAAAAGGGTGCTTCGGCGCAATACTTGAGCTGGAGATCCATGTTTTCTTTAATCAACTGCATCGGCACATGACCAGGCCCTTCGATCATGACTTGGACATCATGCTTCCACGCCACTTGAGTCAGTTCCCCAAGTGTTTGAAGTTCTCCGAGTTGGGCTTCATCGTTCGCATCGGAAATCGCTCCAGGACGTAAACCGTCTCCTAAGGAGAAGCTCACATCATACGCCTTCATAATTTCACAAATTTCTTCAAAGTGTGTGTAAAGGAAGTTTTCTTGATGATGTGCTAAACACCATTTTGCCAAGATCGATCCCCCACGGCTGACAATTCCGCAGCGTCGTTTGGCGGTTAAAGGAACATAGCGAAGTAAAACCCCCGCATGGATGGTGAAGTAATCGACCCCTTGCTCAGCTTGTTCAATGAGTGTATCGCGGAACATTTCCCAGGTGAGATCTTCGGCGCGACCGTTGACTTTTTCTAAGGCTTGATAAATAGGAACCGTTCCGACGGGAGTCGGACAATTTCTCAAAATCCATTCGCGAGTCGCATGGATATTTTTTCCTGTTGAAAGATCCATGATGGT
>JAZKBH010000010.1:11029-39604 GCA_040388725.1 Verrucomicrobiota bacterium
GCACCCCAACGGATCGCCCAGGTCATCTTTTCAACTTCTTCTTCAATGGAAGAAGCGACAGCAGAATTTCCGATATTGGCATTGATCTTCACACGGAAGTTACGACCAATAATCATCGGTTCGACTTCAGGATGATTAATATTCGCAGGAATGATGGCTCGACCTTTGGCGACTTCTTGTCGAATAAATTCAGGCGTAATAATCCGAGGGATCGAAGCCCCGAAATCATTTCCGGCATGGTACCCGTTTTGAAAATAGTCCTGACGTCCGAGATTCTCACGAATAGCGATGTATTCCATTTCAGGAGTAATCATTCCCTGACGCGCATAATGCATTTGAGAAACATTCTTTCCCTTTTGAGCCTTGCGAATAGGACGTTGTAAACCGGGAAAAATGTCAAGGCGTCCCTTGCCATCACGAGTGAGCGCCGACGATTCGTGAACTTCGGAAAGATAGCCATTGTCCCGAGGTTGAACCTGACGCCCTTGAATCGATTCCGTATCTTGACGTTCATCAATCCACGGCGTACGCACAGTCGGAATTCCTTGGCGAATATCGACCGATGCATCCATGTCCGTATAAATTCCGGATGGATCATAAATCCGAACCGCCGGATTGACTTCCATTTCTCCATTAAAATTTTTAGTCGGAGATTGACGGACTTCACGGAAGGGAACCCGAATATCTTGACGAGATCCGGTGACATAAACCTTAGTCGATCCCGGAAAGGGTTGATGAATGGTCGCACCCACAGGGGCAGTCGTCTTTTTATCGGTATTCAACATTTCAGACATCGTCAACTCCGCGTTATGATTGGAAAATGGGAGAAGAGAAAACAAATCATCCTTCAAGAAGATCGTGTCCCTCCGCCGGCATCATCCGGATCAGGTTCGTCCGACTTTAGATCGGACATTCAGGGTCGTGGCCTTGAGCCACCTCTCAGTCCTCATTTAGGACTCCCCTCACTTGTCTTTGAAACTAAGTGGATCTCGATATTTCGCAAGTGGAAAAGGGGGGAAATGATACCTCTTAAAACTGGAGGGACGATCCCGCGCGTGCGCATCCGCGTCAACTTAAGAAAAATACAATGATCTCTTAGGAAAAGGATCGTGAAACGATAAGTTAAAACCGCTGGAAGCGGAAATAGTTTTGGTACAGAGGGTGATGGGGGTACAACTCAGCTGGAAAACAATCCCGATAAAAATCGAGATGCGAAAACAGGAAATAAAAAAAGGAGCATTTTCACCGTTCTTTTCCTATCCCAAAATGATTTATTTTTCATGCATTCCTTAGAGAGATTTATCTTCGGCTAAACGGCCGAGATCCTCTTTAGCCTTAAGTGGACGTCGACGCGCGCGTGCGGGAAAGTTCGTTAGTTTACAAAAGAAGGACTCGCAGCGCGCGTCCCTTCAAAATTTTAAAAATCAACAAACTTAAGAAATAAGAACAAAATAATCTTAAACCCAATCGTAAACCACAAAACGCTTCACATACGGCTTAAAGGCATTTTCCAAAAAAGCTTTGTGAATCGGATGAACTTGATACTCATCCGCCTCTTTTTGAGAAGGAAAAGTCATGGAGATTCCGACCGCAAAGCTATCATCCACCGCTCCCCGAGTACTCGGAGTTGGAATCCCGAAACGATATTCGAGAACGCCTGGAATTTCAGCCAATTTTTTGGCCTCGGCTAAAAGTTGATCCCGATTCTCCGCAAACGGTTTATCGACCCAAAAAATAACAACGTGTGTAATCATCGAAATCCTCTTTTACCTTTTTTGACCTGCGCCCACGGATTGAAGTCCCGAACGAATTGCCGCGACTTGTACCAGTTCTGCTAAGCGATATCGCAAGCGAAGGCCTTGTTGGAGTCCTCCAAAAACGAAAACACTCCAGACCGCAATCACATAAGGGGCGTACGCCGGTGAAGTCAGCATGAAAACTAATCCAAAGGTAAAGAGAACTAAGACCACGAGGATTGTAAAAGTGCTCAAATGAAGGAAGTTTCCAACACGCGTCAAACGACGCCCATGCGGATAGATTTCCGTCATCGTGCGAAGACGAAGATTCCACCATCGACTGACAAAGACATGAATATCCCAGTTTTTCCAACCGGTATCCAAGCCATAATTCCATCCCTCTTTTTCGAGAAGTTGAACGGTTTCATGAAGAAGATCGGAACGTTCTTTTCCACCCTCACTCCAGAAAGAAAGATGTCCTGCTTTCCAATAGGACGTAGAGGCATGCGGAGTCTCTTCTTTGGAGCGAACGACGCTGAGAGGAGTTCGTTTTTCACGCAACCAGGTGAAGTACCGTGCCCACGCGCGAACCCAGGGTTGAGTCAGGGCCAAACGCAGAACCAAAAGACGCGACATAAAAGTGTCGTGTTTCGGCTCAATCCGAACTCGAACCATATACGAAAGCGCAACAGACAAATTCAATCCGAACATCACCAAAGGAATCAAACGAATTTCCGTTAAGGGAATGGAGAGGAAGAACGTAAACAGGGTTAAGACCATCCACTCAAAACTCCCGAGAAGATAAACCCAAAGGGATTCAGGACGGGAATAAATCGATTGAAAAAATCCTGTTCCAAAGATGCCATGATAAATGACAGGCTTTGTAAAGAGAGGTTCAAGATGAACTTGGGAGTAAATCGTTCCTTTCCAAATCGCTGAACCGGTCAGCCCGAAATATTGAAGATGCTTGTAACGAAGCAAGGCTTCCGCCTCTCCATAACCCCGTTGCTGTCCGTAATAAGCTTTCACTGTAAAACGGCGATAGTGCCAAACGACCGCCGTGGGCGCGAACCCGATGAGATATCCTCGTTGCATAATACGCCAACAGACATCGACATCATCTCCTGCCTTACGATACTCAGGATCAAATCCACCAATCTCGACGAGAGCCCATTTATAATAGGCCATGTTACAACCGGGAACGTGTTCCGCGATGTTATCGGCGACTAAAATATGACTCGGTGAACCGGGAGATGCCGCAACCGCTGCTTGAATCCAATCCGTGGCTGGAGGCGAAATATTCGGTCCTCCCGTAGCGGCGAAATTCCCTTGTTGTAAGCTGTGAACGAGAAAATAGATCCAATCCTGATCGACCATGCAATCTGAGTCGGTGAAAGCAATGATTTCGCCTGTAGAGGCTTCGATTCCAACATTACGGGCGACACTCAGACCTTTGTTCTCTTGGACAATATTTCGAGCCCAAGGAAACTCTTTCATGATCTCTTGAGTTTCGTCTTTGGATCCATCATCGACAAAAATGACTTCGTAGTTTGGATAATGGAGACTCTTCAGCGAACGCATACAGTCCGCCAATGTCCGTGCTCCATTATAAGAACAAACAACGATCGAAACTTTTGGGAATGAATCTAAAGGAAAACGCTCCGCCAACGGACGTTCTGGATGAGCTAAAAATGGTTTTAAGGCTTCGAATGATTTCTTAGGACGACGATCTTTCGTCACAACTCCAAAGGCCCAATCATCAACGTCAACACCGTCGGTAAACCACTCGTCGGTCCATGAAAAAATAATCGTTCCTGCCAAACCACTTTGAAAAACATTTTTGACATGCTGACAAAGTAAGGTTGCTTGAGCGTCTTCGCCTTTACGGATGGTATCGAGTCCAAACTCGCTCAAAATAAGCGGCTTATCCCCGGATAAATTTTGGAGACGTCCAAGATAATTGACCAGATCACGCTCACGTTCGAGATAAACGTTGTAGCTGTAAAAATCGACATTCTGAGGAAGGAGATACTCGGTCGGAGGAAAATTAGCGTAAGCAACTAAGGCTCCTGGATCGGCCTTTTTCACCGTCGCGACAAGCGAGTCGACAAAACGAACCATCTTCTTCGCCCCATACCAACGCACTAAATCCGGTGGAATTTCGTTATCGACAAAAAATCCCATCAAAGCCGGATGACCAACATGAGTCTCTGCTGCTTTTTGAACATTTCCACGAATCGTTTGTAAAGCTTCCTGATCGTCCAAGAATAAAACGCGTTTGTGCCATGGGATCGTAATCATGATCCGAATTCGATGACGGGCCGCAAGATCCATTAACCAAAGAGGAGGCGTATGATAGACGCGAACCACGTTGATCCCCATCTCACACATTAACTGAAAATCTTTTTCGGATTCTGCCTCTAACGGAAAATGAGGATCCCCTTCTCGTCGCGGACGGAATGGTCCATACGTCGCTCCTTGGAGGAAAAACTTGCGATTTCCTTCAAAGAAAAATTTTGCTTTTACCTCGAGACGAGGAAAATCATTGGTAATCGAATTAATCTGCGTACTCATACCACAAGTCGAGGACTCTGTAGCAAAGAACCCCTCTGACAATTCAAATTAAAGGCCTTTAAATAGAAAATCACTCCTCTGCTATTCAAGAAATGAAGGATCAGGGGTATTCAGAACTAACGATTTAAAATGCGTTGCGCGGCTTGATCGATTTGAAGACACTCTTCGATCGAGTTTCCGATGACATTATAATGTCCCATCTTCCGTCCTGGCTTGGCCTCTTCTTTACCATAAAGATGAAGCTTCAATCCAGGAAGCGCCAAGAGCTGATCCCAAGCCGGAGTTCCTGACTTCCAAACATCCCCGAGAATATTTCGCATGATCACCGGCTTCATCACTTCCGTAGAGCCAAGAGGAAGACCGCAAACCGCTCTCAGCTGTTGTTCAAACTGGCTAGTGACGCATGCATCAAAACTAAAATGCCCGGAATTATGAGTTCGAGGAGCGAGCTCATTGACTAAAATTTGCTCTTCAGGAGTTAAAAAACATTCAACAGCCATCAACCCAATCAATCCAAAGGCTTCCGCAATCCGATGAGCCAGTTCTGTTGCCTTCTTCTCCACAGCAGAATCAAACTGAGCTGGAACCTGACTCAACGCCAAAATATGATTCTCGTGGTGATTTCGAACAACGGGAAAGGTTTTAATTTCTCCCGCTTCATTCCGAGCAACAATGACCGAGAGCTCCGCTTGAAATGGAATCCATCCCTCAAGAACGCCGACAGGCGCCTGTAAGTTTTTCCAAACTTGATCTAAGTCACTCGAAGCA
The DNA here is from genome assembly GCA_040388725.1 of Verrucomicrobiota bacterium. Taxonomy (GTDB): domain Bacteria; phylum Verrucomicrobiota; class Verrucomicrobiia; order Methylacidiphilales; family CAMAQI01; genus CAMAQI01. Next base: position 16,108 of record JAZKBH010000010.1, read on the forward strand.
GAAAGCTTTTGCTGGCCTTTTCCATCGTAACCAAAATCAGCAGTCTTTAAAACCGAGGGGAATCCGATTTCAGAAACGGCTTTTTTGAAGCCTTCTAACGAATCAACGACACGAAACGGAGCCACGGGAATTCCGTTCTGACGGAGCCATTCTTTTTCTCGTCGACGGTTCTGACAAATATGTAAAACCTGAGGATGAGGATAGAGAGGAACCATTCCCTCAATCGCCTTCAAGGGTTCGACCGGAATATTCTCAAATTCATAGGTGATGACATCGACTTGTTTCGCAAAATCACGAAGTGCGTCTTCATCGGTAAAAGATCGATTCACTTCACGATCCGCAATTTGTCCCGTGGGACAATCCGGCGTGGGATCAAACGTATGGATTCGATAGCCCATCTTACGACCGGCAATCGCAAACATTCGACCGAGCTGTCCTCCCCCTAACAAACCGATCGTGGAGCCTGGAAGAAATGGCTTCATAGTTTTTGAGACAAAACTTGCTTCGTCTGTTTCTTACGGAACAAAGCCCATTTTTTAAAGAGGGTCTTATCATGATTGGCCAAAATAGAGATCGCAAGAAGCGCTGCATTTTTTGATCCGGGAACACCGACCGCCAATGAACCGACCGGAATTCCGGCAGGCATCTGAACAATGGAAAGAAGCGAATCCAATCCTCGTAGAGCTTTGCTTTCCACAGGAACCCCTAAAACCGGAATTTCAGAAAAAGCGGCGACCATCCCGGGAAGATGAGCCGACCCTCCTGCTCCGGCAATAATGACATGAAGTCCACGACGCTTGGCACTCGCGGCAAATGAACGAAGTTTTTCAGGAGTCCGGTGGGCAGAGACAATCTCTTTTTGATAAGGAACTTGAAACTGATCGAGATATTCAGCCGCGTGCCGCATCGTTTCCCAATCCGAATGACTTCCCATGATGATTGCTACTTTGGGTAAAACCTTCTTCTTCGCTTGTGCCATATCGATCCTTTCTAAAACACCTTCGCGGATTTACCAACGAAAAACTGAAAGACAATTTTAACCACCAAGGAAAGACCAAGGAATACAAAGGGATTTTTTTAACACAAAGGCATTTCTTTGTATTTTCTTTGCCTTGAACTTAGTGGTTTAATTCGATTTAAGACTTTACGCGGTTCTTTAAATACCAATCGTAAGCATCTCGAATTCCGCTCTCCAACGAAACTTTCGGAGCCCAGCCCATTCCCTTGATTTTGTTTACATCCAAAATTTTACGAGGCGTTCCATCCGGTTTGCTTGAATCCCAAATAATTTGACCCTCAAAACCGATCACTGTCTGAATCATGAAAGCGAGCTCGCGAATTTCCAGATCTTCGCCGCATCCCACATTGATTACTTCCGGAGAATCATAATGTTCAAGGAGCAACTCACAGGCGGTTGCTAAATCATCGCTATGAAGAAACTCGCGTTTTGGTGTTCCCGTTCCCCACAGAACGACTTCATTCGCTTTGGAAACTTTGGCCGCATGAAATTTATAAATCAAACCGGGAAGAACATGCGAGGTCTCAGGATCAAAGTTATCAAAGGGACCATACATATTGGTCGGCATGGCACTGATAAATTTTGCTCCATATTGGCGGGCATAGGCCTGACAAAGCTTCAATCCTGCAATTTTAGCAATCGCATACGTCTCATTGGTCTTTTCCAAAGGACTCGTCAGTAAGGACTCTTCTTGAATCGGCTGAGGCGCATGCTTCGGATAAATGCAGGAACTTCCCAAAAACAAGAGTTTTTGAACACCGATTCGATAGGCATTCTCGATGACGTTATTTTGAATCTTGAGATTTTGAAGAAGAAAATCGACCGGAAAATCCCAATTGGCCTTGATCCCTCCGACTTTAGCCGCTGCCAAAATGACTTGATCCGGTTTTTCGGAATCAAAAAACTTTTGAACAGAATTAAAGTCTAATAAATCGACCTCTTGCCGGGTTCGAACAACGACTTCGTAGTTTGAATTGGACGAAAAGCGACGATGAATCGCACTGCCGACAAGTCCGCGATGACCTGCAATGAAGATTTTTTTCTTCACACGGATTACATCCGGATATCTTGTCCCGTCATCTGACGACGAAGTGACTCGATATCCGCTTCAACCATGATTTTGACCAGCTCTTTGAAGGTCACTTTAGGCGACCAATTGAGCTTTTTCTTCGCTTTGGCAGGATCACCAATCAAAAGATCCACTTCCGCAGGACGATCATAACGAATATCGTGTTCAACAAAGTCTTGCCATTTGAGTCCCACGCATCCGAATGACTCTTCTAAAAATTCTTTCACCGAATGAGTCTCCCCGGTAGCAATCACATAATCATCGGGTTGATCTTGTTGCATCATGAGCCACATCGCTTCGACATATTCGGGAGCAAAACCCCAATCGCGTTTGGCATCCAAATTTCCGAGATAAAGTTTCTTTTGAAGACCCGCTTTAATACGAGCAACCGCACGGGTAATTTTACGTGTGACAAAAGTTTCTCCGCGGCGAGGACTTTCATGATTGAACAAGATTCCGTTCGAAGCATGTAATCCATAGCTTTCGCGATAATTCACCGTGATCCAATATCCATATACCTTGGCACAGGCGTAAGGGCTACGGGGATAAAAAGGAGTTGTCTCCGTTTGAGGGACTTCCATCACCTTGCCATACATTTCAGAGCTGGAGGCTTGATAGAATCGCGCTTTAGGGCAGACCAAGCGCATCGCTTCCAAGATACGAAGCGTCCCTAAACCGGTCACATCTCCTGTGTATTCGGGGATATCAAAACTTACACGGACATGGCTTTGGGCGCCCAAGTGATAGATTTCTGCCGGTTGGATATCTTGAAGGAGTTTTTGAATACTGACAGGATCATTCAGATCACCATAATGAAGCAGCATTTTAGCACCGTTATGACGATCTTCGTATAAATGCTCGATTCGATCTGTATTGAAACTGGAAGCACGGCGGATCACTCCATGAACTTCATATCCTTTTTTCAACAATAATTCTGCCAAGTACGAACCATCTTGCCCAGTAATACCCGTGATCAATGCTTTTTTCATGAATGGGTAGGAATTAGGGAAAAGTAGATCCGGGGTCAACTTTAGAAAATAATGAACCAGAAGATTCAAAATTAACCTTAACCACCAAGGAAAGACCAAGGGACGCCAAGATAAAAATACAAAATCGTATTCACTATGTTATTCCTCTTTAGCAAAAATGAATTGAAAAGAAATTAAGTTCCTTTCTTGGCGACCTTGGCCTTTCCTTGGCGGTTAAACATCTTCCCCTCTCCTCTCTTGACTTCATCGAACTTCTGTACCAATCATAATTGATGAACCAGGATCATTCTTCTTCCCCTCATTTGACTCGAATCGCGGCCGTATTCGGATTCGTCGGCGTTGCCCTTGGGGCCTTTGGTGCACATGCGTTGAGAGCCACTCTCCTCGAACATCAAACAGTAGATCTCTGGAAGACCGCCTCTTCCTATCATTTAATCCATGCGGTTCTTTTGGTGGTGATTTCTTTTTTGTCTCCTTCAAGGAAGACGACCTTCGTCCTTGTTGCTCTCGGTATTTTCTTATTTAGCGGAAGTCTTTATCTCATGGCTCTTTATCCTCTCCGTTGGCTCGGGCCGATCACCCCTCTCGGGGGACTTCTTCTTTTAAGCGGTTGGCTTTCTCTCCTTCGAAAACCGCAAACAAAATCATCATGAGCACTGCATTCAAATCCGTGACAGATTCCTTTTCAATTTCGACCAGCGGAAAAGGGACCTATGAAATTACAGATCAAGTGGCAAACCTGGTTCGAAAGACAGGCGTTCAACAAGGAACGGTCACGGTCTTCATGTCGCATACGAGTGCCAGTCTGATTATTTATGAAAATGCAGACCCTTCTGCGCGCACAGATCTTCACCGGTATTTTGAAAAAATCGCTCCCGAAGACGATCCTGATTACCTTCATACCGCTGAAGGTCCCGATGATATGCCGAGCCATCTTCGAATGGTCTTAACCCGCACTTCGGAAGTCATTCCAATCCTTCGGGGTCAAATGACACTGGGAACTTGGCAAGGAATCTTCGTTTTTGAGCACCGTTCAAGTCCTCATCGACGGACCTTATTTGTGAATATTTCGGGCGTTTAGAGGACTGACTTTTTACATATTTATACTTCAAATCTTTCTCTAACTTCTTTAAAATTAGCAACATACGATTTTAGATCAATATACACTATATGTTGTGTATATTAACAATTCTTATACTATAGGTTGTGGGGATAGTTTTTCTTGTCATGTGAATTCCATCCGCTTTTATCGCTCCAATATGTACTTAAAAGCCTTGAACGTACACGGGTTCAAATCCTTCGCAGAACCCACCAAAATTGAATTTCACAAAGGCATTACTGCCATTGTCGGTCCAAACGGATGCGGGAAAAGTAATGTTCTCGATTCCATTCGTTGGGTTCTCGGTGAGCAATCGGCCAAGGCACTGCGTGGCGGTCAGATGCAGGACGTCATTTTTAACGGAAGCGAAAATCGTAAACCGCTCAGCATGGCGGAGGTCTCACTGACTTTTGGAGATTGCGAAAGCACCCTTCAAACCGATTACAACGAAATCACCATCACTCGTCGCCTTTTCCGCGATGGATCCAGTGAATACGAAATCAATAAACAACCGTGCCGCCTCCGCGATATTCAACAAACCTTCATGGATACGGGAATCGGTCGCTCTTCTTACTCCATCATGGAGCAAGGAAAAATCGATTTGATCCTCTCCGCTAAGCCGGAAGATCGTCGCGCCATTTTTGAAGAAGCCGCTGGAATTACGCGTTACAAGAGCCAACGCAAAGAGGCTCTTCGTAAACTCGAGCATGCGGAAGCGAATATTGTTATTCTCGATACTCAAATTCAAGAAGTCTCCCGCCAACTCGGCTCGCTTCAACGTCAAGCCAGCAAGGCAAAACGATATCAAGAGCTTCTCGAGGAATTGAAAGGCCTCGAACTCAAAGTTGGAAAACATCAATTTGATGAAATTCAAACGGAACTGAGCCAATTCCAGGCTCAACTTCAAGACTCTTCCTCTCATCAGTCTTCCTTAGAGCAACAAATCGAAGGCCAAGAAGGAGGACTCAATCAAGTCCGCCTCGAAGTCGAAGAACTCGAACTTTCGATTTCAGGTCTTCGCGATGTTCAAAACACCCATCGCATTACCCAAGAAAAAGCGATTCAACGCATTCAAAATAACGAGAGCCGAATTGTTGAATACCAACAACTCCAAGATCAAACTCAAGTGGAGCTTGCTTCCGTCGAAGAAAAAATCCGCATTCAAGAAGAAAGTCTTCAGCATTTGGGACTTCAATTGGAAGAACTCCAATCCGTCGTCCGCAATACCGAGAGTGCTTGTATTGAAAAAGAAGAAGCATTCCGAACGATCGATCAAAAACGTCAAACAATTGATCTTCAAAGAAACGAAAAACTTGAATTTCTCGGAGGACTTCAAAATCAACTCCTTCAAATTCGCGAACAAACGGCGGCGCTTGAACTCCAACAAAGAAATTTCCTTTTCCGTCTCGAAAACTTAAAGACAGAACAAGGTCTCCTCGATCAACGCCGACAAGAAAACGAAGGCCGCCGTCTCGAAGTACAAACCCTTCTTCAATCAACAGAAGAAAGTCTCCAATCCCTGAAGTCCCGTCGCTCTTCGATCTCCGAATCCCTCCAAAATATTCAATCGGAATTCAAAGGATCTCAAGCGCTCTTGGACGAAGCTAAAAAAGCCCTGCAAACGAAAGAGGCTCAAAAATCCGCACTTTCAGAGATCGTTCAAAAACGCTCTAAAGTTTCTCCTGACCTCCAGCAAGTTCTTTCCGATATTCAAACTCCTGAGTTTCAACTCCAACTCTCCGGACTTCTTTCGGATCACTTCCAAGTCCATGCCGGTTATGAAAAAGCGATCTCACTCCTTTTAGGTGAAAATGCACAAGCCTTGATCATTGAAAACCTGGATCAAGCAACCCCCTTGATTCAATCCCTTCACTCCCGTGAAATGAAACAAGTGACCTTGGCACTCCGCGAGATGAGTCGTCAACAACCGGTCTCTCTTTTAGGGGAATTTGCTCACGCTCTCTTGAAAGTCGAAGCTCAAGAAGAAATTCTCCCGCTCCTGAAATCGCTTCTCGAATATGCTTTCGTCACCGAAACATTGGAAGAAGCTTTGGAGATTAAACAACGTTATCCTGAAGCGACGATTGCGACCATTCATGGTGATCTCGTGACCGCTCAAGGATTCGTCAAAGTCGGTTGCCATGACGCCGCGACGTATGATCTTTTCCTCCGACAAAATGAAATCCGAGCCATTGATCTCGAACTCGGCGAACTCAGCTTCACTTTTGAGTATCATCAAAATCGCTTTGAAACTCTTCAAAATGAAGTCGTTCAACTTCAAGCAGAGTATCAACAAATTCAAGAATCGACTCATGAACAAGAGATTGAAGTCACCAAACATCGTCAATCCCATCATGCAATTCAAGAGACAGGCATTCAAATTGAACGCCAAGTCCAAACCCTTCTTGCTGATATCAATCGTTTGATTGCTCAAGATCAAACCGATCAGGAAAAACTTCAAAACCTCCATCGTGAACGCGAAACGTTGACCGTTCAAATTCAGTCGATTCAAGGAGAGAGCGACTCGCTCAATCGTCAATTGGAAGACCTCGTTCTCGAAGAAGGGGGAATCCGTCAAGAACTTTCTGAACTGAAAGTTCAACTCGCGACTCAAGCCCAACAACGAGATCATTTGGCTCAACAACAGCAGCAATCAAATGCTCGGATTAATGAACTGAATGAGTCATTGACGCAACGTCGCCAATCGATCGATGAATATGGCGTTCGCGTCCAGACATCCCGCGATGAAATCGCTCAAGCCATTGAAGAGCAAAGCCAATCCGAAATTCAAATTCGTGAGATGGAAGAGCAGCTCAATGCAAAATGTGAAATGAAGTCGGGGCTCCAATCGACGATTCAAGAACAAGAATTGGTTCTTCGTAATTTCCGCCGTGAACACTCCGAGGTTCAATCGAAGAGATCGACTTTTGAAGTGGCGATCTCTCAACGTGAAATGAAATTGAACGCGCTTCGCGAGCGCTTCGAACACCATTATCAACTTTCCCTCGAAAATCTTCCTCCTCTTGAGGAAGAAGCAGAGCCTTCGGATTGGGCGATGCTGGATGCGGAAGTCACCGAAAAACGCCAACGTCTCGATAGCATGGGCCCTGTGAACTTGGATTCCATTGCGGAATACGAAGACTTGGAAAAGCACCATCAAAATCTCGTGAATCAAATCACCGATCTTCGCAACTCCCGCGAGCAATTGCTCGAAGCGATCAAGAAGATCAACGAAACCACGAAGATTCTCTTCTCTGAGACCTTTGAAAAGGTCAAAGCAAACTTCCAACAAACCTTTACGGAGCTCTTTGGCGGTGGTACCGCTCGCCTTGTTTTACAAGATGAGAACGATCCTCTCGAGTGTGGAATCGATATCATTGCAAAGCCTCCTGGAAAACAACCCCAGAGCATCACGCTTCTCTCCGGTGGAGAAAAGACGATGACCGCAGTGGCGCTTCTCTTCGCGCTTTACCAAGTTAAGCCAAGTCCTTTCTGCGTCTTGGATGAAATGGATGCACCGTTGGATGAATCGAATATTAATCGATTCATTAAAATGTTGAAACGATTCCTCTCGAACTCTCAGTTTGTGGTCATCACCCACAATAAACGAACCATCAGTGTCGCCGATGCTCTCTATGGCGTTACAATGCAGGAACGAGGAGCTTCTTCGATTCTCTCCTACCGCTTAAACAAGCACGAGGAGCAAGACAAAAGCCCGGAGCCTCACCCCCGACTCTCGGGGGAGAACAGAGAGAAGGCAGGGAATGAAAATCTAACGGAAGATCTCGCGCTTTCCACCAATCCTGTTGTCGAGACCCCGGAGTCCTCAGGTCCGACACAAAATTAGGATTTAGTGAATCGATATTTTTTCACGATCCTTGTCACTCTTTTTGGATTCCTCTCAACGTCTCAAGGAGAGGATTGGGTTCAGACGAGCACGACAGGAAAAGTATCGATTAAAAACATTCCGGAAGTGGCGGTGATTGAGGCGGAGGTCAAAGACCTTTCCCAACCCGAAATCAACCGTGCCTTCCGTTTGGCCTCTCGCTATATTGCTCTCGCAAAATCACAGGTTCGTTATCCGGTGGTTTTGATCTTTCCGGAATGGCATCCCTCTCCTGAAACACCAAAACCAAGCCGGATTTACCTGCAAATGGTTTTAAGTAGTTTCACGAATCTTCCTGATCCGAAAGAAAAAGGACTCCGACTGACCTCACTCCCCGCGACGGCGGTCGTCGCTCTTTCTCGTCGAGGAGCCTATGACAGCGAGGAATGGCTGGAAGATGTAAAAACACTCCAAAGTCATCTGGCCGAAATTAATCTCCCCTCCGCGGGCTACCCACGAAGAATGCTTTTTCATAACACCGATATCACGCCTTCCTTTTGGCAGCTCTCCGAAGTACAAATTCCGATTCCGACGCTGAATTAAAATCGATTCCCATGAGACTTCCCGTCTTTGCTGGATTCCTAATCACATGAATGCGCCACTCTCCACCGAGGGGATTCTGATTCATAAATTCCCCTTCCAGAATAGTGATCTCATTGTGACATGGCTCACCCGGGACTACGGAAGAATTAAAACCATTGCAAAAGGGGCTCTTCGAAAAGGATCTCCCTATCAAGGTCGTCTTGATCTTTATTACCAATGCGAAATCCAATTTATTCAGAAAAAAAAGAGTGAAATTGATTCCCTCCGAGAAGTGGAAATCACGGAACCTTTTCTGGAAGTCCGTCGCGAATATCAGATTCTTCAAACGATTCATTACTTTTCTGAGTTGATTGAAACTCTGACGGAATCCAGAACTCCCCTTCCTGATTATTATGATTTATTTTGGAAAGCGCTCACTTATTTAAATGAAAAAAAATTAAATCCGACGTTGATTCTTCGTTTTGAAAAAAAAGCGATCGAGCTTTCGGGTTTATCATTTACTTCTTTCTCAAGCATTCATCGTATTTTGGATGAAAATGGATTTCGAATTCCAAAAAGCTATTCGACCATCCAGCAGTGGATTAAAAAAGCAGAGGCCGAGTTGTGACTGGAACCATAAGTTGGCCGATTTTGCCAGCTTATGGGTTATTTCAGGTTGTGACACTTTATTGGTTATTTTTTGTAACTAATAGTTATTCAATAGGTTGCAATGCACGTTTTAAAAAGTGCTATAAAAAATTCTATAACTTATAAAGTGACATTAAGTTTGAAAACATGGTAAGGACACTTCTTTTAAAGAAGGGTAGGTATAATAGTCTATTTCTAAATCATTTGACGATAAACTGCCTCTCGATGTTTTTAAAAATGATTCAAATGGCCTTCACAAAGGCTTTAATAAAATTATAAGTAAAGGTCATCGTACTCCACCTACGAAGGAATTTAAACGCTAAAAAGAGATGAACTGCAGGGAAATCTATCAACCCTATCTCTCATTGTTCCAAGTCCCATGTCTAAACCTACAGGGATAAATATTATGGATGGATAAAACGAGTGTCAGGTGCAACGCCCCCTGCCCCGCATCTACGTATTGCGGACAGGTCGGCTGGAGATGATAGGCAAAGTGCGTGATCTTTCACGGACTTCGGCCATGAAAAACAGAAACTAACTCAACAGTTTGAGTTTCTACGCGCTTTACGGAGAACGCAACTCAGGTTAACTAGTATCAAGCATCAAAAACAGCATGATCTGCAACCTTCTTTAAAGCTCTTTTCAAGAAAGGCTTCTTAAAAAACGATGAATACTCCTAAAGAATCGAATCACTTTCGAAATAACAAAGTCGTTGAAGGTGCCTTCAGCACTTCTGGCATTTCGGCTGCGGAGCAGCGGGATCGATGACTGGGGACGTTGGGTGGCATGCGGAAACACGCGGCCAAGCATAATCAGGGAGATTTGCGTATGCGTATCGCAGTATTCGGCACCGGCGGTGTGGGCGGTTATTTTGGAGGACGGCTTGCTCAAGCTGGTCACGATGTTGTGTTCGTGGCACGTGGCGCCCATCTAAAGGCTATTCGAGCCCATGGCCTGAGGGTGGACAGCAAACTTGGTGATTTCGTCGTCGCATCTGCCCAGGCGACAGACGATCTTTCCGAAGTCGGTGAAGTGGACGTCGTCCTTCTTGGCGTGAAAGCATGGCAGGTGCCGGAGGCCGCTGTTGCGATGCGGCCGCTTGTTGGGCCGCATACCTGTGTCTTGCCCCTGCAAAATGGAGTCGAGGCCGCAGGTCATCTGGTTGCTGAACTGGGTCCGTCGCATGTTTTGGGCGGACTTTGCGCCATTATAAGTTTTGTTGCCGGGCCGGGCCACATCCGACATGTCGCCGGAAGCGAACCTTTCGTCACGATCGGTGAGCTGGACAATCGACCGAGCGTGCGCACTTCGCGCCTGCTCGAAGCCTTCCAGGGGGCAAGCGTGAAAAGTCAGATCGCGCCAAACATTCAGATAGCCCTTTGGCAAAAGCTGATTCTGATCGTTTCACTCAGCAGCATTGGCGTCATAACCCGTACCCCTGCTGGCATCTGGCGTGTTGTTCCCGAAACGCGTAGGATGTACAACGACATTGTCCGGGAGGCATATGCGATAGCGCGAGCACACGGCATTGCTGTGCCCGAGGAGCATGTTCAAACCGTTTTGAAGCTGCCAGACGGTCTCGAACCTGAAGCAACAACGTCCTTACAGCGCGACATTGCCGACGGTCGTCCATCCGAACTTGAGGAGCAAATCGGGGTCGTGGTTCGCACCGGGCGCGAAGTGGGTGTTGAGCCTAACGTACTCACTTTCATTTACCAGAGCCTCTTGCCGAGCGAACTCCGAGCAAGAGGTAAAGCCGCAATTTTCGAGACATCCGTATGATGCGGAGTATCGCGATCGGGAATCGCAGCTTTTTCAGGTCGCGAAGGGACATGCCACCCAACAACGGCTTGCAGAGCGACGCGCCGCGAGAGGCACGCGCCTGAAGCCGACGTTAAAAAAGGATAAAAATGAAAATTAAAAAATATTTACTTCCTTTAGTGATATTATTTCAACTCGCAGCCCTCCTTTTCTCTGAAAAAATATCCACGAATGAGAAAGATGCTACGGTCGAGCCAGGCAAAGTGAGAATACGACCCGACAATGGGATCATTTTAGGAAATGGAGCTCATTTTAATTTTGAAAAACAGGTCATCTCTCAAGGAGTTCAAGTGAACCCCATAGAGTCTCAAAGCTTTAGCACCTTAAAGGTCACTGTCCCTTCCGACGCTGAAACAGCTCAAGTCGAAATCACCCCGCCCCTGGGTCGCTGGAATTTAAGAGATGGCTTTGAAGTCAGAATAAAAATCAAAAATATAGGTAAGAATTACTTAAAGCTCAAAGCCACCCTAAAAAGCAACCGAGGACCGACCGATACCATTGAAAGTTTTCCGATCGAACCTGAAAAAAGCGAAGAAATAACGATTCCATTTGCACCCTTAAAGGGATGGAATGGGAGAGAAAATTCAGTAAATGCATTTGCAAGTAATACTTGTTCTTCAATTCAAATTTCAACGATTCAAAAAAATTATGAACAGTCATTTGTCATTGAATCCGTAAAATGCCATACCCCCGAACCCGAAATTGTTCCCGAATGGCTCGGTAAAAAACCCCCGGTGGATGGAGATTGGTCTATGACATTCGAGGATAATTTTAATGGAACGACCATTGATTCAACTAAATGGAATATTAAGGGCGCTAACTATTGGGATAAAATAAGCCATTTTTCAAAAGACAATGTTACTGTCGGAGGCGGAATGGCTCAATTGCGTTTTGAGAAAAAAACGGGTCCCCATAATGATGAACCCGATGGAAAAGTGACCGACTACACGACTGGTTATTTAGATACTTACGGAAAATGGACTCAAAAATATGGTTATTTTGAATCCCGTCTCAAATCACCTGTAGGAGATGGGTTATTTGACGCCTTTTGGCTTATGCCTGACAGAGGAGCAGAAGCAGGCGGGCAACCTAAACGTCAGAGCACCAAAAATGGAGGTATGGAATTTGATATCTTTGAACATTTCACTGGGTGGGGTCCCTATCGCTACAATATTGCTCTACATAGAAATGGATATGAAAAAGATCGTATCTCCAAAGGAACAGATCGGATCTATGGAATTCCCGACAAAGACGGATTTATCACCGCAGGCCTCTTATGGTTGCCCGGGTTAGTTGTTTTTTACTGCAACGGCAAAGAAATTGGACGAGATGAAAGCGCTGATGTTGGCAACATTCAGTCTGATATTATGTATGATTTAGTGAGCGGAGGATGGGATAACACACCTTTAAATAACTCCCAGTTACCTTTAAATTTGGTTATCGACTATGTTCGAGTTTGGCAGCGGAAAGATTTAAGGGTACCTTCAAATACCCAAAACTCTCTTTCCCCGAAATAATCAATGTCTTTACCCACTTCAAAGAGAAAAAGATATTTTTCCCCATCAGATTATCATGGGCATCTGATGTCTCAGACAAAACCTTTATTAAAGTATGTAAAAAAATCCAAAAACTCGAAAGAATGGCAAAAATCACCTTCGTAAAAAAATCAAAAAATTAATTGGAAGTCTACCCAAAGAAAAATCTCCGCTGCACATAGAAAGCCTCTGAAAAAGACCTCATGCTTTCGGAACTATTGAGAAAATTTTATACACATCAGAACCTTACTGTGTAAAGGTCGGTCAAAAAGTGCGGCGGGGGTAGGACATCGATCTAGAAGTTTTTGATTGTGGCGGGGGCAATAATGAATTCCTTCTATTCTCCAAAGACTTCTTTCATGAGGACTATCTTTTAGGCATTCAGCTTCCTGATTTTCATCCTTCCTTAGAGATTCCAAGAGTCGTACAATTTAGATCAAAGGCTGGTATTAATAAGGTTTAAGAAGATTTTCGCTAGAATTCCCCAAAAAGCATGCTAAGCTCTTTGACAATGCGAAAACGATTAGCATCATCACGTAAAAACTTTTCTAATATCATTACTTGCAGACACTTAATTCACGTTGAAAATCCTCCCATCAAAAAAATTCTGATTGACCGCTATCAATCGTATATCGATCAAATCCATCAACTGAAGTCAAAATTGGAGCTTTTTGAACTCCAAGACGAACCCGCTTACGAGTCTTGGATGAAACAAAACTTTTCGAAGATTGTTCATGAAATTCAACAAATAAAGTCCCAATCGTCAGAGCTTCAAAATCGTTTTACAGAAGCAGAACTCATTGCTCTTCGTTATGGAATTTCCCTCGAGGAAGCTTACCGAAAAGTTCTTGAAAAGACCGAAACTGAAAAAGATAAAAAAGACGATCCGGATTGTGCAGATCCTGAAGAATCTGACTTCCGCGACTCGTTCGAAAAGACATTTGGATTTCGCCCTCAAAAATCTCCGAAGATTGGGTCATGTAACCAACGGCGCTCTCTCAAAGAGACTTATCGATTTTTAGCTCGAAAACTCCATCCCGATATGAGAACCGTCTCTCATCCTCATTGGGACGATCTTTGGTTTGAGGCTCAATTTGCTTACCAAACTTGTAACCTCGAAGATCTCAATCGAGTCGCTCTCATTGTCGAAGCTCATGAAAGTGTTCACTCCGATCATCCCCACCTTTCTACTGTTTTTAAGGTAAATATTGTTTTTGAAAAACAGATCTACCAACTTGAAAATCAGATGAAAACTTTGCAGCGAGGTCCTGCTTGGGAATACTCAAAGTCCAATGGATCGAAAGCCGATCTTAAATCTTTTCTTTCAAAAACAAAATACCGACTCGAAGGAGAGCTCAAAGAAGCCCAGGTCGAGCTCAAACATTACCAAGCGATGGAAAAAGACTATCGCCCCACAGCATCGGCCCTGAAATCTTCTAAATCCGCCTCTAAAACGGGAAAATCCAAACCCCGCGCTAAAAAGACCTCTCTCGAAGACTTTTTTTCGTCCTAGCATCTGATTTTCTTCAAAAACAAGCTGGTCATTTTTCGAAATCTCGCTCAATTCATTGCATCGATTTGCTATGAAAAAGGTTCTTTTTGTTTGCACGGGGAATGTCTGCCGTAGTCCAATGGCTGAGGGACTCTTCCGGGATCTCGTTAAAAATGATACTGGATATAGAGTCTGTTCCGCCGGTCTTGCGGCACCACATGGTCAAGCCGCGAGCCCTTATTCCGTCGACGTGATGAAGGAAATTGGCCTCGATATCTCTTCTCATCGGAGCCAGCCGATTACCGAAAGTTTGATTCGAGAAGCCGATGCCATTTTCGTCATGACATATAGTCACCTCGATCATATGATCATGATTTTCCCAGAGGCATCTGAGAAAACCTTTTTAATTCGTCACTTTGAAGAAAATGTCCCCTCCGAACTTCGCGAGGTCTACGATCCGATCGGACAAACGCGAGACGTCTATCGCGCGACACGCGAACAAATCAAACTCTCCATGCCCAAACTTTTAGATTGGGTCAAAAAATCCACATCAACCCCACGCACATCTTCTATGAAACAAAAAACAGTCTACATCGGAGCCGATCACGGCGGAGTCGAACTTAAAAAAACCGTCAAAGAATGGCTTCTTGAAAATCATTATATCGTCGAAGATGTAGGTGCATTTACCACAGAGTCCGTGGATTATCCTGATTATGCAGGTCCCGTGGCACAGGCCGTTTCCACAGGAAAAGCAGACTTTGGAGTTCTCCTCTGCAAATCCGGAATCGGAATGAGTATTGCGGCCAATAAAGTCCACGGTGTTCGTGCTGCTTTAATTGCCGATGCAGAAACCGCTTCCGTGACTCGTCATCATAACAATGCGAATGTAATGTGTTTAGCGGCAAATGATATTAAGCCGAAGAAAGTGAAAGAAATTTTAGAAGCCTGGACCCGCTCGCTTTTTGAAGGAGGCCGTCATACGCGTCGACTCGAGAAAATGGATGCAATGGTCGAAAAATCATGTGGTTCAGCCTCATGCTCGACCGCTCCTTCCCTTCAGGAATCGGATTCCGTCATTTACAATTTGATTCAACAAGAAGGAAAACGCCAATTTGAAAACATTGAGCTGATTGCTTCGGAGAACTTTACGAGCCGTGCGGTCATGGAAGCTCAAGGCTCTTGTTTGACCAATAAATATGCGGAAGGTTATCCCGGCCGTCGTTGGTATGGAGGCTGTGAATTTGTCGATCAAATCGAGCAACTCGCCATCGACCGTGCGAAAGAACTTTTCGGAGCAGAATATGTAAACGTTCAACCGCACTCAGGCTCAGGAGCCAATATGGCGGTCTACTTTGCATTTCTGAAACCGGGCGACACGATTTTGACGATGGATCTCTCTCATGGAGGTCACCTCACCCACGGCCATAAAATGAATTTCTCCGGGCGTTTTTATAACGTCGTTCACTACGGTGTAAGTAAAGAATCTGAGACTATTGATTATAATCAACTTCACGAAATGGCGCTTCAACATAAGCCCCGTTTGATTACTGCAGGTGCTTCGGCCTATCCTCGAATCATTGATTTCAAAAGAATGCGTGAAATTGCAGATGCTGTGGGCGCGATGCTTATGGTCGATATGGCGCACATTGCAGGACTCGTCGCTGCAGGAGTCCATCCCTCACCGATTCCTTATGCCGACTTCGTGACGACGACCACTCATAAAACATTACGTGGCCCTCGCGGTGGATTGGTGATGTCGAAAGAAAGATACGGAAAAGAACTCGATTCCCAAACCTTCCCTGGAATCCAAGGGGGACCTCTTGAACATGTGATTGCGGCCAAAGCCGTTTGCTTAGGAGAAGCGTTGAAACCTTCCTTTAAAACCTATCAAGAACAAGTCGCTCGTAATGCCAAAGCGCTTTGCGAAGGAATGAAGAAAAATGGGTATCGGATTGTTTCTGGAACAACCGAAAATCATCTGATGCTGGTCGATGTTCAACCTCAAGGACTGAACGGAAAAGAAGTTCAAGAGACGTTGGATAAGGCAGGAATTACCTGTAATAAGAATTCCATTCCTTTCGATACTCAATCTCCTTTCAAATCCGGGGGAATCCGTTTGGGAACGCCTGCAGTGACCTCACGAGGCATGAAGGAAGATCAAATGTTCGATATCGCGAACTTTATCCATGATGCGATTGTGAACCGCTCGAATATTGCCTCCTTAGAAGCGATTAAGAATAAAGTTCACCAAATGACCTCGAAGTATCCACTTCCTTATTGATTTAAAGAAAATAGCTAGCTTTGTAGCATCGATATCAGGATGGGGAGGATAGAGAGAGCAGAGTAAAAGCTCTAAAAGACTCACTTAAAATCTTGTGATTTCAACCGAGCCTTTTAGAGGGTATTCACCAAAACCATAGCCGTTTTCTGCCACAAAGAAGCACAAGAAGCGCAGTTTTCAAAGACCATCTCTTCTTAAAATTGACTTTTAACCTTGTGCATTTTGCGCTTCTTTGTGGCTACACTATTTTGAATTTGCTCTAGAATCTGCACTCTCGTGTATTGATCCTCCCCATCCTGATATCGATGCAATTCATTAAGGAAGTTTAAATCCCTATTTGACCCTGGAGTGAAATGGATTTAGTTTAGATCTCTCGGGGGCGCATTGGTTTCGACTGAAGCGACATGAGACGTGATGGCAAGTCGAGGGCATCTGAGTATGGGGGCCTCGTTAAAAAACTAACTCAAAACCTAAATGCTAATGAAGAATTAGCCCTCGCAGCCTAATACGCCGCGACGAAATTACCTCGATCTCTGCTAGAGGATAGTTTCGTTATTAGCAGGGTGGCCGATGTGGTGAGCGACCGACCACATCGGACGAATCAATGTGGTGGCTCGGTGAGAAGGGTGCGGGATATCGCTTCTTTTCATTTAAACTTAAATATTCCTAAACTTGTAGTTCATCCGTCAAGTTTCCTCTCAGGACGCGGGTTCGACCCCCGCCGCCTCCACTTTTCGCTCTGCGAAAAGTGCCCCGCCGAAGCTCAGGCGAAGGAGGGCTGTTTGCGTAATCCTTTAACCCTTTTTCCTGCAGTGACTGCTGATCGAGAAAGCCTGCCTCCTAAAATAAAAAGGCGATTTTAGTGCGATCTCTAAACCGTAAATGCTCTAATGAGTCGGAAAATCGAGAGCGTATTCTCGATATAGATCAATTTCTCCCCAGTAACTCCACGGCTTTTCCATTTCATGTGGACGAAATCCGGCCCCATACATTTGGTACAAATCGTCAACCAGTTCACTTAATTCTCGACCCGAAATGAACCGTCGAGACTCTTGATTCACTCTTCGAAGAATCAAACTCATCGGAAGTGCTTTGGATTCTCCACCACGATCGATCTCGGCGGGAGACCTAAAATCCGGTTGTAAATAATCGATATCACTTACCTTTAAAAAACCGGCTCTCTCAGCCGAAATCAATCGAGGTAATCGATCGGGATATTCAGGTCGAAACGGCTCCATCTCTGCCACTAAGGTCACGGGTAAATTGATTTTCCACATCTCCATGCAACATTTCGCAAAAATCAAAGGCCACGCTCTCATCCATCCCGCAAAACCGGAACGACGAAAATCGGGAAAAATTAAATTATGGGAGAGATGAACGGTCAATCGTTGATGAAGAGGATGATAGATCGCAGTATGATCCCGCACTCCCATCGGAACCCCCTCTTTTTCAATCCAAAGAAGTTGATATTGAAAATGATATCCATTGGTTTGCTTTTTCCCGAGCCACTGAAGACGCTTTTCAAGGATCTCTTTTCCCTCGATTTCGGCTTTGCTTCCAAACTCCTTCCAGAGCGCTTCAAACGCTTTATCAAAAAAGGGATGCGTTACGGAATCAATCGAAGTGACGGTTACATTGTCCGAATGGAAATCGACGGACTTCGCATCGCCGGGAGCTAAAAATTCAGGATGAGAAAACCAATCATTCATCAAAGATAAAATAGCATCTTTGGATAAAAATGGATCTTAATTTAAAACTTTTTTCCAACGACGGATCTCTTCCTGAACCCGCTGAGGATTCGGAGATCCCTTCATTGGACGTCCTTTGAGAGCGGATTCCAGATGGAAAACATCTTTAATTCCTTTTTCAAAGTGAGGACTCAAATTTTTCCATTCGGAAAGATCGAGTTTATCTAAAGGCGTATCAAGTTTTTCGGCTAGAGCGACTGCCCGTCCGACAATCTCATGCGCATGTCGGAAAGGAACCCCTTTATTGACTAAGTAATCCGCGACATCCGTCGCTAAAAGCAATGGATCGGAAGCGGCCGCACGACAAATTTTTTCGCGGACTTCGACTTTGTGAAGCATCGCGGACATAATTTCGAGGCTCAATTGAATCGTATCGGCAGAATCAAAAAGCCTTTCTTTATCTTCTTGAAGATCTCGATTGTAGGTCATCGGCAAACCTTTCAAAAGAACCAGAACGGAAACAAGATTTCCGACTAAACGGCCCGATTTTCCTCGGCAAAGTTCCGCCACATCTGGATTTTTCTTTTGAGGCATGAGACTCGAACCGGTCGTAAAAGCATCAGAGAGTCGAATCCATCCAAACTCAGCGCTCGACCAAAGAATCAGATCTTCGGAAAGCCGGGAAAGATGAACCCCACACAAAGCGACTCCACTCAAATATTCGACGACAAAATCACGATCACTCACCCCATCCATCGAATTTCGGGTGATCCCCTCAAAACCAAGTTCCTTGGCGACAAAGTCACGATCTAAAGGAATGGTACTTCCGGCAATGGCACCACTCCCCAAGGGAAGGACATTCATCCGTTTTTGCGCATCCAATAAACGTCCCGCATCTCGATCGAGCATTTCAACATAGGCTAGAAGATGGTGAGCTAAAAGAACAGGTTGAGCACGTTGGAGATGCGTAAAGCCGGGGATAATTACTTTGACGTCACGTTCTGCCCAAAGGACGAGGGTCCGTTGAAGGGCTCGAATCGCCGCAATGTTTTGATTGATCTCATCCCGAAGCCACAAGCGAACATCCGTTGCCACTTGGTCGTTTCGACTCCGAGAGGTATGAAGCTTGGCCCCTGCAGGAACACGACTGGTCAGCGTCGCTTCGATATTCATATGAACATCTTCACGGTCGACGCACCACGAAAATTTACCTGCTGTAATCTCTTTTTCGATTTGGAGAAGACCTTTTTGAATGGCGAGAAATTCACCCTGAGTTAAAATTTTAATCTTCTGAAGCATTTTTGCATGAGCAATGCTTCCACGAATGTCGTGTTGATAAAGACGCCAATCAAAGGAGACCGATTCTGAATACTTTTGAAGAAGCTCCGCAGGACTTTCTGCGAATCGCCCGCCCCATAACGAGGAAGACTTTTTAGTTTTCGATTGCTTCTGGGTTACGCCATTCGACTTCGACATTGTTGGATCTCCTCAGGTGTCAAAACTTTGCATTTTCCAAGAGGAATTCGACCGAGTTCGAATTTCCCGATTTGGACTCGCTTTAGGTTCTTCACTTTGTATCCGACTTTAAAAAACATCCAGCGAATTTGGCGTTTGATCCCTTGCGTCAAAACAACCTTGAGTTGTTTGGGCCCAATGCGGTGAATGGAATCCATGCGGGCTCGCTTCCCTTCGACATTCACCCCTTTTTTGAGACGAGCCGAAAGCTCCATATCAAAATCGCGATCGAGAACGACTTCATACGTTTTGGGAACTTTGGAACTCGGATGAGTCAATTCATTTGCGAGATCGCCATCGCTGGTCAAAAGAAGGAGTCCTTCACTATCATAATCCAATCGACCAATGGAAACGACGCGAGGAAAATCATTCGGAAGAAGATCATAAATCCGACGACGATCTTGAGGATCACTCATCGTACAGACATAACTCTTCGGCTTATTCATCGCGACCGTGATCGTTTGGGAGTCGACTTTGCAAAGCTTGTTGCCGACTTTGACACGATCGTGGGGCTGCACTTGAGTCGAAAGTGTTTTGATAATCTCGCCATTGACGCAAACGGATCCTTCGAGGACCAGGGCTTCACAGGCACGGCGGGAACCAAACCCTGCACGGGCTAAAAATTGATTAATTCTCACAAAAAAGAGATAGGATCTTTTCCTCAAAAAGCGAGGAGAAGATCCTATCGAAATTAAATTTTATTGAAAAAAGAAGAAAGAATTAAGCTTCCGGCTTTGTTTTCGGAAGACCAACCACTTTCATATCATCTTTCCATTGACCACGTTTTTTGATGAGCTCGACTCGTTCGAAACGTTTCAAAACATTCCGTTTTGCGGAGGTGGTGCTAGAGCTACGAAGACTACGATGCAGTGCCATAAGGTGTTCTTTCCTAGCGGGATCTTAAAAAAGGTAAAGCGAAAAAACGCTCTTTTTTAAGTTCTTCCCGGTTAACGATTAATAAACGTCCTTGAGATAACGTTTCTCTTCTTTTGCGAAGGTGGTGTTAATATAAGCCTCAGCCGCTTCTTGAGAGAGTCCCCCCTCTTTTTTAGCAATATCGATCAAGGCTTGATGAACGTCGCGCGCCATTCTTTTGGCATCTCCGCAGACGTAGAAATAAGCCCCTTCTTGAAGCCATTTCCACATTTCAGCGCTTTTTTCCATCATGCGGGTCTGGACATAAATCTTTTCCGTTTGATCGCGTGAAAAGGCCAAGTCGAGATTATGAAGGGATCCTTCTTTCACCGCTGTTTCAAATTCCTCTTCGTAGAGATAATCGGTTGCCCGACGTTGATCTCCAAAGAAAAGCCAATTCTTACCCGTCGCCCCTGTCGCTTTACGCTCTTGAAGGAAGGCGCGGAAAGGCGCGATTCCAGTTCCAGGTCCCACCATGATGATATTCTTATCAAGAGAAGGAAGATGGAAGTGACGCGTTGGCTGAGTGTAGACGGGTGTCGGGGTTTTGTCGGCATGATAACCGAGATATCCCGAAGCAATTCCCATCTTCGCTCGGCCGTGACTCTCATATTTCACGACGGCGACTGTCAAATGAACTTCATTGGGATAGACGACAGAGGAAGAGGCGATCGAGTAAAGACGAGGAGCCACTTTATTCACTAATCCTAAAAACTCCGTTGCGGTTAAATCCACTTCGCTGAATTCGTTCAGAACGTCGACGTAATCACGGGAAAAGACATATTCGTCCAAAGCAGGCTCATTGGCAATCAAAGCCGTAAGCGTCTCTTTTTTGTCACCAGAAGGAAGTTTTTCAGCGATCCCTTTGACAAACTTCTTGCTCGCACGATTGAGGATGTATTGGGAGGAGAGAGCCTCTTCTAATGCAACCGTAGTATTATTCGCTGCGGGAACAGGAGCTTGAGGGTCCAATTTCAATCGTTTAATCAAATCAGAGACAACCGCCGGAACATTACGAGGAATGACGCCCAAGGAGTCCCCTACATGGTAGGGAACATTGCCTGACGTATCGACAACGATATGGCGGGTATCTTTTTCTGAACCTTCCTTATTGAGAAGACGGTTCTCTTTAATCCGAGCCAAAAACGGATTATTACGGTTATAAACTGCAGGAGTTGCGCTCATAATTCTTTACTTTCTTTTTACAATTTTGGCTTTTTTCCTAGAGGATGGGGAAAGAATGTCAATGGTTGAAAAGACCGCTCCCCTCAAACAAAAGCGATGCCTGATTTCTGCTTGGTTAAGAAACTTACTTCAGACTCTTCAGAAGCAGCCCCATGATTTCAGAAAGGGGATTTTCTTTACTGAATCGATTACGGGTAAAGCCCACCGCTAAACCAAGTTCAGGATCGGCAAAACCTGAGGAGCCTCCATAGCCATGATGACCAAAACCAGAAGGAGAGGCAAAAGAGATCATTTGATAGCCTAACCGCTGACGATACTCATATTCCGGATCCTGAGATTGAGTCGGATGTTGTAGTTCAAGTGCCAAACGAACTCGGGAGGGAGGGAGCAATTCCACACCCCCCACTCCTCCTGGAAGCAAAGCGGCATAGTGACGCGCAATGGAATGAGCATTCATGACCCCGTTCGAGGCTGGCAGGCAAGCCCGCTGGGCATCGTCCCGGTTCATCCACTCATGGAGAGGACAAACGAGATCGGGAATCGCCTGAGGCTTCGACTCCGTCAGAATGATTTTTTCGGTTTTTTCCTCAAAGCCACTTTCTAAAAGAGCCACCTCTCCGACGAAGGAATCGGGAAGACCCACATACATCGTGGTCACTCCTAAGGGTCGAGAAATTTCATCCGCCAGCATTTGAGTAAAAAATCGTCCATCGACTCGTCGAGCGACCTCTCCCAAGATCCAACCATACGTAATCGCATGATAGCACATGAGAGCTCCCGGAGCAGAAGCAGGCGTCAAATCGGCGATGAGCTCGCACATTTTTGTCCAATCAGACAAATCCCGATGGCGGAGTCCGAGAGGCATATAAGGAAGTCCGGCAGAATGATTTAAAGCATGAGCCACGGTAATTTCCGTTTTTCCATGGGCTCCAAATTCAGACCAAAGATCGGCAATACGCGTTTGATAATTCAACTGCCCGCGCTCAACGAGAAGATGAATTAAAGTTGCGGCCATTCCTTTCGTCGTTGAAAAAACGGGGAACAAGGTCGAACTCTCCACTTTCTTTCCCGTCTGCGGATTACAGATCCCCGCATAAGCATCGACGAGCACTTTACCCTGATGATAGGCAACAAATTGAATTCCTCGTTCCTTGTTTTGAAGAACCAGTTCTTCTAAGAAGTTTTGAATGACGGGTTGAATTTCTTCCATAAAATATCAAGTGGCGGTCCATCCTCCATCAATGGGAATCGAAGCACCGGTGGTCGAACGCCCTGACTCCGAGCACAGTAAACGGACATAGGCGCAAATATGATCGGATTCCACAAACTCTTTATTGGGATGTTTCGTCAAAATAACCTCTTGAATCACTCTCTCTCTTGAAAGTCCTGTGGCAAGCATTTGTGCCTGAATTTGATCTTCGACCAACGGCGTATGAATGAAGCCGGGACATAACGCATTACAGGTAATCCCTTCTTGAGCGACTTCAAGCGCGGTCACTTTTGTGAGTCCAATCAATCCATGCTTCGCGGCCACATAGGCCGATTTAAAGGGAGAAGCGACAAGTCCATGTGCCGATGAAATATTAATAATACGTCCCCATCGTTTTGACTTCATTCCTGCAATCACGGCTTGAGTGGTAAAAAAAGCGGCGGAGAGATTCAGCGCCATGATTTGATGCCATTTTTCCTCTGGAAAATCTTCTAACGAAGAGACAAATTGCATCCCGGCATTATTGATCAAAATATCGATGGACCCTAAATCCGATTCGATCTTTTTCACAAGATCTTTAATCTCATGAGGAATCGTCAAATCCGCAGGAAAATAAATGACTCG
>JAZKBH010000010.1:39720-39931 GCA_040388725.1 Verrucomicrobiota bacterium
AATATGGCATCCGAGAGAAGCCAAACACTCCGCAATAGAGAGTCCTAATCCACTGGTAGATCCTGTGACCAGTGCTGTTTTTCCCGTGAGAAATTTTTCCATCAATGTCCTTAGATTCTTTCCACGCAAACGGCGATTCCCATCCCGCCGCCAATACACAAGGTCGCGAGTCCTCGTTTGGCATCACGACGTTGAAGCTCATGAAGAAGCG
>JAZKBH010000011.1:0-10370 GCA_040388725.1 Verrucomicrobiota bacterium
TCGGAGTGGGCAAAACGGAAGACGAAATTGCTTATGGACTTAAGTCCAATGTCTACACCTTCATCGTCGAAAGCGAACCGGAACTCCATCAGATCAATGCCATTGCCAAAAAGCTCAAAAAGAAAGCTCCGATCGCTTTCCGCGTAAATCCGAATGTCGATGCCAAAACCCATGCCAAAATCACAACCGGAACTTATGCCAATAAGTTCGGCATCGCCTTTGAAGAGATTGCCTCTCTCTACGCTCGCGCATCCAAACTTTCAAATATCGAACTTCGCGGCGTACAAATGCATATCGGATCCCAAATCACCGATGTAAAACCGTTTGTCCAAGCGGTCAAAAAGATGATCCCTTTGGTCCAAACTCTTAAAGCGAAGTATGGAATCCAATTCTTTGATATCGGCGGCGGAATGGGAATTATTTACAAAGAGGCTCTTGCCAGTGGTCAACCCGGTTGGTGGAAGAAAAACAAAAATCTCCTCCACCCTGCCCTCTATGCTCAAAAACTCGTTCCTCTTTTGAAACCTCTTGGACTCCGTATTGTCGTTGAACCTGGACGCTTTATGGTCGGAAACGCCGGCATCCTCGTCACCGAAACGCTCTACATTAAAAAGACCGGCATGAAAAACTTCGTCATTGTCGATGCGGCCATGACCGAACTTATTCGTCCTACCCTTTACGAGAGCTATCATGAGATCGTTCCTGTGAATAAAATCAGTGGCAAACAAATTTCATCCGATGTCGTCGGTCCTGTTTGCGAGTCCGGTGATTACTTCGCCAAAGACCGTCTCCTTGCTCCTTATAAAAAAGGAGACTTGATGGCTTTGATGAGCGCGGGAGCCTACGGATTCGTGATGGCATCCAACTATAATGCTCGCCCCAGACCGGCTGAAATTATGGTTCAAGGAAAAAAAGCAACTGTCGCTCGCAAACGCGAAACCATCAAAGACCTTCTCCGCGGTGAAATCTAATTCAATCAAAAGATTTAAAAACCACTCAAAGATTGAGAGATCCTATGAAGAAAAGCCTTAAGTCTATTACCATCAAAGTTCCGGCAACGAGTGCAAATCTAGGTCCCGGCTTCGACTCTCTCGGCGTCGCCCTCTCTCTTTACAATCGCATTACCGTCACGCAAACCGAGGCCACTGAAAGCTTTGGAATGTTGAAGGAAGCGGCCTCACTTTTTTTTAAAACCGCTCAAGTCAAAGCCTTTCACTATGGGATCAAAATTGTCGGCGATGTTCCCATGTCCCGAGGACTGGGAAGCAGCGTCACCGTTCGTTTAGGTTTTCTTGCGGGACTTAATCATCTCGCAGGACTTCCCCTCAATGAAGAAGAGATTCTAGATCTCGTCATTCAATTAGAAGGACATCCCGATAACGCGGTTCCTGCTTTTTTTGGTGGTTTTGCCTGTGCCTCGAAACAAGGGTGGCTCTATCAACCCATTAAATCCTCTCTTAAATTCGTAACTTTTATTCCAGAAATGGAACTCGAGACCAAAAAAGCTCGCGCCGTGCTTCCTAAAAAAGTCTCCCTCGCGGATGCGGTGACGAATCTTCAAAATACGGCGATTATCACCGCGGCCTTTTGCACTCAAAACTATGAATTGCTCCAAGGCAGCTTTAAAGACACCTTACATCAACCATACCGGGCGAAGCTTCTTCCCTCCCTTCAACCAATGATCGAATCTGCAGAAAAAGCAGGTGCCCTCGGTGGATTTCTCAGTGGCGCGGGATCAACGATGATTGCATTAGCCCTAGAAGAGACTCAACGAGTCGTTTCTGCCATGAAAAAGACAGCGAATCAGTATAAAGTTCCTGGCCAAATTTTAGTCCTTCAAGCGGACAATACGGGATATCAAGTTCTGAAATAGAACTAAGCGACCATCAAATACGCTTCAATCGCACTTGCATCCTTGCTTACAGGATCAAGACACTTCGCAATTAACTCGTTTGAAAGACCAATACGGCTCGGGATGGTCACTTGGACCGTTTGAATATATTCAGCCCAAGTCGTTCCCGAAAAAATTGCTGTCGCACATTGGCTCGAAAGATAAATTAAGTCGGCATATCCGGTCTCATCATCACCGGGATGATTATGGTCACGAATTCCTTGATAAATTTCAGGAGGCAAATCCCATTCCTTCATCAACAAACCAGCAACTTCTGCATGGTCTGTTCCTAAAATTTCCATCTCTGCTTCGGAACAAGAAATTCCTTTTTCGATCATCAAAGGACGAATTAAATCCATCTCCGGAATTTCAATGAGATTTAAAATCACCTTTCCAAAATCATGAAGCAAAGTGGCCGTAAAGGCTGTTTGCAATGAAAACTTGGTTGATTTGGAGTGATAAGCCAAATATCGAGAAGCAAGCGCTGACGCAATCGAATGCCTCCATAACGCATAGGGATCAATGCCGTGATAGCATTTACGACGTTGAAAATACTTTCCAAAACAGATCGCCATCACGATTTCCAAAATGCGCTGATAGCCCAATCGATTCACCGCATCATCCAAAGAAGCGATCGGCTCACTTCCACGCACAACGGCCGTATTACACGACTTCAAAACCTGTGCGGTCAAATTGGTATCAAATTGGATAATCTCTAAAACTTCATCATTGGCTTGAGTCGAGGGATTTCTCAGAAGCGAGAGTAGTTTGAACGCCACGGGAGGAGCGGGAGGCAACAAATCCTTCGCTCGATCTAAAATCTCTTGAGTACGGTCAGGGTGGTATTCAAACACTGTTTTTATCCATTCTAAAGTGGAGGACATTTTATTTTTTTAAACTGAAACGACAAGCCCAATATCACTTTAAAATAAAAACCCCCGCCTTGGGATCGCCAAAGCGGGTTTAGTAAAAGATAAACTTATAAAGTCTGAAGGAATCGAACTAATTGTTCACGATTCGGACTGACCGCATGACGCACATAAAATCCGGAGGCCGCAACCGCCAACTGCATCGAATGGGAAAGACCCAATCCTAATAAACGGCCGATGACGAAACCGGAATTAAAATGATCTCCCGCTCCCGATGTAATTTTAGGTTTCGCGGTATAAGGACCATCCACGAACGCTTCACCCGTTGCATCCGCACCTGCTGCATATTTGACAGGATGGATGACGACCGTATGAACATTCAATTTTTCACGAATCGCCGCGGCAAGTGATGCTGTTCCTTTGGGATTAGCGGCGGTCTTCTTCAGACGCAATACTTTGGCAACGTGTTGGCTTTCGCCTTCGTTCAAACCGAGAATAACATCATTCTTTTCTTGGAATTCTCCGACGATCTT
The DNA here is from genome assembly GCA_040388725.1 of Verrucomicrobiota bacterium. Taxonomy (GTDB): domain Bacteria; phylum Verrucomicrobiota; class Verrucomicrobiia; order Methylacidiphilales; family CAMAQI01; genus CAMAQI01. Next base: position 3,294 of record JAZKBH010000011.1, read on the forward strand.
CAACGCGGCGAGCAAATCTGCATCCAAGCGCTTGGAAGGGTCTGAAAGATCAAAAAACATGAGCTTACGTTTTTCTGTTTTAGGAGGAACGTAGTCACTGAGGATACGTTTCCAGATCGCTGAAAGATGAGGAATCATTGTCCAGTTGACCATACCAACAAAATGAGAAGCATCCCAAAGCTTACGGAATTGAGTTTCGCCCAAACGTTTCTTGAGATTCTCCCAAGTGACATCATGAACGCTGTCATATTGACCAAAGGTCAATTTGCCATCCGCAAATTCGAATGTTTGATTAAAGCCGGGCTCAGCAATCGAAAAAACTTTTGCACGTTTTGCGAATTCCGTGAAAACCGTATGCATTTGAGGAAAACCGAGCATTCCGATATAATTGACAGGCGCACCGAGTGTACTTAATGAAAAGGCCATCAATGGACCATTTCCACCTAAGCGTGTCGCTTGAGAAACGATTTCAAAATTAGAACTTTTACCCGTCGCTCCCTGAACCCGTTGAGCAAAAGATTTTACTTGGGTGAAAGGAGTAAATTTGGTGGAGGATTGACGTTGATCGACAACTTGAAAAATTTGATCGACAAATCCATCAAAACCCATCAAACATTGATACTTAAGAAGTTGGGCCCGTGAACCAATCAAACGTTCCGCTGTCTGTCTCGCTAGTCTAGAATCACTCATAGTTCGCGGAGGCTAGCAGAGTGAATTCAATCTGACAAGCCTTATCGTCCCCTTCTCCTTTAGGAGTTTTCCACCTTCTCCATTCCATATTCTCTCGGCTGTTAGAGATTCTTACTTGATTTTAATATTAGGATCATGCAATATCCCACCCCTTAATTTATTCGCCAGTGTAGCTCAGTGGTAGAGCAGGGGACTCATAAGCCCTTGGTCGGCGGTTCAAATCCGCCCTCTGGCATCCTTTTGCATCCTATTTCCTTCTGATTTCTTGCCATCTTTCGTTTTTTTCTCCAGTTTTTGCGAGTGCAAAGCCTTTATACGCCCCTTTTTAAAATTGGCGTCCAGAATACACTGATCTACCGTTGGAATTTTCTCGTTCGACTCACCTTCTCTCTCGTTCCTCTCTTTGGACTCGTTTATTTCTGGAAGGCGGTTTACGCCTCTTCAGGCGCAAATATTCAGAACTATGCCTATGGAGAGATGATCCAATACTTCCTTATCTGTATGGTCGTGGAGGCATTTGTCACGCCGACCGATGATGAATGGCAAATCTCGGCTGAAATCCGAGACGGCCAACTGAATATGCTTCTTCTCCGTCCCATGAATCATCTGCTCTATCGACTGACCCTCTTCGCTTCCTCTCGTCTGGTCAATTTTTCCATCGTCATTCTTCCCCTCCTCGCGGTTTTCATTCCCTTTCATGACTCCATCTCGTTTCCCCATCAATGGGAGACTTGGGTGCTCTTCTTCTTTTCAACTGCGCTCTCTGCTCTCATTCAGTTTTTGATCTCCTATTCCATTGCGATGCTTTCATTTTGGATTCTGGAAATCTCGACGGTTGTTTTTATTTTTTTCTCGTTCGAATACTTTTTTTCGGGTCACTTTTTTCCTCTCGATCTCCTTCCTCCAATCGTTTTTAAATGGGTTCTTTTTACTCCTTTCCCCTATGAGCTCTGGTTCCCCGTCGCTCTTTTACAGGGACGAATTACAGGAAACGAACTGACTCAGGGACTTTGTATTCAGTTCATCTGGGTCGTCCTTCTTTACTCATTGGCAAAAACCATGTGGGCGAAGGGGCTTCAAAAATATGGAGCCGTTGGAGGTTAATCTTATGAAACATCACTTTCGCGTCTTCCGGCTTATGTTTCGCAACTCACTGATTCGTGAGATGAATTTTGCCGCCAATTTTTGGCTATGGCTTGTCACAGAGCTTCTCTGGTTTATGGCTCAGGTCGGAATGATTGAAGTCATTTTTTCCCATGTAAACTCGATTGGTGACTGGAATAAATGGCATGTCATTCTTTTGATGGGAACCCATCAAATTACAGCACAGCTCTTCCAGGCTTTCTTTTATATGAATCTGGCGAATCTTCCCGAATTGGTTCGCACCGGAAAACTCGATTTTCTTCTTCTTCAACCGGTGAACGCCCAATTCGTCGCTTCATCCAAGCAGTTTGGATTTGATAACTTGGTGAATACCCTCATTGGCATTGGATTTGTCTTTTATGCTTCTCATCAACTTCATCTTCATCCCTCATTCACGCAAATCACCCTTTATCTCCTCTGCATCCTCTGCGGCATCGGAATCCACTACAGCCTACTCTTTTTTCTTGTAACACTTTCCTTCTGGATCGTGAAAGCTCAGGGAATGATTTATGGCTATTATAATTTGATGAATCTCGCCCGTTATCCCGAAAGCGTCTTTCTGAATGCCCCTAAAGTATGGAGAATCCTTTTTTCCGTCGGAATTCCCATTATGGTCGTCGCCAATGTACCGACCCGCATTCTTGCTCATATCACCTCAGGAACACCGATGATCTGGCTGGGGAGCTCTTTGGTCGTGGGAACTTTTCTCACCCTGTGGGGAAGCTCCGTCTTTTGGAGGTATGCGCTTCGTTCTTATACGAGCGCAAGTAGTTAACTCATTTTTCCCTCTTTTAATAGGAAATGAACGGTTACTTAATGCTGCGTTTCATCTCAGAAGAATTTTTGTTTATTCATTCGAGAATAAGATTTATTCCCTACTCCTATTAATAAATGCGATTCCTTTAAAAATACGATTTAAAGTTTGACGTCCCTGCGCCAAACACTACGGTCAAATATTAGAAAAACTCATGAATATCCACGAATACCAAGCTAAAGAATTGATGGAAAAATTCGGTGTTGCTACCCCGAAAGGCAAAGTAGCAGAATCCCCCGAACAAGCGGAAGCCATTGCAAAAGAAATTGGAGGATCCAATCTCGTCATTAAAGCACAAATCCACGCCGGTGGACGAGGCAAAGGGACTTTTAAGTCCGGATTTAAAGGCGGAGTTCACTTAACGGACTCTCCTGCAAAAATCAAAGAATTTGCCACTCAGATGCTCGGTCAAGTTTTGGTCACTCACCAAACCGGACCTGAAGGCCGCTTAGTCAATAAGGTTTTGATTGCTGAATCTACAACGATTGAAAAAGAACTCTATTTTGCAATCGTGATGGATCGCGCAAGTCAATCTCCCGTGGTGATCGCTAGCACCGAAGGAGGCGTTGATATTGAAGCCGTCGCCGAAAAAACACCCGAAAAGATTTTACGCGAACTCGTTGATCCTGCTTTAGGACTCCAACCCTTCCAAGCACTTAAAATCGCCAAGGCTCTCGGTCTTCATGGCGATTTGATGAAACAAGGAGTGAAGCTCATCATGAAACTCTTCACCACCTTTTTGAAATCCGACTGCACACTGTTGGAAATCAATCCTTTAGTCATCACCAAGGAAAACAAAGTCTTGGCTCTCGATGCTAAGTTTAACTTTGATGATAACGCTCTTTATCGTCACCCTGAAGTCGTTGCCTATCGCGACACTGCGGAAGAAGATCCTCGCGAAGTCGAAGCTTCCAAGTTCAACCTCAACTATATCGGTCTCGATGGAAACATCGCCTGTATGGTGAACGGTGCCGGACTTGCGATGGCGACCATGGATATCATTCAGTACGCTGGTGGAAAACCCGCTAACTTCCTGGATGTCGGGGGTGGAGCAAGTGAGCAACAAGTAACCGAAGCTTTTAAACTTTTGGCTTCTGATAAAAACGTGAAAGCAATTCTCGTGAATATCTTTGGTGGTATCATGAAATGCGACGTCATTGCCCAAGGGGTGATTAACGCCGCTAAAATTGTGCAACTTCAAGTCCCATTGGTTGTCCGCTTAGAAGGAACCAATGTTGAACAAGGGAAGAAGCTTTTAAAAGAATCCGGCATGGCAATCATTGCTGCAGATGATCTCGCGGATGCAGCTAAGAAGGTCGTCGCGGCCGCAACTGGAAAATAGGAAATTATATGTCCGTTCTCGTCGATAAAAACACACGTTTATTAGTTCAAGGAATTACGGGTAAAGCCGGCGCATTTCATGCCAAAAGCTGCATGGAGTACGGAACCAATGTGGTTGCAGGGGTTACTCCTGGCCGCAGTGGCGAAACCTTTGAAGGAAAAGCTCCGATCTTTGATACCGTCAGTGAAGCGCGTAAGGCCACAGGCTGTAACGCCACAATGATCTTTGTTCCTCCTCCATTTGCAGCGGATGCCATCATGGAAGCCGTCGATGCCGGAGTCGAACTCGTCATCTGTATCACCGAAGGAATCCCCGTCATGGATATGATGCGGGTGAAAGCCTTCATGAATGGCAAATCGAGCCGTCTCATCGGACCGAACTGCCCTGGAATCATTACCCCTGGCCAATGTAAGATCGGCATTATGCCCGGTTACATTCACAAACCCGGTAAAGTCGGTATTGTTTCCCGTTCAGGAACTTTGACTTACGAAGCCGTTTGGCAACTTTCATCCCGTGGTATCGGACAAAGCACTTGTATCGGTATCGGAGGAGATCCCATCAATGGAACTTCTCAGACGGATGCGATCAAACTCTTTAATGAAGACCCCAATACCGAAGCGATGATTATGATCGGTGAAATTGGCGGCACAGCGGAAGAAGAAGCGGCTGCTTACATTAAACAATATGTAAAGAAGCCCGTCGCTGCATTTATCGCAGGCGCAACGGCACCTCCAGGTCGTCGTATGGGTCACGCAGGCGCAATTGTTTCCGGTGGAAAAGGAACGGCTGCGGCTAAAATTGAAGCTCTCGAAGCGGCTGGTATCGCGGTTGCTAAGACTCCTGCCGATATGGGCGCCACGTTAGCGAAGCTTCTTCAATAGTTTTGCTCCTCGCCTTTCATAAGCCGTTCGATGTCCTCTCCCAATTTACCGGAGATGGATCCAAACATCTGACGCTTGCCGAATTTAAATTTCCCAAGGGGGTCTATCCCTTGGGAAGACTTGATGCCGATTCCGAAGGCCTTCTCCTCCTCAGCGATGAAGGCGCTTTGAATGATCAACTCCTCAATCCGAAGCACGCTCATTCCCGAACATATTGGGCACAAGTCGAAGGTATTCCCACTCTTGAATCTTTAGAGACCCTTCAAAAAGGCGTCCTCATTCAAGACTACAAGACACTCCCTGCAAAAGCACACGTGATCCATCCCACGGTTTCTCCTCGTACTCCTCCTATTCGCTATCGAAAAAATGTTCCAGATTCATGGCTAGAGCTCACTCTGATTGAAGGAAAAAATCGACAAGTTCGACGAATGACTGCGGCGATTGGTTATCCCACGCTTCGGTTGATTCGAACCCAAATCGGCAGTTTCTCATTAGGCAATCTTCCCTCCGGAAAATGGGCCGTATTAAACGACGTTGACCGAAAAAATATTTTTAAAGGTATTTAAAAGAGACTTTTCCAAACCCCTTCTGAGTCATAGGGTTATTTTTGTTTCCACGTGATTGAAGTAAAAACAGAGGCCTTTAAATTTTGTATTTCTCTTGCTTTCAAGGAGTTATGAACGAAATTAAGAAGAGAAAAGGAGCAGATCCCATGAAACAAAATATCTGGACCTCAATCACCGAAACATTCACTCCGACGCGCTACGGTATCTCCGGCAAAAAGTATCTTCTCTTTTCAACGAATCGAGAATCTCAACGACGCTACTGTAGTCTAGATCGTATTTCGGCAAGCCACTCCTGTTCTACGCTTCGAATGCCTTTTTACCTTCGAAAACTAAAATCGATTAGCTGAAGACTTTAACACCGACGACATGGTGTTTTGATCTCGTTTTTTCCATTTCACCTAACGGTGAAATGTCCCAATTCCATTGCTCATCCATTTCAAAGTCCCGACTTCCATACCAAGGATCGGATCGATCGACAATTTGCCCTGATAAATTCCGCCAAATTTCATCGATATCCGAAATAACGATTTGTCTCGGAGCCCATTCTTTCAGCGCCTCCAGATGCTTTCTTTGAATCTTTCTTGCCCATTCATGAAGTTCTTCCTCGAAAGAAGGATGGATTCTTTTTTCCATGATCTCCAGGGGCATCAGAGGAAGTTGACCGATGAGATTGAGACTCACAACAAGATCCACCTTTAACTTTAAATCGATGATGGGCTCAGGAAATCTTTCTCCTGCGTCTACCTGAGAAATCACTCCGCTGAGATCATGAACGATCAGTTTTAAATTGTTCTGAAAAAGTGACCGCCATCGGATGAACCAAGGATGAATTAAATCGAGCAGAATAATCTTATCCAAACGCTGAAACTCGGGAGATTTCCATGGCAAATCTAAACCCCAGCCACTGCCACAAAAGGCAACGCTTCTGATCTCAGGATGTTCCCGTAAATGACGAACGATGACTTCACAACAGTGATTGAGATGAGGTTCCCAGAGAGAGCGACAGCGACTGTAACGGGATCGAATTCCAATCCACTCACTTAAATACCCCATTTTTCTCACAGAGAATGAACAGGGCGTCGTTAAATATTGAAGAGCCTCCAAAATCATAATGAAAAATCTCGCCGTTAGGCCCTGCTCTCATTCGAGACCGTCACAATCAAAATCCCCCAAATCGTCGCCGCGATCAAATTCAAAGGCATCTGAAGAAGGGGCGGCATCGAATAAATGACGTACACAATAGGCAGCCAAAAACAAATATTCGAAACAGATAAGGGAACAAAATGATTTCCGAGAAATCGTCCCAACGGAAAGGCATGCTGATAGGTTAATTTCCAGGAAAATCCCGCATGCTTCCATGAAAATAAAATACATTGAACAGGACCCGCAACAAAAATGGAATATCCGAACATATCGACAATCACTTTTTTATGAAGCGTCATCCAATCCGTCCCGGATCCAAACCAAATGAGTTGGAGACGATAAAAGCAATCGGTCATGACACTCACGCCCCCCATAAGAGCCATTTTAAAGACCATATCAACGAGATGGTGTTTTTTCCATTTCCCTCCATCGACAAAATAAACCCGAAAAACTTCTGAGAGAAAACCTGCTGCAAGCGCCCCCGCAATAAATGAAAAG
>JAZKBH010000011.1:10380-22612 GCA_040388725.1 Verrucomicrobiota bacterium
ATTATCAGAACAATGACAACAAATAGTTAAATGAAAAGAAATAACCTCCCTCGCTTTTTTCCCGAGCTAAAAACTCAAAAAAAATAATGATCACTCGATTATGAGCCATATAGCCCATTCCTAAACCAATCATCATCAGTTGAAGGATCACTGCAGGAAGCCAATTCAATTGAACGGACTTCCATCCGATCCCGAATCCGCGAATCAATGCGTTCATGGTTTTGCCTCGACCTCTTCTAATATTCCCCGAAGCGATTCCACTGTCGTCGCATGATATTTGGAAGGGACCTCAAAAAATGACGGAGGCTCTTCCGTTTTTTCTTCAAAATGAACAACCTTCCAATAATAAGGATTTTTTTCAGATCCCCATTTCATCTCAACCGGAGTTTCCGTCTCTTTTTTTAATTCAAGGGAGGCTTCTTCGACCCATTCAGGCCATAAGGATCGAATCACCGCTTGTCGAATTTGATCGTGAATAACTGAAAAACGTCCAAAAAAATTATGTAAAAATGCAGTCGAAACTGTCCGGGCATGAATATCATTTTTTTTCGTTGTACTGAGTAACCAGGAATGACTTGGAAAACCTTCCCAAATTTCATCTCCTTTGATGGATTGTACCTTCCATTCCTCTTTCTCTGTAGGAGCTTCCATAGGACGTGTTAAATCGTACGAAGCAAAACCTTCAATATTTAAATCACTAAAACGTCTAAAATGATGTTTTGAATTTTGAAGCGCTTTTTGCACATCATCCCAACGAAAACCCCAATAAGCCGCATCTCGATGTTCGATGCCCGTATAACTTCCTGTCTCTGAATGATAAATAATCGACCAGTTTTTAGTCGGAGCATCAATTCTCCAAACTTTTCCTTGTTCGACGATTTGATATTCCTGAACAAAATCCCCTTCCCAAACCTTCACAATCACTCGACTGCCGTAAAGGGAATTCAACGCGAGAAAAAGAATTAGATAAATCGATCGTGAGCAGGGAATCACGGATTTAAAATCGCACCACCTGTTGTACAATGAAATCATCATCCGATGACTTTAGATCGAATCTTAGCCTTCGATCACCTGGATCTCAACGGGGTCAACTTGAACTCCATTTTCCTTCAACCAAACAATCGCATCCTTGACCACAGCCCGATCCCCTTCGACTTCAATCGCAATAATTCCCATATCCTTGGTCACGCTTGCATTATGGATTGTAAAAACCACATCAAACTGTTTTGCCAATTGGCACAGAAGCGGTTTTCCTTGAACATCGGAAGAGAAGGTCAGCCAAAGTCTTTGTTTTTCGTTCGCCATAAATTAACCTCCAGCGATGGCAGGAACGATGCTCACTTCGTCGTTTGCTTTCACCGCTGTATTTTTATGTTCTAAGAATCGAACATCTTCGCCATTGAGATAAATATTCACAAAGCGGCGAACTTCTCCATTCACATCCAGCAAACGGTCTCCAATACCAGGAAACTGTTTTTCGAGATCTAATAAAACATCACCAATCGTTGCCCCCGAAGCGTCGACTGTATCTAAATTATTGGTGAGGTTTCTGAGGGGGGTCGGAATACTAACTTGAACTGCCATAACATTTCTCCTTCTGATTTTTAGACGCTCAACGTTGGCGATTGGGCCAAAAGTTGATCGAACTCTCTTAAACTTGGGTTAATGCAACGAGGCGCACCGACATGATCGGCAACCGCATCCATGGTCTTCAACCCATTTCCCGTGATACAGATGACGATTCTCTCATCACGAGGAACCTTTCCTGTTTCAATGAGTTTCTTTGCACAACCTACGGTAACACCGCCGGCCGTTTCTGCAAAAATTCCTTCTGTTTCCGCGAGAAGCTTGATTCCATCCACAATCTCTTGGTCCGTGATATCTTCACAAGCCCCGTTGGTATTGCGGACTTCATTGACGGCATAATATCCGTCCGCCGGAGTACCAATCGCCAAGGATTTCGCAATCGTATTCGGTTTGGGTACAGGTTTAATGAGATCTGTTCCGCTCTTATACGCCTGAGAAATCGGAGAGCATCCTGTTGCCTGAGCTCCGTAAACTGAGTACTTGGATTCAGGAACAATCCCGACCTTCATAAACTCTTGATAAGATTTTGAAATTTTCGTGAGAAGCGATCCACTCGCCATCGGAATAATCGTATGAGCAGGAATCTGCCATCCTAATTGTTCCATAATTTCAAAGCCCATCGATTTGGATCCTTCTGCATAATAAGGACGAAGATTGACGTTCACAAATCCCCAGCCGTACTTTCCGGCAATCTCCGAGCAGAGACGATTCACTTGATCATAAGGACCATGAATTCCGACCACGTTTGTTCCATAAACAAGGCTATTTAAAACTTTCCCTTGTTCGAGATCTGCAGGGATCAAAACATAACTTTCTAATCCAGCACTTGCTGCATTCGCCGCGACGCTGTTCGCAAGATTTCCGGTGGAAGCACAAGCGACAACCTTAAATCCAAGTTCACGTGCACGAGAAAGAGCTACAGCCACGACACGATCCTTAAAGGAGAGTGTCGGAAAATTAACTGCATCGTTCTTAATATAAACTTCTTTAGCGCCTAAAGCTTTAGCGAGATTGTTTGCTTTAATTAAAGGAGTAAATCCCACTTCTAATCCGACGGTCGGATCTCCTTCAATCGGGAGCAATTCACGGTAGCGCCACATTGTTTGAGGACGGGATTCGATGACTTTTCGGGAAATATGCTTTTGAATGAGATCGTAATCATAAGCGGCCTCTAAAGGACCAAAGTCAAATTCACAGACATGAATCGCTTTCTTGGGATAAAGACGTCCGCACTCACGACATTTCAAATTACTAAAAAATTCAGTAGCCATAAAAGTTATGGCTCAGATCGAGGGTTGAGTTCGGGGAGAAAACCAAGAAAGATAAAAAACGATGCGAAATTGCTTAGGTCTTCGCACGCTTCTCATCCTTCCGAGGACTTCCTCAGCTGGGTTTAGCACCTAAACAAACTTAGAAGTCCTTATAACTTCCAAGCTCTGGTTGCCGCGGCTTCAAAGGGCCAGTCCCTCCACCGCTCTCGATAAGAGCTGGTGATATATAGGAGCAAGTCCTCAAAAATGTCAAATGCTTTTCGGAACTGAAAGCCGAAATAACCCACCAAGAAAAAGGCAAAGAAAATACAAAGTAATTTTATAGGGGTTAAAACAAAATCAAAACCTTCGCTTTTCCTTTGTCTTTTTCTTGGTGGTTCAATACCTGGTTTTTAATCCTTCCAAACGTATCGGAACATCAACACCCGTAACGTCGCCGTCAAAGGAACTGCCAAAATCGCTCCGACAATTCCGCCTAAAAGATGAGTCCAAATTAAAATCGCCAAAATCACGGTCATGGGATGAAGTCCTGTGCGGTTCCCCATAATTTTGGGAGAGATAAAAAAACCTTCTAAAAATTGCACACACCCAAAGACGGCTGCCACTGCAGCGACCATTCCCCATCCTCCATCGGGTTGGGCCAATGCAATTAATGAGGATGAAATGAGTCCCATCGTCACTCCTAAATAAGGAACAATGCTCAATAGACCTGTCACCATACCTAATAAAATTCCGTAAGGAAGACCGATACAGAGAAGTCCTATGGATGTCAAAATACCTAATGCCAAAGCCACGAGAACTTGACCTCTAAAAAAGACAATGAGATAGCGATTGACCTCTCCAATCACAAAAACCAACTCTTCTTTCCAAGGCGAAGGATGCAAAGGAATATAATTTTTCCAGGATGCCTCAATTTCTGCTTGGTCCTTTAAAAAATAAAAAACGTAGAGAGGAATAAAAACAAACCCCACGATTAAGCCCGCGGTTCCCCCCACCCCTTTAAGAGCCTCCCATGCATACGAAAAACTTTTTTGACTCCACTCGGGCCATTTATTTTGAAAGATTACTTGGAGATCATCCAATTTTTTCTGCAGCTCAGGATGACTGCCTACCGTTCGATCCAAAGCGATTTTCCATTCAGAGATCCTTTGAGGAAGGTCCGAGGAGAATCGAACGATTTCCTGATAAAGCTTCGGTCCGATCCAAAACCCCATTCCAATGAGAAACAAGAAAGTAAGCCCCATCAGGAGCAAAACGGCTGTAGCGCGAGAGACCCGTAGAAGCTTCTTCAGAAAAACCACGGCAGGATGTAAGATATAAGCACAAATAGCTGCAATACCAAGAGGGAGTAAAACGTCCTGCAGCTCTTTAAGAAGGGAAAGAATTCCCCATCCCAAAAGAAAAACAATTCCCAAAAGAATGGAAATGGAAATTCCGGAAATGGACCATCCGACAATTTTCTTCTGCTTCGTGTTTAAAAAATCCATACAAAATCATGTACCCCTTAAGCTAAACGCTCAAGTGCGGCAATCCGCTCCTCTAACGGAGGATGAGAAGCCTTTAGTGTCGCTAAAAAACCGGAGCTTCCTCCACTGATTTTAAATGCCGCAGTGGCTTCTGAACGATTATCAAAAATAGGATCCGACAGCGATATGGCTTTCAGACGTTTCAAAGCATCGATCATCGATTGCTTTCCCCAAAGACGTGCCGCATCTGCGTCGGCATGAAATTCACGCCATCTTGAAAATTTCATCACAACTAAAGAAGCCAAGAATCCTAAAGCAAGCTCACACACCATCGATGCAATCCAATATCCCAATCCGGGTCCTCGATCATCACGATCGTCCTTACGTAAAGCAGAGTCGAGAAACATTGCTAAAATTCTCGAGAAAAAGACGACGAAGGTATTTAATACGCCCTGGAGCAAAGTCATGGTCACCATATCTCCATTCGCGATATGAGAAAGTTCATGAGCAAGAACCCCTTCAACTTCGTGTTTACTCATTCCCTGTAATAGACCCGAGCTGACAGCGACTAACGAATTCTTCTTCGACGAACCTGTCGCAAACGCATTGACCTCAGGACTGTCATAAATGCCGACCGAAGGCATTGGAATCCGAGCCTTGGTAGACTGGGCGCGGATGGTTTCTAGTAACCACTCTTCTCCTGCATTCGACGGTTGATCGATAATCTGAATATTGTAGGCACGAATCGCCATCCACTTGGAAATCCAGAGAGAGATAAAACTTCCTGAAAAACCAATGACTAATGAAAAACCAAAAAGCATTTCATAATTAATCCCTTTTCTCGTCATCCAATGATTCAAACCCAAAACATTGATGACAATTCCAATGACCAACATGATCGCAATATTGGTTAAAAGAAAAAGAAAGATTCGTTTCATAGTGGTGCAAAAATAATCGAGGTTTTTCAGAATGCAAGGGCGAGAATATTTAATCTAAAAAGCGCCCTTTAGCCTAATGCGCGAAGCCGATAGAAGGTCACGCCTGCCTGAATCGGACTTCCGAGGCGTCCATCCGGAAAATAACAGGGAATCTCAAAGGCACTAATTTCCTCTTTTTGGTAAATAGGGTCCAAAAAAGTATCAATCGCTATTTTTTCCTCAGAACTATGATATTCCACAAACAAGTGCGCAACGGCGATCGGTGAACCTTCTGAAAAAATACGGCTCAAAATGGCAACCTCCGATCCCTCGGTATCAATCTTCATCAAACAGATCAGAGTTAATCCCAATCCTTCGAGGACTTGCCTCGCATCTCGCACTTGAACGGTTTCCGTTTGATGACTCGTGGTTACTCCCGAATAAAGAGAGTGTTGAGCGCCTGTTTGAAGTCCCTGGAAAAGAGGAAGCTCGGCATCTTGATCCATGAGTCCAAAGGGATGGATCTCTATTTCGGGAATTCCAACCGTATTTTTTCGATTAAACTCGAGATTCACTTTCGAAGGTTCAAATCCATGAATTTTTGCCTGAGGAAAATGCTCATGAAAATAAATCAATGAAGCCCCCACATTGGAACCAATATCGACAATGATCGTTGGTTGATAGCCCCTCAATTTATCCAGCGGATAAGTCTCTCCATTTAAAACTTCTTTGATCATTCCATCATTTAAAGGATGAGAAGGATAGGTAATCAGTCGATTTCCATGCTGATATTCCGTGATCATATAAAGATTAACGATTCCTCAGGACTTTTTTCTTAATGAAAGTGATTAAACAAACGATGCAGACCATAAAAACCAAAAGACAAAAATTCGATCTCCGCATGGTTAACAACATGGCATCGGGAGTAACTCCAAAATGAAGCAGAAGTCCCGCATAAATAAGACCTGAGAGGCCATAAAAAACACTTTCAACTAAGCGTCTGGTGGCGAGAAGAAAAAAGCCAATGGCATGAAGAATTCCGACCATGAGCATATTTAAAGCAAATTGATCCATCCACACGGTGGTTTGAACCTCCACTTGGCCCAAAAGAATTTTACAAAGAAGATCGCTTCCAAAAAGAACCACTAATACGCCACACGATAAACAGCCGAAATACAAAACCTTTAAATTCCAAGATTGCCGATTCGTCGATAAAATTTCGGAACGTTGCGTAAAATAAACGGTCAAAAAGGGAAGTGAACCTAATACGACGGCACGTCCCAAAACGCCGGCGGCAGAATAATTTCCTAAATCCATCCCTGAAAAATATCGCTGAGCGATGATCTGATCCGATTGTAGAAATAAAAAACATCCCATTCCGACACTGATCGAAGCAAAAAGAAAGGGAAGAAATCCTTTCGGAAAAGCAATCGATGAACCCATTTTAGATCGGTCTCTCGGAATAAAAATCAAAATAGCCCCCATCGTCAAAGCCCCAAAAAGCGTTGCCACAATTCCTGATTCTGCGCGAGCCATCATCCACGCCATGAAGACTCCTCCGATTAATCGAGTAATCGCTCCACCGAGAGTCAAAATTCCTAATGTTTTAAAACGCCCCATCCCTGCGCACCACGCAGCAGCGACCACGCTCCAAAGTTGCGCAGGCAAAAAAACGAGCGCTACTAAAGACAGAGAGTTTCGAGGGAAGTTTAGAAACTCACGAACCGGCTTCCATAAAACTAATGCTACAGCAATCAACACCCAGGTTCCTCTCCAAAGCCACGTGAGACTTTGTTGACGAAAGGCCTCTAGTTTCTGAGAGTCCCCTTCTGCCTGAAGACGCGCTAAATAATGAGCAATCGTTTGGCTCGCGGCACTCAGAGGGACACTCGCCAGGAGAACCACCCCGAGGGTACTATTCATGTAACCAAATTCATCTCTCGGAAGCATCCGTCCCATGACGGCCTGAAAAACATAATGAATCATCGAAGAGATCAAACTGACCGCCGTCAGAATGAGTCCCGATTGCAAAAATGCCTTTTCTTTGAGAGGAGATGACATGGTCACCAAATTACTCAACGACTACAAACTTACCGTCTTTCACCGTCCAGATCTTCAGATGAACTTGCTTAAGATCTCCTTTGGCATCAAACTCGATAGGACCAAAAAGCGTCTCAAAGGGCTGCGATTTAAGAACGGCTGAAACTTGATCCACATCCGTCGTTCCTGCTTTTTGAATGGCTGAAAAGAGCACGTTCGCGGCATCATATCCATAGAGGGAATAAGGCTCTACCGAGCCATATTTCGCCGTATATTTTTGAATAAAAGGTTGCGCCGCAGGGATCTGATTATGATCCGGCCAGAATGAAATAAAGACATTTTCGCCTAAGTTTCCGAGGCTTTTCAAAAGCTCCGAGTTCATCAAACCATCTCCTCCAAAAAGAGGAATCGCGAGCCCATCTTGACGCATCTGAACGACTAAAGGACCTCCTTGATCATACATCCCTCCCCAAAAAAGGGCCTGAGCCCCTTTGGATTTGATCGCTGCAATATTCGCTCGGAAATCGAGCTCTTGCTCGGCCACTCCATCAAATAGAACGACCTCCGCCCCTTGTGAAATGACATATTTACGAAACTCTTCAGCAACCCCACTTCCATAGGTGGTTTTGTTGTTCAGAATTGCGAATTTTTTGATTTTCAACTTCTGAATCGCATATTCAGCGGCATGAACGGCGACTTGATCGTCACGACCGACTAAACGGAAAAGATTGGGAAACCCTTGTTCCGTCACTTTCGGATTGGTTGATCCGGGGGTCACTTGGAGAATGTGATTCTCATGGTAGATCGTTGAAGAGGGAATCGTACAACCACTATTAAAGTGTCCTAAAACGGCAACCACTCCTTGAGCTGAAATCTCTTGCGCCACGGCGACTGCTTTATCCGGCTTTCCTTCATCATCCCGAACGACAACTTCGATCTTTTTTCCTAAAACCCCCCCTTTTTCATTCCATTCTTCCACGGCAATCTGTGATCCATAAATCATGGCACTTCCGATTTGGCCATTAGAACCGGTCATAACGCCTGCAAGTCCGATTTTGATCGTATCGGATGATTTTTGACAACCCAATACACAGAGTCCTAAAAATAAGAGGGGTAAATAACGTTTCATAAAGCAGTTCCTTCGATTTTTTATAAGGAGATAGCTGACTTCTCTCACTTGAAAACGAAAAAGCGCGGAAGAGGCCTTCCGCGCTTTTTAAAATCTCTCTTTTCTTAAATTAGTTCGAAAGAGAAAGAGCGCACTCTTTCTCGCCCATAACATAAGTTTGATAAAGAACTTTTAATCCTTCCGCCCGATTTTCTCCCAACTCATCCAATGCACGCTTGGCAAGATGCAACATGGGATCTTCCTGAAGTAGACGCTCCATGGTTTGCTCGTCAAAATTTTGATAGGCTTCGTTGATCTCCATGATAACCTCCTTGTTCTAAGTTGTATAAGGTAAAGCACTACTTATGCCAAAATCTCTAATAAGCCATAAAAAATGGAGATCCAATTGGATTAAATCCATTCAATCGATTCATCACGAAAATGAATTCGAAAGATCGTTAAAGATTCTCCATTCATTACAAATTCAAAACAACGTCGAAATACGTCGATTGGCCTCCTCGCCTCCCACACCTTTCTCCTCGTGGAAAAATATCCCCGCGCTCCCTCAAAAACTTTTTAAAACCCTTTCGCTCCTCAGTCCCCATGAGTCCAGAATTGAATTTCATACCAGTGGAACAACCACCGGATCCCCAGGAATTCATCGGATGCGAGACGAACAGATCTACAAAGCGGTGGCACTTGGAGGTTGCCCTTGGAGAAATCAAGCCCCTTTTACCCTTCTCTCGCTCCATCCCGATCAAATGTCAGCGCCTCACTCCTCTCTGAGTTTTATGTTGGATCACTGGATGAAGGCTTATGGGAGCAAATACTCAAGGCACTACTTTCAAGGTTCTAAGATCGATGCCGAAAAACTCTGGAATGATCTGCCTCTTATTCTCAAAAAATCAAAAAGACCGATTCTAATCGCGGGAACTGCTTTTAGTTTTGTCCATCTGTTTGATGAATGGGGAAAGAATCGAAAAACCACACTTCCTCCTCATACAATCCTCATGGAAACGGGAGGCTATAAAGGACGAAGTCGCGAACTTCCTAAAAAAGAACTCTATCAACTCATTCAAAAACATTTTGGAGTCGACGACACACAGATTTGGAATGAATACGGAATGACGGAACTTTTATCACAAGCCTATTCCAAAGGTCATGGCATTTTTTATTGTCCACCCTGGATGAAAATTTTAATCCGGGATACCAACGACCCCTTCACTATTTTAAAGGATAACAAAACAGGCGGTATCAATGTGATCGATCTGGCAAATATCAATTCCTGCTCCTTTATAGCAACCCAGGACCTGGGAAGATCATTCTCCGATAATTCTTTTGAAGTACTGGGGCGCTTTGATAACAGTGATATAAGGGGATGTAATTTATTGGTAGGATAACTGGGGTCATGCTGAACTTGATTCAGCATCTTTCTTATTGACACGTAGATTCCGGATCAAGTCCGGAATGACCAGCGCGGTTATTTTATTTCCCCTCCATTATTCATATTGGGCTTAATCGGTGCAACAAAACTAAGCTCCCCCACATTATTTTCAGCCATCAGGATCATTCCCTGGCTTTCTATGCCCTTTATTTTGCGAGGAGCAAGATTTACCAATATGGAAACCTGTTGACCGATTATATCTTCTGGTTTGTAATATGCTGCAATACCCGAAACAACGGTACGTTTATCAATACCGGTATCGATCAGTAATTTTAAAAGTTTATCGGTTTTAGGTACACGTTCTGCTTCTAAAATAGTCCCGACACGAATATCCATTTTGCTGAAATCATCAAAGGATGTTTCAGGTTTGGAGGCTGCTGTTTCAGCAATATTACTTTCTTCGTTCATCTTTTTTGAATCGGCTAATTTCTGTACCTGGGCTGTAATGGTTTCATCCTCCACTTTATTAAATAACAAACCTGCCGTGTTTATTTGATGTTCGCTAGGTAATAAATCGGTACGTATAGCATCCTTCCATTTTAAGTCATTGCTTATGTTAAGCATTGCACTTAATTTTTTTGCAGTAAAAGGTAAAAAAGGTTCCATTAAAACGGCTAGGTTTGCAGTAATTTGCAAGGAAACATTCATAACCGTCTGAACTCTTTTTTCATCTGTTTTAATAACGATCCAGGGCTCATTGTCTGCTAAATATTTATTTCCTAAACGGGCCAGATTCATTAATTCTCCTAATGCTTCACGAAAGCGATACTGTTCTATACTTGCCGAAATTTTATCGGGGAACTTGCTCATTTCTTCCAGCACCAATATATCTTCTTTTGTGTATTCACTACTTACAGGTACTTTTCCGCCATAATATTTATGCGTCAATACCAATGTGCGGTTCACAAAATTACCAAGTATGGCAACCAGTTCGTTGTTGTTCTTTGCCTGAAAATCTTTCCAGGTAAAGTCATTGTCTTTTGTTTCCGGTGCATTGGCACAAAGTGTATACCGCAATACATCTTGTTTGTCTTTGAACTCCAATAAATATTCATGCAACCAAACCGCCCAGTTGCGGGAAGTAGAGATCTTGTCGCCCTCTAAATTTAAAAATTCATTGGCAGGAACGTTTTCCGGTAAAATATAGGACCCTTCGGCCATTAACATGGCAGGGAAAATGATGCAATGAAAAACAATATTGTCTTTCCCGATAAAGTGGACAAGCTTGGTTTCTTTGTCTTTCCAATATTTTTCCCAATCAGTGGTCAGGTCTTTTGTAGCAGAAATATATCCTATAGGTGCATCAAACCAAACATAAAGTACTTTTCCTTCAGCGCCTTCCACAGGTACTTTTACGCCCCAATCCAGGTCGCGGGTCATGGCACGGGGTTGAAGCCCGGCGTTTAACCAACTTTTACATTGCCCAAAGACATTGGATTTCCATTCTTTATGCGAATCAATAAATGCTTCTATCTGTGGTTGCATCGTATCCAAAGGCAAAAACCAATTCTTGGTTTTTTTCATTACCGGTTTTTCACCTGATAATGTAGACCTGGGATTGATAAGATCGGTCGCATTTAATGTGCTTCCGCATTTTTCGCATTGATCCCCATAAGCATTGTCGTTCCCGCATTTGGGACATGTGCCTACAATGTACCTATCCGCTAAAAACTGATTGGCTTTGGTATCAAAATATTGTTCTGTAATTTCTTCTTTAAAAACACCTTTATCATATAATGTTTTAAAAAATTCGGAAGCCGTTTCGTGATGTGTTTTAGAAGAGGTGCGGGAATAAATATCGAAAGAGATCCCAAATTCTTTAAAAGAATCTCCCATCATTTTATGATATTTATCTACCACCTGCTGAGGTGTAATGCCTTCCTTTTTTGCTTTAATGGTAATGGGTACACCGTGTTCATCCGACCCGCAAATGAATTTTACATCTTCCCCTTTGGAGCGCAGGTAACGAACGTAAATATCTGCAGGCAGGTAACAACCCGCCAAATGGCCAATGTGCACAGGCCCGTTGGCATAGGGCAATGCGGAAGTAACTAAATGTCTTTTAAAGTTCAATTTCAAAGTTTTAAAGTTCAATGCGGTATCAAAGATAAAAATTAATCCTTGAGTAATTTCTTTTGCATCAGGTAGGCAATGCTTGCCGCCCTGTTCTTTGTCACTTCAGCGTTCTCACCACTGTACAGTTCATCCACCGTTTCCCAGAAAAGCCTCAGCCATTCTTTGAACTCTTCTTTTTGTAAGTTCAGGTGAAAATGCTTTTCCATTAAATTTTGGGCATAGGCGTGTTCCGCAAAAAGTGTGGCATTCCAAAAGCTATCCACACGTGGCAAATGCGTTTGCAGATCAAGATCAACAAAATGGTGTTTAATCGAACTCACTAA
>JAZKBH010000012.1:0-5207 GCA_040388725.1 Verrucomicrobiota bacterium
CCAAGCTCCGCGAGGCCAGCATATTGAAAGAGAAAGGAATGGTTCAAATTTCATCTCTCTTTCGCCACATGTTGGCATCTCTCTGTCTTTAGAGATGCCATTCTCCTATAAGTTTCGTCTCATCCCTGTCATCCGAGAATATGGCCACATGCTGGCCTCGCGGAGCTTGGCCCTCCCTTTTCAATTTCATAAGAATCCGATGCAATACTCAAGTGCCTCGAGGCTTCGGCTTGAATCGAAGTCCAGAAGGAGTCGTCGCCAATCCGCCCTCGGATGTCTCTTTATAAATACGAGGCATCTTTTGTCCGATCTCACGCAGAGCTCCAACGACTTCATCAAAAGGAACCATGCTCTTGATTCCACTCAACGCCATCGCCGCGGCTCCAAAGGCATGAATGCCATAGAGACCATTGCGCATCATACACGGAACTTCGACATATCCGCCGATTGGATCACAAATCAATCCTAACGTATTCTGCAATGCAATCGCAGAAGCTTGCACCACTTGTTCCGGCGTTCCGCCATCCAATTCACAAACCGCAGCAGCAGCCATACAACAAGCACTTCCGACCTCCGCCTGACATCCGCCTTGAGCTCCGGAAAAACAGGCTCCATACCCAATCACTTTTCCAATTCCTGCCGCCGTAAATAAACTTTTACAAACGACTTCATCCGATGCGCCACGAGATTCCTGCCATGTCAAAAGACAAGCAGGTGTAATCCCCGCACTTCCTGCAGTCGGTGTTGCCACCACTTGACCAAAAGCGGCATTTGTCTCCAACACCGCAAGACCATACGCAATACTTTTTTCAAAAATTGATCCCAATGCGCTAATGGAACTTCCTTGGCTATGCGCATAGAGACGACGCGAATCCCCTCCCGAAAGCCCACTCTTGCTGCGCTCGGTAATTTGCAATCCTTGCTGGACGGAGTTCTTCATTCGTCCGTAATAATCTTTCATCTTCTCGAGAAGGACCTCAGGAGTTCCATTTCCCAATTCGTTCTCTCCCGCCAAAATAAGATCGCTCACCGAAAGCTGATGCTTCTCGGTCAGAGCCAAAAGTTCAATTGCGGTGCGGAATTGATATTCCATATTTTTTTCTTTTTTTAAAATCCAGGCAAAATCGGAAGTCGAACAAGCCGCTGAATGGTGCGAGACCGTTGAATGACTGCCAGAACATCCGAAGGAAACGTTCCGTCAATTTCAATCGTTGTCAACGTCTGCTCTCCTCGTTCAAACCGACTGGTTCGAATCGAAGCCACATTTAACTCCGCACAAGCAAGCACCGCCGTGATTCGCGAAAGAAATCCCGGAGTATCCAAATGCCAAATAACCAACGTCTCCAACGCTCCTCGAATTTCCACGGAGAAAGGCCCGATTTGACGGAGAAGAATCGATCCCCCTCCGACGGATTCCGCCGTCACCACGATCTCATTCTTTCCTTTTCGTATTTTGAGCTGAGCGGAATTCGGATGCGCTTGTGGGCCGAGATCAATCTGATGAAACGAAAATTTTAGCCCTGCTTTTTCTGCATGCTCAAATGAATCTTTTAATCGGACATCATCGGGCGGAAAACCTAAGATCCCGGCGATCAGTGCCTGATCTGTCGCGTGGCCTTGACCCGTTGAAAAAAACGATCCATGGAGTCCAATCTCCACTTCCTCAGGAAGCTCCCCTAAAAGCTCGCGACAAATCCATCCGATTCGACATGCCCCTGCGGTATGGGAACTGGACGGACCAATCATCGGAGGCCCGATGATTTCAAAAGTGGAGAAGCTCATGAGTGTCTTTTTACTTTAACCACTCTTGGAGGTTCTTCGAGACAAATTCATCATCCACGAATTCCGGATAGGCCTTACAAACTCGGGTCAACTCATCCGCTTGTCCGGGTGAAAGAACTTCATGAGGATTCAAACAGCGAATCGAAGGAACGAGGCCTTGACGGCGCAAAACCTCGAGAATCCCGGGAATACAACCAGCAAACTGATTCGCAGAATCAAAAAGAGCGGCATTCATATCCGTCACGGCAATTCCGCGATCCAACCAACGCCGATCAATCGGTGCGTTCGCAGGAAGCGCTTGAATTTCTTTGAGCAAGTCTACGGACTTCTTCGTCCAAACGCCCCAATGCCCAAGCAATCCACCAATAATGCGGCGTGTCACTTTCTTTCCATTCACATCAAAGGTGTATGGCGTCAAAAGATCGGCGACAATATTGTCATCATTTCCGGTGTAGAGAGCGATATCTTCGCGTCCCGACTCAGCAACTGCACGAACGACATCAATCGTTTGATAACGATTAAAAGGAGCCATCTTAATGGCAACCACTTGCGGAATTTCGGCGAATTGACGCCAGAAAGCATACGAAAAGCGACGTCCGCCGACGGAAGGCTGGAGATAAAATCCAATGATCGGAAGAATTTCTGAAATTCGCTTACAATGTTCCAAAATCAGCTTCTCATCGTCTTTGGCCCATGCCGCCATGCTTAAGAGCGCGACATCATAACCCATCGACTTCACGAGTTCCGCTTCACGAACCGCTTGCTCGGTTTTTCCACAAACGCCGGCCACTTTGATAAAATCGCGAGGATTCTTTTTGAGTGACTCATTGAGAGTCTCGATCGCCAAACGAAGCACAGGCTCAAATAACGCATGCTCCGGATCGCGAATTTCAAACTGAGTCGAGTGCACGCCGACCGCCAAACCACCGACACCCGCATCAAAATAATAACGGGCCAATGCCTTTTCATGCTTCTCGGAAAATTTTCCATTGGAATCCAGCGCCAAAGGAAGCGCGGGGATTGCCTGACCTGCGAGTAAATGTGAACGAATATTCATACAATTAGAATCTCCCATCGCGCACTTCAAAGTGCGTCGGTTTATTTAAGGTTTTACCGCCATCTAAAATCCACGCTGCCACCCAACGAATCATCTCATCCGTCGAGACACTTGGGTATCCAAAAAGGGAGAAGGACTGAGATGCATTGTTCAACCAAAGATACTCCGCCTCTTTCCCTGTGATCTGAGGCTTGATACCAAAGGCCTTCCCAAAAATTTCAGCCAAAGCACGGACTGCAATGGTCTCAGGTCCCGTGATATTGATCGGTCTCGCAGGACTTTCCGCAATATCCAAACATTGGATCGCACGCGCACAGGCATCTCCCTGCCAAATCAGATTCACATGACCCATCGTCACATCCACAGGCTCTTGCTTCATCACTTTTTGAGCCACATCCACCAAAACACCGTATCTAAAATCAATCGCGTAGTTTAAACGGTAGATCGAAACAGGTGTTTTATTCTTTTTCGAAAAATAAGTAAAAATTTGCTCACGACCGACACAGGAATTGGGATAGTCACCGGTCGGTTCCGTTGGACTTGTTTCTGTGCTTCCCCCTTGAAGGACGTTCGTGAAGGAGTAGACGCATCCTGTGGAGAAAGCGACGATCCTCGATTTTGGAAAGCGTTCCGCCACATTTGCCGGAACAATCGTATTCATCGCCCAAGTCAACTCAGGTCCTTCTGTTGTTCCAAACTTCTGCCCCGCCAAAAACAAAATATTAGGAGCATCCGGCAAAGCCGCGACTGCTTGACGATCCAGAAGATCACAGGGAATCGTTTTTACTCCAACGGACTCTAAAAGCTGACGACTTTCCGCGGATGAAAACCGTGAGACCGCCAACACTTTAGCGGAAGACTTGATCTGTTTTAATGCCTCCACCAACATGAGACACAGCGTCGGCCCCATCTTCCCCCCCGCCCCACTCACCATGACATCTCCCGTTTGTCGAGCGAGTGTCTCTAACACCCCGGGAGTGGGACGAGCAAGAAAGGCATCAATTTCATTCGGGGCACAGGGAAGCTTAAAAGTAGTACTCATATTCGGTAACTATATAGTTACATAAATTCTCAAAAGCGCAAGGATAATTTGATCTTGCGAACCTTTCCGCATCCCTTAAGTTGACCTCGCCAGAGGCTCCAGAGTTTCGGCACGCCAACCCCGCCAGATTCGAAAGGAAGCACCGGTAACGTGACCGAGGTTGTTGGGGTCTCTGGTTTTTTCGTTTTAGGAGAAAAGGCAGTCTCACACATCCTCCTTCGCGCACGCTTCGGCGGGACAAGAAGACATAAAGTCACAGAGTTTATCCGCAGATTTACGCAGAAGGGCTCAGATTTCAAAGACAATGGTTTTTGCTTTAAAACAAAGAAACTGCATTTTTAATCTGTGTAAATCGGCGCGAATCTGCGGATAAACTTTGTGCCTTTGTTGCTCTGTGTGAGACTGCCTTTTCTCTATTTCATTGTCCAAAATCAGATCATGGCTAAGCTTTGTTCTCGTGTATCCGCGTCATCCTCGACTCTTACTGGCCTTGATTCTTTCTGGAATCTGGTCACTTCTTTTACTCGCGACACAGGCCACTCATCTTCTTGAAAAGGGAGATATCGCCTTCTCCCTTTGGGCTCAATCCAAACCCCCGCAAAAAACAATGGAGACCCCCAGTCTAGCACTGATCGCCATTGATCGAATCCCCTCGGATCGTCCTTGGCCTTGGCCGCGACTCGATTTTGCCATTGCCCTTCGCGCCCTCGTTCCCTGCTTTCCTCAAAGCGTCACCTTCGAAGCCCTTCTCCACGACCGCGATCAACGCCAAGAAGCCTTTGACACGACGTTTGCGCATCTCGTCGAACGTTTTGACCACGTCGTCTTTGCCTCAGCCGCCTTCCAGGCAGGAAGTGAAATGCCACCCCCTCAAAACCTGATCGCCATTCCCTTTGTCGGATCCCTCGACTCTCTCACTCCTTATCACTCTCTCTATTGGCCTGTGGAGACCTTTGCCTCTAACTCACACGTCGGCATCTCAAACCTTCCTTTTAATCCCCACCAAAAACCGACCACAATTCCTCTGATCTTCCGATGGAGAAATCAAATCATTCCCTCCCTTGCTCTCCAAGCCGCGACAATCCAACTCCATGCCGATCTCACCCAATCCCTCGTCAAACCCGGGCTCTATATCGAACTTCGGGATGCTCAGAAAAAACTCCTGCGGGTGATCCCCATTGATTCACAAGGATCCATGAGACTTCGTCATCGCCCTCTCAATGTTCTCACGATTCCTTTCGACGATTTTCTCGTTTACACCGATCAACGAGAACGAGGTGAAAATCCGGCCTTTGATTTACGACAACTCCGTCAGAAACAAGTCTG
>JAZKBH010000012.1:5217-5762 GCA_040388725.1 Verrucomicrobiota bacterium
AACGGATGAAGCGGCTTGTAAAAATAGTGGAGGCATTGCGCCTGTCCGCATTCAGATGCTTGCCGTGCAAAATATTCTCTCGGGCGACTTTATCAAAACGATCCCCTTCACCCTCCTCACCCTGCTCTTCCTCACGTTCTCCTGGTGTATGAGCGGCGTGATCATCCTCATTCAACCTCGTATCTCGATTCCTATCTCAATTGTGATCACCGCACTCTACATCGAGATGTCGATCATTCTCCTCCAAAGCTTCAATCTTCTCATCCCCGTCCCTGCTTTTCTTTTATTAAGCTTCGGATCCATTCTTTCCGGCTTTGCCGCCCGTGTTTGGGAATTTGAAGTCACCGAATAGCTTTTGCTTAATGCCCATAGTTTCGCACGACGTCACAACGACTCGACGAAAACCAGTAAATGCATTTTTGGTTTTAACCCAGATTCGCCATTGGAAATCGGTTTTATCTGTAAAGTCATAGACCAAAAGGGTGATAAAAACTGGAGGGGCACAGGCTCTGTGCCTCAGAGGACGGGAAAGGCAGTGGGCCACT
>JAZKBH010000013.1:0-7471 GCA_040388725.1 Verrucomicrobiota bacterium
GCGATGCGCGGCCACGATTCTGTTACTTCTTAAAACCACGGCCGCGCATCGCTTGGCCCTCCCGTTTTTAAGTTCCCAATGAAAGATCCGGGTTTAATTGACAGAGTCGCATCGCGCGTTGATCCCGTTCAGAAATATGGAAAAGTCCCGATCAAAGGCGGGGAGAATTCAGAATCAAAGATTATTTCCGCTTCTCGTTTTTTAGGAATGCCTTTTTTCTAGCCTTTTCCGGAAAGAGATCTTTGCATCCGTATTGGATGCCCACGAGAGGCTGTAATGAATTTTATTCATGAATATTTGCATAAGTATGCATTTTTTTTGTTAACGCCTCTTTGGCTTTGGCACGGAGGGTGCTTTTTAAGAATCCACTTTTATATGACGCTCACTAAAATCAAACATCATCTGCGCTCCCTACGGACTTCCGTCATCCGGCTCGGATTTGTTCCGCTCATTGATTCTGCACCTCTCATTGTCGCAAAGGAATTAGGGCTTTTTGAAAAACGGGGGTTGAAAATCGATCTTCATCGCGAATACGGATGGGCGGCCATTCGGGATAAGCTTCTTCTCGGAGAACTGGATGGGGCGCATGCCGCTGCAGGTCTTTCCCTTTCGATGACTTTGGGAATTAATTCCATTTCCCAACCGATGCTCACCGGTTTGATTCTGAATTCCAATGGAAACTCCCTTGTTTTGGATACTGCGTGGGCAGAGCGCCTCGCAAAGTCGGATCAATTTTTTCTGAAGAGAATCAAAGCTTCCGCTCAAAAGAAAAAAATTACTCTGGGCGTGGTCTCTCAAACTTCCTCTCACTATTTTCTCCTGGCAGAATGGTTAAGAGAGCGGGGGATCGATATCCAAAAAGATGTTCATACCGTGGTTTTACCTCCTCCCCAGATGGCCCAAAATCTTCGGGCGGGAAACATTCAAGGCTTTTGTGCCGGTGAACCATGGGGCTCCGTGGCGGTCGAAGAAGGGGTCGGTCAATGCGTCGGGGTGAGTTCTGAAATTTTTCCCGGCCAAATGGAAAAAGTTCTTCTGGTTTCTCAGCTCTTCGAAAATACGTGTTCGGAAGAGCATGCAAAAATTCGAGAGGCATTACTCGAAGCCTGTGCTTACTGCGAAAATTCAGAAAATCATTCCACTCTCGCCGAGATGCTTTCCCCCGCGTGTTATGTCCATTGTTCATCCGAACTTATTCTCCGAAGCTTAAGAGGTCCCTTTCATTGTGGGAAAAATATCATCCGGACCATTCCTCAGTTCCATCGCTTCTATGGTGAGGACTGCAACGCTCCCACGGAACAAAAAGGAGACGATCTTCTAAAACAGTTCGAAAAATACCAATTGATTCCGGGAATGATCGTGAACCGCGTCGATCTTCTTCGTTCCATTTTTCGCGAGGATCTTTACCGCGAATCTCACCGCGCCTTCATGAATGCTTCTCTTCCTCCTTCCTCATTTTCTCCATCCGCTTCTTTAGCAAATGGAATGAATTATCAATGGGCATAAAGCCAAACCAAAGGACACGACTATGAAAGAAAACTCCCCTCTTCGAACACCCTTAAGCCGTCGATCATTTCTCAGAACCGCATTCAAGGGAGCCGGAGCGACGGCTCTGCTTGCAGGGATGCCGAAAGGCTGGATTGGAGATCTCTCCGCCGCAGAAGCACCTGAAGTGACGAAACTCCGATTCGGCATTATCGCTTTAACGGATTGCTCTCCCCTCGTGATCGCCTTTGAGCGAGGCCTGTTTCGAAAATATGGAATCGATGCGACAATCGCCAAGCAGGCGAGTTGGGCGGCGGTCCGCGATGCCTTGAACAACGGGGATATTCAGGCGACGCATCATCTTTTAGGAACCGCAGTCGCCTCAGGACTGGGTCTCGCGGGATCCCCCAAGAAACCTTTGGTTGTTCCTTGGCTCATGAACCGCAATGCCCAGGCGATTACCTTGAAAAAGGAATTAAAGGGAAAAGTAGGAGTGGATCCTAAAGCCCTCAAACCCTTTGTGGATGCCGCGAAGGCAGGGGGCAAGCCTATGACCTTTGCGATGACGTTTCCGCCGGGAACGCATGCGATGTGGATTCGTTATTATTTGGCAGCCGGTGGAATCAATCCTGATAAAGATATCGCTTTGATTACGATTCCACCCGCCCAGATGGTGGCGAATATGAAGATCGGAAAAATGGATGGGTTTTGTGTTGGGGAGCCGTGGGGTCTTCGGGCGATTGATGAAGGAGTGGGTTATACCGCCATAACGACACAGGATATTTGGAAGGATCACCCTGAAAAATGTCTCTCTTTCACCGCTGATTTTGCGGCAAAAAACCCAAAAACAGTAAAGGCGGTTTTGAAGGCCGTTCATGAAGCCAGCCTCTGGTTGGACGATATCGAAAATCGCTCCGAGGCGTGTGATATTGTTTCCCAAACCACCTATATTAATTGTCCGAAGGAAATCATTCTTCAACGGATGCTCGGGATCAATGATTATGGAGATGGTCGAAAGGTCAAAGATGAGACCTACATGATGACCTTCAGTAAACGGAACTGCAACTATCCGCAGCCTAAATTTGCGAAATGGTTCCTTTCCCAGCATCGCCGTTGGGGACTGCATGAGGGAACGCCGGACTACGAGGGAGTCGCAAAGTCGGTCATGCGTCCCGATATCTACGAAGAAGCGATGAAGGAAATCGGATATGCCCATGGGGGATTGGATAACAAGCCCGAGACCTTATTCGATGGCAAAACATTCGACCCCACAAATCCAGAGGCCTATGCCACTGGATTTGAAGTGAAGAATCTCAAGGGATAAAGCGGATTTGATCGATGAACCCCTCGACACGTCAAATCTGGAAACAGGCTTTACGGTCGAGGGGAGTTTGGATGAGGGCAGGTAAGCTGGCGGCAAGTGTGGGGACGATTCAGGTGGTTTTGAATCAGGGGGATTATTGGATGAGGGGTGCAGTGACCGGGATGGTCGTGCTCAAAACGATCATGACACCGGTCGTTACCTTCGCGGTCTCCCTGTACGCAGCGGCAGAGACAAAAACAGCGCAATTGAAAAACGAAAAAGTGGAGATGGAAAAATGAGTGAGCAATTTGAGAAAAAAATGAGGGATTTCCTCTTACTGCCGTTGGTCGGAGTCATCTGTTTTGTCATTTTCTGGTGTCTCCTCTGTTCCGTCACCGACAATCTTCCCAACCCTGTGAAGATGTGGAAAAAGAGCGAACTTTTCATCTATGAGCCGTTTGCAAAGCGCGGAGAAATGGATCAGGGGATTCTCCGTTTTACGGGACTTTCGATTTCGCTGGTCGGACAGGGCTATCTCGTCGCCTTGGTTTTTGGAACACCACTCGGTTTCTTTTTGGGACTTTCCAAATTTTTTACAAAATCGTTTGATCCGATCATTCAGATCTTACGACCCGTCTCTCCCCTGGCGTGGTATCCCTTGGGATTGGTTCTTTTTGAACTCTCTCCGGAGCCCTCTTATTTTGCATCGCTCTTTACGATTTCGGTCTGTGCGATGTGGCCGACCGTGTTGAATACAGCGGTCGGCGTGCGCGCGATTCCGCAGGATTATCTGAATGTCGCCAAGGTCTTGAAACTCTCCCGATCCAAGACTCTCTTCAAGGTTTTGATTCCCGCCACATTGCCTTACATGTTCACCGGATTCCGATTGAGCCTGGGCATTGCTTGGCTGGTGATTGTGGCGGTGGAGATGCTCAAAGGTCAGCCCGGGATCGGTGGATTTTTGTGGGATGCCTATAATGCGGGAAATTACTCCCTCGTGATTCTCTGTATCCTGGTCATCGGCCTTGTCGGATTCACGCTCGATCGGCTCATGAGTCTGGTCGAAGGAAAATTTAAAACCGCCTGAATGGAAAATAAAATGGCATTTCTTGAACTCCGCAACGTCAGCAAGGGCTATACCTCCTCCAAAGGATTTACCTCCGTCCTCAAAGAGGTGAATCTCCAAATCGAAGAGGGGGAATTCGTGGCCATTGTCGGCTATTCGGGCGCGGGAAAAACGACGTTGATTTCACTCCTTGCAGGATTGATCAAACCCGATTCGGGTCAGGTCCTGATGAATGGAAAAGTCATTGAGGGAGCAGATCCGGAAAGAGGTTTGGTTTTTCAAAACTATTCACTCCTCCCCTGGCTCACGGTTTACGAAAACATCCGGCTCGCCGTCGATGAAGTTTTTCCCCAATGGTCTTCCGAGGGAAGAGACATTCACACGATGAAATACATTCAGATGGTGAACCTGACCCATGCCAAGGATCGTTATCCGAAGGAGCTTTCGGGGGGAATGCGTCAGCGGGTCAGTGTGGCGCGCGCCCTTTCGATGACTCCCAAGGTTCTTCTTTTGGATGAGCCATTGAGTGCCTTGGATGCTTTGACCCGCGCCACACTTCAGGACGAGATCAAAAACATTTGGGAGGGGGAGAAGAAGACGGTTTTACTCATTACGAATGATGTCGATGAGGGGATTCTTCTGGCAGATCGCATTATCCCCCTGAGTGCAGGTCCCGGAGCCACTCTGGGCGATTCCGTTCCCGTGAATATTCCCCGACCGCGTGACAGGAAGACGATCAATCATATTCCCGAATTCAAAGAGATCCGGAAGCGCGTAAACGGCTACCTTCTGGGAGGTGCGCTGAAGCCGAAGATTAAAATCGAGAAGAAGTTGATCCTCCCCGCGATTGAACCCGAGGATCTCGATCTCCCCCGTCAACGATTGGGCGTTCCCCGAAGGGCTGTGCGTACGAATGAAATCAAGAAAGAGACGGTGGAGTTATGAAACCCTATCTTGAAATTTCCAATCTGAACAAAGTCTATCCGACCCCGAAAGGCCCTTCCATCATCGTTAAAGATTTTAACCTGACGATCGGAAAGGGGGAGTTCATCTCCCTGATCGGTCATTCCGGTTGTGGAAAATCCACGGTCCTTTCCATTGTCGCCGGACTCAGTGAATTGACGACGGGAGCCGTCATTCTCGCAGGCAGGGAAGTCAATTCGGCGGGGCCGGATCGGGGTGTAGTCTTTCAATCCCCCTGCCTTCTTCCCTGGATGACGGCATATGAGAATGTGATGCTCGGGGTCGATCAGGTTTTCTATACGGCGACCCCGGAAGAGCGCCATCAGATTGTCGAATATTATCTGAGCGTTGTCGGACTCGCCGATTCGATGGGAAAATTTCCAAACGAACTCTCGGGGGGGATGCGCCAGCGGGTCGGAATCGCCCGTGCCTTTGCTCTCAATCCGAAGATGCTTCTTCTCGATGAACCTTTTGGAATGCTCGACAGCCTGACCCGTTATGAACTCCAGCAGGTTTTGCTGGAGCTCTGGAGAAAGAATCAAAAAACGGCCCTGATGGTCACGCATGATGTGGATGAGGCGATTTTTCTTTCAGATCGGATCGTCATGATGAGTGATGGTCCCGAAGCGGAAGTGGGGGACATCGTGAGAGTTCCTTTTCCCCGTCCGCGGGATCGACGGGAGATCATGGAGCTTCCCGAGTATTATGAACTGCGGGAGTATCTGATCGAATTCCTGAATGATCGTTCCCATGATCGTCCGAGTAATATGAATCCGCGACCCGCGTTCCGTGATCCCGAACCGCAGTGGAATCAGATCGAAAATCTGCAGGAGATGGAGATTTCATTAGGAATTTCTTAAATCAAGCCCACTACAACCATGCAATATTTTATCTCAATAGGGGTATCTTAAAGAGAGAGAAAACGGCATAAAACCCCTCTGCAGGAAGGGGAAAAGTTCTGCATTTAACAACAGGAGGAAATATGAAAAAAAATATGAAAAATCTTCGGGTTTATGCAGTCGGGTTCGCCTGCATCAGCCTGATCTCCATCAGTCCGCTCTTCGCGGGAACCGCCACCGGAGGCGGAACTCCAGTAGCCGATTTGAAAACGCCGATCATGAACGAGGATCTTCCGAGTTCCGCTTCTTTGCCGTTTTATACGCCGACATGGAAAATGGGAGATCCGATGACTCTGGCGAATGGAAAAGTGACGGTCGATATCAATGAACGCATTCGTTTGGAAATGAGAAACAATACGTTTGATTTCAATGATTCCACCGAGCATGTGACGGATGATACCTTTGTTCTTCAAAGATTTCGTTTGGGAGTGAAGGTTACTCCCAATGATCTGATCAGCATTTATGCCCAGGGGCAGGATAGCCGCGAGTTGTTTTCAGACCGGGGAAATGTTCCGTTCCAATTTGGAGCGGAGGGGGACGATGGCTTTGATCTTTATCAAGGGTATGTCGATATCGGAAACAAAGACAAGTTCCCCGTGACGGCGCGCCTCGGTCGCCAAGTGTTGTCCTATGGGGATGAACGTTTAATCGGTGGTTTTGATTGGAACAACTTTGGACGCACCTTTGATGCGGCAAAGCTCACCTATTACATCGATGCGCCGACGAGCACTTCCGTCGATTACTTCATCGGGAATGTCGTCACCCAAGAAGGCTTTGACCGGACGGATCGGCATAACTTTGAGTTCAATGAATCGAATAACAAGGATCTCTTTACGGGGATCTATGCGACCTCGAAGATCATCAGCTTCCAAAAGACCGAACTCTATGCGTTGTATCGCGGAAAAGACCGTGCGAATCCGGAATATAATGCGACAGGAGGAGTTGCGGCGAATAATATTCTTCCCGCCAATTCAGCTTATGATGTGGATCAAAAAGTCTGGACCTTTGGAGGCCGCCTCCAATCGACCTCGCCCGGACGTTTGAAAGGATTTGATTACACCGTCGAGGGTCTCCGCGACCCAAAACACGGGAGGAGTGAACCCTTCCAATACCCAGGGCAAGGAGCTGAGTGCATTTGCGACTCACGTCGAAGGGGGATATAATTGGGAACTTGCTCCGTGGACGCCCCGTCTTGGAGCCGAGTACAATTATGCTTCAGGAGACGACAATGCCGGTGATTCCAAATGTGAAACCTTCATGAACATGTTCCCGACGAATCACAAATTCTACGGTTATATGGATGTCTTTTCATGGAAAAACATGCAGGACGTGGCGGCGACATTGACCGTGAAACCGAATACAAAACTGACCCTCAAAGCGGACTATCACTTCTTCTGGGTTGCCGATTCGGCCGATGGCCTCTATCGCGCAAACGGGGTGACTCAGGTTCGTGCGGCGAATGCGACCGCAAGAAGTGCGGATACCTTTGTCGGAACCGAATTGGATCTCACCGCGAACTATGCCTATAGCAAGTATCTGAGCTTCCTGGTCGGTTACAGTCACTTCTTTGCAGGCGACTATTTGGAGGCGACCAAAAACACGGCTCCCGTTCAGGCGATTATTCCTTCGGGGGATGATGCCGATTTCTTCTACTTTCAAGCCGTCTTGAAGCTTTAAATTCAAAGAAATGGAATCCGTCCGGAAATATCCGGACGGATTTCAAGGGAGGGCCAAGCGATGCGCGGCCATGCTTCT
>JAZKBH010000014.1:0-1353 GCA_040388725.1 Verrucomicrobiota bacterium
TCGCTCGCTTAATTCAGAAAAAGCTTCTTCCAAAATAGTCTGTTCAATTTTTTGGCGATCTTTATTCGCCTGATCTAATTCCTGAACGAGACGCTCCACTTCCACTTCATTATCCGAAATTAAAACATCGAGAGAGCGACACGCATCTCCGAGTCTCCCTCCTGCATTTAAACGGGGCGCTAAACGAAAACCGACATCGGACGCCTTCACCTCTCCTCGAATTCCGGAAACCCTTTTCAGGGAGCGGATCCCTAATATTTGACTCTTCGTGATCTGTTCCAATCCCCTTTGAACAAGGATTCGATTTTCATCAATCAAGGGAACTAAATCAGCGACTGTTCCTAACGCCACGAGATCGAGAAATTCCCGAAGATCGACGCGTTGACGTTGATTCTCGCCTCCCTGCTTCAAAATGCCATGACAGACTTTAAAAACCAAACCAACACTCGCCAAATAGGTCAAAATCCCATCCTGATGAGGATTCACAAAGGCCGTTGCATGGGGACGTTCCTCTGCCAGTTCGTGGTGATCGACTACCACCACATCGACCCCTTGCTCTCTCAAATACTTCGTCTCTGCAATCGCCGTTGTGGCGCAATCGACCGCAATCAATAAATCAGGACGCTTCTCTTCGAGACATCTTTTGACGGCTTGAAGCGTCAGTCCATACCCTTCACTCATTCGATTCGGCAAAAAACAATCGACCCGTGCTCCCAGCTTTTTCAAAAAACGGTAAAAGAAAGCCGTAGAAGTCATTCCATCCACATCATAATCCCCATAGATCACAATCTGCTTTGACTCTTCAATAGCCTTCAAAATAACTTGGGCCGCTTTTTGGAGATCCGTCAGAAGAAATGGATCACTTAACGACTGAAGACGCGGGGATAAAAAATCTTGGACGCGTTCCAAGGTTTGACATCCCCGATGCCAGAGGACATGCCCCAACATCGGCCTCATCGAAGCCTCTCTCGCCAAACGCTCTGATTCTTCCACTAAAGGAAGATGGATCCAGCGTTTTGCAGGAACAGGATGGCGTGATTTCATGAGAAATTCATTTTTGACAGGATTTACAGGATGAACAGGAGAAAACCTTCACTCGATTAAATTTGAATTGTGGGCATTCAAATTAACAAACGAACTTAATCCATATTCGGCATGCATTTATTGTGTAAATCCCGTTCATCCTGTCAAAAACTGTATTGGAAGGGGTTTTCTTCTCAAAACGACACTATCCTTTAATCTGCTTGAGCAATCCCGTTAAAACCCGGCCGGGACCGACTTCTTCAAAATCTGCTTCGGGCTTTTCCAAAAGCAATCGAATGGTCTCGACCCATCGAACCGATGACGTAATCT
>JAZKBH010000014.1:1363-4881 GCA_040388725.1 Verrucomicrobiota bacterium
CGCATGGACATTCGAGATCACAGGAATTTCCGGGGCTTTAAAAGTAAACCCCTCCAAAAACTTTTCGAACTCCTCTTGAGACGGTTTCATATAACGGGAATGAAAAGCGCCACTCACCGCCAAAACCACATAACGTTTGGCCCCTGCCGCATCAAAGTCAGCTTTCGCATTTTGAATCGCTTCAGCAGGACCAGAGATGACGGTTTGTTCAGGAGCATTGAAATTCGCAACATCAATTCCCGAATGAGCTGGGTTTTGCAAGAGTTCGCGAATTTTTTCCACGGGCATTCCGAGTACCGCCGCCATTCCTCCCCCTTGAGCTTGGGCCATGAGAGCTCCCCGTTTCTGAACTAATTTTAACCCCGTCGCGAAATCAAAAACGCCTGCGGCCAAAAGCGCATTATATTCACCCAAGCTATGTCCTGCTACGAGGCTCGGTTTAATCCCAGTCTCTTTCACCTTTTGAAGATAAGAAAGAGCATTCACGATATAAAGAGCAGGCTGAGTGTAATCGGTTCGATTGAGTAATTGATGAGGATCTTCCGTACAAAGCTGTTCAATGGAATATCCGAGAATTTCATTCGCTTGTGAGACTTCTTCGGGAAAGAGAGGAAAAAGTTCTTTGCCCATTCCAACTTTTTGTGAGCCTTGACCCGGAAAAACATAAATCTTTGTCATGCGCGGAGACTGACTAAAATCGCCAAAAATTCCAATAAAAACGACACAGAAAAAGGCATTATCTCGTACTACAAGACAACGACCTCACGAAAAACAAAGAAGCTTTTTAGATTTAAGCCTGCCTTTACTTTGCGTCTTTGTGTCGTTGTGCGAGACCTGCCTTTATCTTTAGTCCCCTCGTTTTTCGACCTTAATCCCCTGCTGACGATATAAGTCTCCCCCTTGCACCTCAAACTCATTTCCCTTTCCGACGGTCTGAAAATAATCCTCAAACATAAATCGATCTTCATCACTCGAAAAGGAGACCAAAAACCAATCTAAATAATCACTGATTCCTGAAGCACGAGATTGAACGCTCTCTAAATCCTTTTTGGCCAACGTCACTAAATCCTCATAAGTCGTCTTTTTAACCGCCACATTCTGATTAATCTCACTAATTGGACGTGAATAAGCATTACTCTTTCGTTGCGGAGGAGTTTTGAATTCATCCACTAAAAGATGAATGGCGGAACGATAGTGAAATAAAAAGGGTCTCCATGAAAAATGCGCCTGGACCTCTAAGAGTAAAAGATCCCGTTCTCGCTCGACGAGAACTGGAATCATGGCGGCTCGGCTTTTAACCCCTCTTAGTTCATCCCATTTTACTAAATAAGTTTCTCGGCTCTCCGCACTTTCAACCGGAGCCGCCACAAAGAGGAGATTCGAGACGGCACGCTGCGTTTCTTCCCAACCGAAAAAAACTTCATCTTTCACTTTAAATGAAGAGAGATAGCGCTGCCATCGAGACTCCATTTCCTCTGAATCGGCATCCATCCATCGAGTCATCCCGGCCGATAAACTCGACCAAAAAAGATTTCGCTGTTCGATATCTTTCGTGAGCCACAATAAAAGGGCGTATGAAAATGTTTTTTGAAACTGCACTTCCAACTTGTTACTTCCCCACTCTTTCCATTCTAAAACCGTTTTTAAAGGAGGAGCTTTTTGAACTTTGACCATTCGCTTCACTATTTTTTCAGCAATCTCATCCTCCATCGGCTCAAATTTCTGAAAAAGTCCTTCCATGAGCCAAAATGGAATTTCGGGCAGGCCCTCTCCTGAGACCCATTTTTTATTTTTCGGTAAAATTCGATCGTAAATAAAAGTTTTAAGAATCTCTCTTTTAAATTGAGCCAGATCGAGTGGATCGGTGACTTCAATATAAAAATCCAATTTCCCATCACTCACCCAGGCATGAAACGAGGACCTGATTCCTCCAGGCAAGCTCTTTACCTGACGCACTAAAACTCGATGCTCACTTTGTGCCTCAAGTCCCATAAAAGAGGCCATCTTTGATCTCATTTCTTCTAAAAATTCAACCCATTTTCGACTAAGCTCACGATCAGTCGTTTCAGCGATATAATTCCCTGTAAAACTCTGTTCCCGAACAAGAGAATCCGCGGACAGTAATTGAATTTGAAATAAAAAAAGGAGAGCGAAATTCAATAAAATTGCTCTTTTAAAACAAGATCTCATCCCCGATCGATCTTGATCATCTCGATCGGCGGTCGAAACTCGGTTTTTCATCATGACATTTCTCAAAAACAGATCTACCATCACCTTTATGCGAGATGGGATGAGTCTTTCTGATTTCATGAATACCCTTATTTTTAGATTACTCTCCTGCTCTTCGCAAACCCTAAACGTCTTAAATCCCCAAGGGATATTTAATCTGAGCACTTTATTCATTTTTGAATGAAAATCCTCGTTTTTCTTAATGGACTGGGCTTGGGGGGAACTGAAAAAGCCGCATTGATCTGGGCTCAAGGCCTTCAAAAACGAGGCCACTCGCTTCATGTTCTTGCTCTTGATGATGGCCCCCGACGTCAAAATTTCGAAGCCCTCCATATCGAAGTGACTCTCCATCACGGCAACGCCCATTCGCTTCGCGAATTCCTCCTCACCCTTAAACCGGATGTCATCCACGCCCATTGTCCTGGATTCCCTCACAGCGGTGATATCCTCGGTATCGCTCTTGAAGGAATCCCCAAGATCCCCATTATTCAAACCAATGTTTTTGGACGACTCGACAATCCCCGAGAAAACCAATGGACGGACTTTCGTCTTTTTATCAGTACCACGAGTGCCATTCAGGCCACTCTTGCTTATGATGCCTCTTTTCCTCAAAACTTTTTTAGATATCAAAGTGTCTGTCCGTATCCCCTTCCCCCAGAGACACCTCTTCCTGAATCACAAATTCAAGAATTTAGAAAGTCGATCGGGGTCGCTTCGGATGAAGTTTTATGGGGTCGTATCGCCCGCGCGGAAATTCATAAATGGTCGCTTCTCTCCATTGTCGCCTTTCGACTCGCTCGCAAAAAAAATCCAAAAATCAAACTCCTCCTCCGTGAACCTCCCTCAGGATTAGCCCACTCGCTTCAAAATGCTCCAGATCGAGAGGCCTTCATTATTCTCAAGGAGAGTGATGATCCGAATCTTCTGAAACTCACTTTCTCTGCCTTGGACGGCATTCTCCACGCCACCCTCTTTGGAGAAAGTTACGGCTATACCCTTGCGGAAGGGATGAATCTTGGAAAACCAGCGATCACCAATTCCACACCATGGGGCGACCAAGCTCAGTTGGAACTCGTTCAACATGGACAAACCGGACTCCATGCAAGTATTCCGGAAACGATGCGCGACGCCATCCTCGATTTAAGCCAAAATCACGCGAAACGAATGGCTTTAGGAAAAGCCGCTCAAGAATGGATTCAGCTCATTTCAAGTCCTGAACAATCCATCAATCGCCTCGAATCATTCTTTTTGGCCGCCCTTCATCATCAAGAAAATCCATTTATTGAAAG
>JAZKBH010000014.1:4898-7266 GCA_040388725.1 Verrucomicrobiota bacterium
TTTAGTACCCTTAAAAACTTCATCCACCAATCCCAATTTGGGCAAAATGAAATTGAGAGAGAAATCTTAATCCCTCTTTACAAAAACATTTTAAATCGTAAATTAGATACAAGCATCCAAGGGATCCCTTCCTGGCTCATCCTCGCTCGGTAAATCATCTAACAATCATCCCCCTCACCTATATTTATTTCAAATAACGGAGAATTCATATGAATCAAATAAGCATGTCAAAAAAACTAATTCTTTCCTTTTTGATTACCGGTATTGCACCGGTGCTCATTGTTTTTGGACTTTCCTTTGTTCTAAAAAACTCCCTTTCCGAACAGGTTGCCGGCACATATCAAGCTATTGCCGTATCCACGATGGATAAAATTGACCGCAATCTTTTTGAACGATATGGAGATGTTCAAGCCTTCGGAGACAATTCGATTATTAATGAGAAAACCAGCTGGTATAAAGTAGGATCCGCGAATAACAAAATCGTTCCCGTCATTAATGAATACGTTGCTCTCTATGGACTCTATCCTCTCTCGATGATGGTCGATATGGAAGGTCGTGTCGTTGCCATCAATGATTTAGATGCTTTAGGAAAACCGATCAACACGACCCATCTCTATGAGAAAAACTATAAAGATACGATGTGGTTCCGAAAGGTTATGGCAGGTGATTTTTTAAATACCGATGTTTTAAAAGGAACTTACGTTCAGGATGTCTATCCAGATGAAGATCTTAAAAATGTTTATAGAGATGACAAAGAAGGGCTTGCGATCAGCTTTTCCGCTCCTGTTTTTGATGCTGTAGGGAAACAAATTGGGGTTTGGCACAATGTCGCAGGACTCGCTCTTGTTGAATCCATTATTCAGGCCCAATGGAAAGAACTTACCCGAAATGGTCACAATAAAACCTCGATGTTTACCCTTTTGAAAGAGGATGGAACGGTCCTTATCGATTATGATCCTAATGCCAACAATGGTCGTGAAGAATTCCATCGAGATATGGGAATTATTTTAAAACAAAACCTCGTCTCAGAAAAAAATCTAGAAGCAACAAAAGCCGTCAAAGAAAGCGGATATACGGTCAATACTTTGGATGAAAAAGGAGTGCCTCAGATCACCGGATTTTCAAAGTCTGAGGGCGCTTTAGGCTATAAAGGATTAGGATGGGCCCTTTTAGTCGGCTTGGACATGGATGATGCTATGGCTACCACCGACTCGCTTCTGAATAAACTTTATGTCATTCTTCTGATTGTTGTCATTTGCCTTGTCATTTCTGGGGCATGGATCTCTCGTAAAATCGCTCTTCCTCTTTTGGATGGAGCCATGAATATCAAAATGGTGGGAGAACAAGTGGCGACAGCAGCTCACGAAGTTTCTTCTGCGAGTACATCCCTCGCGACCGGAGCAAGTGAACAAGCCGCAAGTCTTGAAGAGACAAGTGCTTCCATGGAAGAAATTTCGAGCATGGTGAAAACCAATTCAGAAAACACGACGGCCTCCAAAAAGCTCTCGGAAGAAGCACGTCGCTCCGTCGAAATTGGAAAGACTCAAATCGAACAAATGACGTCCACGCTTTCCGAGATTAAAAAAGCGGTCGCGGATATGAAACAGGCTGTCAGTGAAATGCAAGAGGCCGATGGTCAGGTCGCTAAAATTGTCAAAGATATCGATGAAATCGCCTTTCAAACCAATATTCTCGCACTCAATGCGGCAGTTGAAGCTGCCCGAGCAGGCGAAGCCGGAATGGGATTTGCCGTCGTTGCGGACGAAGTTCGAAATCTCGCTCATCGGAGCGCCCAAGCCGCTAAAGAGACCTCGGATAAAATCGAAAGCTCGATTCAGAAAAGCCATCTCAATGTCCAAGCGAGCACGAAAGTCTCGGATAGTATTCATCAACTCGAATCCAAATCATTGGATGTCATCGCCTCCTTCGAGAAGATCATGGAAAAGACAGTCTCTGTCGATAAAGTGATCGATGAAATTGCGAATGCAGGAAAAGAACAATCCGCGGGTATCTCTCAAATTAATAATTCCTTGAGCCAAATGGACAAAGTGGTCCAATCCAACGCCGCCCAAGCCGAAGAGACTGCCGCCGCCTCGCATGAAATGTTAAGCCAATCGGAGTCTTTAATGCAGACCGTACAGAGCATTTTAGCTGCCATTGAAGGAGGATCCAACGTCGTCTCTCCGACTCGAACGATGATCTCCTCATCCCCTTCGTTTACTCATTCAGCTCCTCCTACTCAGCCGACCTTCACAAAGGCACTTCCTCTGACGTCTTCCACTAAAAAAGCACCGACAAACTTTGCTTCAATTCCTCTTCCCGCGCCGAGACAAAGCAAAAGTGAATTTAAGAAAACAGATAGTGATTT
>JAZKBH010000015.1:0-7125 GCA_040388725.1 Verrucomicrobiota bacterium
GCTCGCAGTCACTTTGACGCCCGCTTTTTTCGCGTTGTCGTCGAGAAACGCTTTTCCAAGCTTTACCGCCGCTTCACCTTGTTTGGCGCTCGCTTGTTCTTGGACGGTCATCATGATTTGTTGAATTTCGCTCTCCGTATAAGCACATTCTTTTCCGGCGAGCGCTTCTTTCATGGCTGATGAAACAAGAGCGGGGTCGATGGCAACACCGCGATTTTTAAAGTCTTTTCCAATTTGGTAACCGAGGGCGTAACTAAATTGATCGTTAATATTTTTTAATGTTGATTTATCCACGCCCCAAAGCGTAGCAGAGATTAATGTGAGCGCAGTTAAAAAAACGGTGATCTTTTTCATAGTTCCTTTTGTTTATGAAAAGCCAATCTAGGGGGCCTCGGGAGCAGTCGTCAAATGTGAAAAAAAACAGCAAAAACCATTTTCTCACGCAACGCCGCAACGACACTATGCTAATTCATTCTTAGATTAAAAAACGGACGACCGAGGGCTCTAAAATATCAAAACGTCGTGTCGTTGCGGCGTTGCGTGAGAAAATGGCCTTTATGCTTTTATTTTCACTATTGAAACCGACTCAAACCCGTGCATTCTTGAACTCCACTATGCCTTTTGATCTTAAAGAAATCGTCACCGCACGTCTCGGAGAAAACTACAAGCTCCACGACCAATACATGAACCGTACCTTAGTGAAGGTTCAACGGATGATCGGCTTTGACAAAGTTTATGCCCGCGCTGAGGGATGTTACCTCTACGATATGGATGGCAAAGACTATCTCGATTTTCTCTCTGGTTTCGGTGTCTTCAATATGGGCCGAAATCATCCGGTCGCTCAAAAAGCGATCCGGGATGTCCTCGACATGAACCTTCCGAATATGGTTCAAATGGACTCCGCCCTCATGAGTGGACTTCTCTCCGAAGCCCTCGTCAAACGCCTCGCCCAACAAGGAGCCCCTCACCTCAACGCTGTTTTCCTCTGCAATAGCGGAACCGAATCCGTAGAAGGTGCCCTTAAATTTGCGAAAGCCGCCACAGGCCGTCCCCGTCTCGTTTCCCTCAATAACTCATATCATGGTTTGACCCACGGAGCGCTTTCCGTCACCGGTAATCCGTTTTTTCATGAAGGCTTCACTCCATTTCTTCCAGGCTGCGATAAAGTAGATCTCGGCGATCTGACCCAATTGGAATACGAACTCAAAAAAGGAGATGTCGCGGCATTCATTCTTGAGCTCGTTCAAGGGAAAGGGGTCAAGTTCGCGAAAGGCGACTATTACATCAAAGCCCAAGAGCTCTGTCGTAAATATGGCACTCTTTTCATCTGTGATGAAGTCCAAACCGGTCTTGGACGAACCGGCAAATGGTTTGCCTTCGAGCATTGGGGATTAGAACCTGATATCATCACTCTCTCGAAAGCCCTCAGTTGCGGCTACGTCCCCGTCGGTGCCATTATCACTCGACGATCCATCTATCAAAAGACCTTCTCTCGTCTCGATCGTTGCATCGTTCACTCCACCACCTTTGGACGGAACAACCTCGCCTGTGCGAGCGGTCTCGCTGCCCTCTCCATTCTCGAAGATGAAAAGCTTCCTGAAAACGCCGCGAAACAAGGAGCCTACCTTGAGCAACGTCTTCTTGAGCTTCAGCAAAAGCACGAAGTCATCAAAGAAGTACGAGTCAAAGGACTCATGGCAGCGATCGAATTTGGAGAGCCTTCTTCCATGATGATGAAAATGGGATGGAAAGCCGTTCATGCGATGGATCCAAGCCTCTTCCCTCAGCTCATTGTGACCCCGATGTTGAGCCAACACCGCATTTTAACCCAAGTGGCGGCCAATAAATGTGACATCGTTAAAATCCTTCCTCCGTTGATTTGTGGACCTCGAGAAATCGATCGCTTTATCACTGGACTCGATGATGTCTTAGGCGGCCTCAAGAAATTCCCCGGACCGATCTGGGAAATGGGAACGAACTTCTTCAAGGCGATGAAAACAGGCGCCCCCAAAGATGAAGATGTCGTTTATTCGACATAAGAGATAAAACAAAATACAGATCTCACGCAAAGCCGCTAAGTTGCCCAAGATTCACCCCTAAAATTCATTTGGTATTTTGGGAGGAGACTTGGGCCACTTTGTGACTTTGCGTGAGATTGTATTTTGTTTTTTAAGAGAATTGACATCTCTTCAAACTTTTCCTAACACATACCTCCCACCTACGGGCAGATTCCGGAGTGGCCAAACGGGGCAGACTGTAAATCTGCTGTCTATGACTTCGCTGGTTCGAATCCAGCTCTGCCCACTCTTTCAATAATACCATTAAGCTTTGTTCGACTTCACTCTCGAGGAAATTAGTGGATTGGAGATTGCTTTGAAAGTTTTTGTTGTATTTTGATTCCAAGCCAAATACCTAGAATTGAAAAACTAAGAATTAATACACTCCCAGCAAAGCCTTTCCACTCTCCTTTAATCAAATCAAAGGTAGAACCTAAAAAAGAAAAAGATGAAAATATTACCGATATAACTTTTCCTTTTGGAAATAAAAATCCGACAATCAAATTTAAAAAAAGAAAACCAATTCCGAAAAAAGATCCCATCAAAAAGTTCATGGTGTTATTTCCACAAATACCCAATCCTCCCACGAGCCATAAAGACAGAAGTCCTACATAAAAAATAATGATCAAAAAAAGAATTCCTACTATGGTTTTCATATTCAGGAGGTATTCCTATGTACTATACTTTTAAAATTCTCGTTGAATTTTTAAATTTTGATTTAGGGGACCATTTCTTTTTTTGCAATTCGACCTTTTCCCTGCTTTGAAACAATTCTCGAGATTGTGAGTCATTTCGACGAGAAGGAAAATTCCTGCATTTATTTCAAGTCAAATATTCAGAGACACAAAAAAGGGCGAAGTTTCCTTCGCCCTTGATTGTTTAAAGAATTCCGAGCTTTTCGCCCTCGGCTTTGATCCGCTCTGCTTCCGCTTCGCGTTCAGCCCCTTTTTTCTCCATCCAATTTTGCCAGGACTTACCATCCGCAGTATCTTTTCCTGAAAAGGCAATGGATTGAATGTCGCTATAAGGGATAATCGTCTGTTTCTCTTCACCCTTCAAAAAGATTTGAATATGAGGATGAGGAGGACGGGAGGTCCGGTTAAACATATACCCTTCCATGGAGGAACCATTGAAGAGTGTCAACGTGACATCGCCACGATAATCAAAAGCTTTATCGATCGCTTCGATGCGCTCTTGATCACTTTGACAATGAAAGGTCATTCCTTGAGGGGAACTGCTAATAGAATTGGTCGCTACGTTTGACATAGAAGTTCTTTCTTAAATCCAATTAGGAAGCAAGGGTTGCTTTGACGGTACGAATAAATCCGCCGAAAGAACTGAACGTGTCATCCACGCAAGAAGGTTCAAAACCACAGTGAACCATGCAGTTCGAGCATTTTTCATTGCCGCTTTTGTGACCGTAATCACCCCAATTGGTCTCTTCCAT
This sequence comes from Verrucomicrobiota bacterium, assembly GCA_040388725.1. GTDB lineage: Bacteria > Verrucomicrobiota > Verrucomicrobiia > Methylacidiphilales > CAMAQI01 > CAMAQI01. The sequence goes on from JAZKBH010000015.1 coordinate 3,505, forward strand.
GAGCTCGCGGAAAGTCGCCGCATAACCGTCTTGAAGAAGATAACAAGGTTTTTGCCATCCGAAGATATTGTAACAAGGACTTCCCCAAGGAATGCACTCGTAATCGAGACGCCCTTGAAGGAATTCCAAAAAGAGAGGTGAAAGATTGAATCTCCATTCTTTCTTTTTGTTTCCAAGGATCTTACTGAAAAGTTCGTTCGTTTGGGTACGAGGAAGGAAATGTTTTTGATCGGGAGCTTTTTGATAGCTGTAACCGGGGGAAAGCATCATTCCTTCGACATTGAGTCTCATCATTTCGTCAAAGAAACTACGAACATGTTCAGGATTCGCATTATCAAAGAGCGTCGTATTCGTACAAACACGGAAACCGCGTTTCACCGCTTCTTTAATTCCTTCGATCGCCGTATCATAGACACCATCGCGACAAACGGCAGTATCGTGCTCTTCCTTCAATCCATCCATATGAACACTGAAAGTGAGATATTTGGAAGGTTTGAAAAGATCGATCTTCCGTTTCAACAAAATCGCATTCGTGCAGAGGTAAACGTATTTTTTACGAGCAACCAATCCTTCGACGATCTTATCGATCTCAGGATGGATCAACGGTTCACCACCGGGGATGCTGACCATCGGTGCACCACATTCATCCGCAGCAGCCCAACATTGTTCAGGTGTTAAGCGTTTGTTGAGAATATGATCAGGATATTGAATCTTTCCGCATCCTGCGCAAGCGAGGTTACAGCGGAAAAGAGGCTCCAACATCAGTACGAGTGGGTAGCGTTTATTGCCTTTGATTTTCTGACCTAGCACGTAGCTAGTGACCGTCCACATTTGAGAGATAGGAACCATAGTATTTTTTAAAAAGTTGGGGAGAAGGTATCGATCCTGCAACAATAGTCAAGGATCGTCCGTCAGTTAGAAAAAGTATTAGATTTACTGAAATTTAACGAAAAATTGACTCATTGAGACAATATTCTTAAATTATTGAAAATCTTCACTCGAAAGGGTGGTCGCAGGTCGTGATCCGAGAATCTTTGCCTGCTCGACGACACGAACATGAGCATCATCGAATCGATAACCGTGACAGCTCGGGCATGTGACGGCCTTCACCAACACAATCGACTCACACCCCTCGCAAACCTTATATAACTGTGGTTTCGCCACAATTTCAGCGGCTTTCTTCGCCCGTTTTTCCATTTGTTGAGATTCATCCACAATTTTTTCTTTCAGGGATAAGGTAAGGCATCCGTTCAAAAGATCAAGACAGGGGTTTGAGCATTTAAAGGTCGGAAGGAATAATACAGTGCACTCTAAGGAAGGCCGGAATTCAGGAAATTATTTAACTCAGAAAAAAAAGATCTTATTTTCCAGCCTTTCTGCTTTCCTTAGAAATGTGTGGATTAGGATTTCCGGGAAGAATAATTAATTCTTAATCAACAAACTAGGTCTGCGCGAATTTCTTAGTGAGATATTCAATATGAGAACGAGCTTCCGTCGGTGATCCTGTCGCGAATTTCATGAGCTCTGTCGGATTGAGTCGTTTCCCTTGTTGATGCACCTTCTGCTGAAGCCAATTTAAAATGGGAGCAAACTCCCCTTTCCTCATTTTTGCGTCTAGCGAGCCCAGGTCTTTTTCCATCGCTCTATAGAGCTGCGCTGCATTCAGATTTCCCAACGTATAAGTCGGAAAATAACCGAAAAGTCCCCAACTCCAATGCACATCCTGAAGAGCCCCACTTGCCTCATTCGGAACCTTTAAACCCATCAATTTTTCAAAAGTAGAATTCCAGTATTCAGGAACTTCATCCACCGTGATCTCTCCGGAAAAGAGCTTCTGCTCGACTTCAAACCGAAGGATAATATGAAGATCATAAGTGACAGGATCTGCTTCCACACGAATAAAGCTCGGCTCAACCCGATTGACAGAGGCTAATATTTGATCGAGAGAAACGGATTTTAAGTGAGGGAATATTTCGACAACCTTCGGATAGAGAAACTCCCAAAAAGCGCGGCTTCGGCCAATATGATTCTCCCAAAATCGAGATTGGGATTCATGAATTCCGAGAGAAAGAGCCTGCCCCATCGGCGTTGAAAACCCTTCATCTTTGAGTCCTTGTTCATACATCCCATGTCCCGCTTCATGCATCACCCCGTAAAGCGACGTTAAAAATTGATCCGTCACATACCGAGTGGTCAGTCGACAATCCCCGGATGCGATTCCTGAACAAAAAGGATGGACCGTGGTATCAATTCGCCCTGCTTTCAAGTCAAATCCGATCGCTTCGGCGACCATTTGATTCAGCTTTTGCTGTTGTGCGATCGTGTATTCCGCCTCCGGAAGAGTCACTTTGGCTGCGCGCGATTTTTCGACTGCAATAGGAATGATCGGAGTTAAAGCTTTTCTTAAATCCGAAAAAACAGGGATCAACTGACTCACCCGCATTCCCGGCTCGTATTCTTCCAAGAGTGCATCATACGGAGATTCTTCATATCCCCATGCATCAGCCCGTTTTTTGGAAAGATCAAGCAGTCGCTTTAAACCCGGAGCAAACTTTTTAAAGTTCGACTCCTTTCGTGCATCAACCCAAAGATGATGAGTCTCTGAGCGAGCTTGCTCAAATTCTTCCACCATTTCTTTCGTTAAAACCGTCGAGCGTTTATAATCTCGTCTCCATTCCCTAACATTCACACATTGATCAGGATCAAGACCCTCAGGAGTATCCGAACAAATCTCGAGCCATTTTCCGACTTCGGGATCAACAAATCGCTCATGACTCCATCCACTTAAAAACGCTTTTTGTTCGGCTCGATAAGAGCGTCCTTTTTCAGGAAGGTAAGTCTCTTCATCCCAACTTAATAAGGCACATGCTCCTCCGACGTAGGAAATTTCGCGCATTCTTTGAATTAATTTTTGATAAGCATCTTGAGTCTTCATCATTTTCCTTAGATTAAATTTGAGCGGATTGAATGAGTCGACGACGAGACCGCAACGCCTTGCGAACAACTCCTTGAAAAAAGGTCACCTGAAGAACAAATCGAATCAGTTCTCCGAAGGTAGGCCGATGGACAATGGCCCGCGTCTTTCTCTCGCGAATCGCTTGAAAAATGGAACGAATACTAAAGTCAGGAGAATCGACTTCGGTATAATTGCGACCGAACATAAAAAGATGGTGCGTATCCGAATTTGCCAAAATCGGTTTTGATTTTTCAATCGACCATTCGACGGCCCGATCATTCGGATTGTAGAAAGGGAGATGCAAATGTGCGTATTCAATCCCATCCATCAGATCCGCGTGCGTCTCCATTAAATCTCCCATGCAACATTTTGCCGGATAAAAAGGATGAGGCGCTACGACTAAAATATCGCCGCCACGTTTTAATCGAAGCGATCGAAGATCCGCAAAAGTCATCGGTGATGGAATTTCTTCGGGGACGACATTGAGAATCAAAACCTCTTTTCCTTCGACTCTTTTTTCGATTCCAAAAATAAGAAGAACCCCTTTTTGCGCGGCATATTCTTGCGCTTGCCGATCATAAAAAACTCTCCCATGAGGGGTCACTGCAATGCAATGGATTCCTTTGGAGGCAGCCGCATCAACCAAATCATACACGGTGTAGGAA
>JAZKBH010000016.1:0-1602 GCA_040388725.1 Verrucomicrobiota bacterium
GGGAACGTGATCGCGACCCGCGATCGCTCCTGATCAATTCCTATTGCATGAAATGGGATAAACCCAAATCTTGCATTGGAAATTTAAAATCGGGAGGGGCCAATCCCGCACATGCGGGAGCGGCCTTGACGTTAAGAGGGAACAGAAGCCTGGCTGCGCATCGCTTAGCCCTCCCTTTCTATTCACCAAAAAGTTTTGTATTTTAAGATCGTAAAACGAGTCCTGATGGAAGATCTGGGATAAAGAGAAGCTTTCACAGGCAATTTGAAATCGGGGGGAGAGGTTTAGGTGGTAAATGAGGGTTTTTAATCGTATTTAATATTTTACATTAAACAGAGTAATAAGTAGCTTATAGGAATGAAAATTCTCAAGCTATTTATCAGCAAGAGTTTTCATTTATTTTTACTTATCGGATTATTGTCTGCTCAGGATCTTTCGCGTGTCGCTCCGAAGACTTTAAAGCCAGAAACAGGGACCTTTCAAATCGAGAAAAAGACCGAGAGTGAAGGATCGGAAAAAATTGTTTTAAAGGAACTTAAAGGATTGGTTTTGTGGGAGGAAGATTTCCGACTTCGAGTCGGAGGAATGCCGGGCGTAAGAGGGTTGGATAGTCGGGTCTATTTAAAAAGTCGAGAGAAGTTAGAGCGAACTCTGGCCTCCTTTTTTGATCACCCGCTTTCGCTTCAAAAAATGAATGAGATTCAACAGCGCGTGGAATCGCATTTTCGAATGGAAGAAGAGGTCTGGGTTCGTGTGATGATTCCGGAACAAAAGCTTGTCGATGGAGTCCTCCAAATCGTTGTCATTAAATCGTCTGTCGGAAAGGTGACGGTCGAAGGAAATCGATGGTTTAAGGGAGAAGATTTAATCGAAGACTTTGGATTGAAGCCAGGGGATCCGATTCAGGATGAATCGATGGGCGCGGGGTTGGATTGGGTGAATCGAAATCCTTTTCGTCAGGCAGATCTCTGTCTGGCTGCAGGAAGTGAGCAGGGAAAGAGTGATTTAATTTTAAAGGTACAAGATCGTTTTCCGGTTCGTTTTTTTGCGGGCTATGAAGACTCGGGAAGTTCGTTAACGGGAGAGGATCGATACCTGACAGGTTTTAATTGGGGAGATGCTTTTATGCAGGGGCATCAGATGAATTATCAATTCACGACGAGCAATCCGACGAGTCGTTTTTTTGCTCACTCCGGCAACTATATCATCCCATTGCCCTGGCACCATGAATTGGAATTCATCGGCGCTTATGCCGAGGCCCAGGGAACCGCGGGGGATCTCGGAATCACGGGAAAAAGTTGGCAGGTGAGTACTCGGTATCGGATCCCTTTGCCAAAACTTCGTGAGATCACGGGAGAGGTGAGTCTCGGCTACGATTTCAAACAGAGTAATAATAATTTAGAATTTGGAGGAGAGAATGTTTTCACTCACTTGACCGATATCAATCAGGCGGCGATCGAGTACAAAGGAAGCTTGAAGGACGGGTGGGGCTCGACGGGATGGGGAACGAAGTTTTTTGGAAGTCCCGGGGGATTAACGGAAAATAATAAAAATGAAAACTTCAGAGAATCGAGAGCCAATGCATCGTCGATTTATGCCTAT
>JAZKBH010000017.1:0-2019 GCA_040388725.1 Verrucomicrobiota bacterium
AACTTTTTGGTGAATAGAAAGGGAGGGCCAAGCGATGCGCGGCCATGCTTCTTTTCTTCTCAAAATCAAGGCCGCGCATCGCTTGGCCCTCCCGTTTTTAAATTCCCAATGCAAGATCTGGGTTAAAACAAAGAACCGCGCTTTTTTAAAGCGCTGTAAAACATGAATAAAATTTTCTCTTTAAACGTGTTTAAAAGAAAAATTCTTTTCATGTTTTAGCATCGAACACGTTCGAGGCGATTTGTTTGGAATTTCAACCTTGGCGATCCTTGGCGTCCTTGGCGGTTCAATTTTCCTGACGTCGGGGCATAGTGTCGTCGTGCGAGAACTGCTTTAATAATCTTAGGGGTGAAACTTGGGCCGCTTTGCGTCGCCTGTCACGCCGAAGCTTTAGCGAAGGCGGATGCGAAACAATGTCTTTCGTTTAGGTCTTTAGATCGACTTCTCTCCAAAACCTCGCTACGGTCATTTTATGAAGCGGGCGCTGGTCTTTATCGTGGCCTATAAAGCGGAATCGACGATTCTCTCCGTTCTTCAACGAATTCCTCAAGATATCCCCAACGTTTCCTTTGAAGTCCTCATTATCGATGATGCATCCGATGATGCCACCTACGAGCTCGGGAAAGAGGCCGCACGGGGCCAAAAGCTTCCTTTTCCGATCACCGTTCTCAAAAACCCGGAAAATCAGCAATATGGAGGAAACCAAAAAATTGGATTTCTTTACGCGATTGAAAAGGGATTCGACATCGTGGTTTTGCTTCATGGGGATGGACAATATGCCCCCGAAGCGATTCCCGAACTGATTCAGCCGTTGATTGCCGGAGAAGCGGACGCGGTCTTTGGATCGAGAATGATTTCACGGTGGGGGGCGCTTCGGGGGGGAATGCCGCTTTATAAATATATCGCCAATAAAATTTTAACCGCCTTTGAAAACGCCATGCTGAGAACGCATTTCAGCGAGTTTCATTCGGGGTATCGGCTTTATACCATTGAAGCCCTGAAGCGAATTCCGTTTGAACTGAATACGAATGCATTTCATTTCGATACGGAGATCATTATTCAGTTGGTTTTTGCAGGGCTTCGAATTCAGGAGATTCCGATTCCGACGTATTACGGGAGTGAGATCTGCCGCGTGAACGGAATCAAATATGGATTGGATGTCATTCGGGCGACAACGGCCGCTCGACTTCAAAAATACCAACTTCTTTATCGTCGCAATTTTGATGTCGAGTGGGCAGCAGAAGCGGAACCGAATGTGCATTATGCGTCGAAGCTCAATTATCCAAGCTCACATCTTTTAGCATTGAATGCTGTCCCTGAAAAAACAAGGGTGATGGATATCGGTTGTGGGCCGGGAGCTTTTCAAGAGGCTCTTCGGAAAAAGGGATGTCGAGTAGTCGGAGTGGATCAATATCCTGCCCCTGAATCTTCTCTTTTCGAAAAAATGATCGTGACCGATTTAGATCAGAATCCGATTCCTGAAAGTCTTGAAAAGATCGATGTCGTTCTCATGTTGGACGTGATTGAACATCTCAAGTCTCCGGAGACTTTTTTTCGGAAGCTCCATGAGGCGGCTCAATCGAATCTTTCCGTGAAACTCGTTCTGACGACAGGAAATGTCGCTTTTATCCTGATTCGGCTCATGTTGCTATTGGGACAATTTAACTATGGGAAGCGGGGAATTTTGGATCTAACCCATACCCGGCTTTTTACCTTCGGATCCCTGCGGCGTCTTTTGCAACAATATGGATTTGAAATTGTTCAAGAGAGAGGGATTCCCGTCCCTTATCCAGAGGCATTAGGAGAGGGGAGTTTCAGTCGATTATTGTTACTGCTCAATCAATGGGGAATTCGGCTTTCGAAAGGATTGTTTTCGTATCAGATTTATGTCGAGTTTAGAGCTAATGCTAATTTAGAAGCATTGCTTGAAAAAACGCTTCAAGCTAACGTTGGTCCATGGAGAAATTAAGAAGAGTCCTATGAAAAAGATCAAAAATAATTTGGATATATAAGTTTGCT
>JAZKBH010000018.1:0-6754 GCA_040388725.1 Verrucomicrobiota bacterium
CGTCGGCGCTCCATTTTTTAAATCTCAATACAACAATGATTTCAAACAATTCCCCCTTCGTTCCCCTTTGTTAGAAAATTGCCTTTTCTGTATTTCCCCTCACCTCATTTTCTTGCATTCCTGCCTTCCTTAGAGCTCCTCCTTTTTTCTTCTCTAGGTATTTTTACTCTCTATCCGAATAGCCAATTTTCCTCATTTTCAATTCTCTTCCTCTGAAAAAATAGTAATTTCTATTTTTACTGTTTTTATAGGCAAATATTTTTAATTTTTTTGAACTTTTTTTAAAGATTCCTTGCCATGATAATTTCCACTTCTAAAGTGACGTTGTTTCGAAGCTCGCTCTACTCTGAAAAAGGCCGTAAATGCCCACTAATTGGGGTTAGACTCTTTTGAAAACACTACAGGTTGTATGGTTGAACGTAAGACCCTACAAGGGACTTTCTGAGAAAAGAGAGTCTAAATCAACTTTTAAAATAGGCGTCCAAAACGCCAAAAATGAATGGAAGAGAAAACATGAGTTCCGACCTACTCGATGTGATGACAGAAACGGAAGATGACCAGTTCATTTACCACCACTTCCGTGGAAAAACTTTTAAGTTCGACCGCACCAAAGCGCGCGAACGTCAAAACGCCAAGCGCGTCATCGGGGGCTACCAAACACCGGAACTCAACGTTCTTCCCTTGAAGTACACCCAAGCGTACCAAATTTATAAGCAAATGAAGAGCAACCACTGGGAGCCGGATGTCATCGATATGACGAAGGATATCGCCATGTGGACCTCCGATAAGCTCAACGCCAAAGAGCGTTGGGTCATCGAAATGGGAATCGGTTACTTCAGCGCCGCCGAAGGAATTGTCGCCGACTCCGTCCTTCACGTCATCCAAGAATATCTCACCGCCCCCGAGCTCAAACTCGCCGCGCTTCGCTGGATCACCGAAGAGACGATTCATACCGACTCTTTGATTCACATCATCGGCTCTCTCAATATCGATCAAGATATGGTGACCGCCCGGTTCCTCGATGTCCCCTCGATCCGGAAGAAAAACGATTTCATCATCAAGTACATGCCCCAACTCAAACGCGGCTTGGACATGACGATCACTTCCAATAAGCAAATGTTCGCCAAAGCCCTCTTCGGCGTTTCTCAAGTCCTCGAAGGAACTCAATTCTACGCGCTCTTTGCGATGTTGTTGAGTCTCCATCGTCAAAACAAGATGACGGGCGTCGGTCAAATGTTCCAATACACCTTGCGCGATGAATCTCAGCATATCGCCCTCGGTCGCTTCTTCTTCACCGAACTCGTGAAGGAAAACCCCGATGTCTGGACTCCGGAATTCCAAGACGAACTCTCCGAATTCATGCGCGAAGGCGTCCGCCTCGAAAAAGAATTCGTTCAAGATTGTCTCCCGGAAGATGGAATCGGAATGCGCCAACAGGATTTCTTGGAATATGTCGATTTCAACGCCGATCGCCGACTCAACTCCGTCGGTCTCGCCGCTCAATCGAACATTAAGAACAATCCTTTCCAATGGCTCGATGAAGTCATTCTTCTCCGTAAGGAAAAGAACTTCTTCGAAACGCGCGTCGTCGAATATCAAACCAGTGGATCGCTCAAAAACTCGAGCGAAAACGATTTGATTTAAGCCCAGTCCCTTTAAATTTAGATAAATTAGATAATACCCAACGGAGAGCACCCATGAGCGAAACTATCGTCACACAAGTCATTCGACGAAACACCAACCAAACCGATCCGAACAAACCCCGGATTGTCCCTTGGATCGGTCATAAAATCGAAAGTGCCGTTGCCAACGCCTGCCTCGCCGTCGGTGTCGAAGATGCTGCCAATGTCGGAATCCGTGTTCGTGAAACGATCGAACAACGTATCCGCGCGGAACGTCCTCTTTTCCTCCATATCGAACAACTTCAAGATATGGTCGAAGAAAATCTCATGGATGCCGGCCAAGCCCGTGTCGCTCTCGCTTACGGCAAGTACCGCGCCCGCCGCGCCGCGCTTCGTGATCTCGAAATCGAAGAAGAGACCAAAGCGGATGCCGCCCCTGGCACCACCGCAGGCCAACTCGAACTCGTCGACCTCGCCACGCTCAACGATGTCCGTGCTCGTGTTGAATTCGCCTCGATCGGATTATCCCTCTCGCTCTCCAAACATCAGCTCATCTCCAAACTCGTCAATTCCCTCGGGGCCGATCTGACGAACGACGAAAAAGAAGAGACCTTGATCCTCAACGCAAAATCGATGATGGATCTCGATGCCGACATGCGTTATTTCGCCGGTCGTATCCTCCTCTCCTACATCTACGAGCGGACCCTCCCTTGGAAAATTACCGATGGCCCTGAAAAGCTCAAAGAAGCCCATCGCAAAGCTTTCATCGCTTACATTCCGAAAGCGATCGAACTCAAACGCCTCGATCCTCGTCTCCAAGAGTACGATATCGAACGCTTGGCTTCTTCGATCGATCCTTTTGCCGATCTTCAATTCGATTTCCTCGGATTGCAAAATCTCTATGACCGTTATTTGATTTTCCATCGCGAATCGAACACCTCCTCCAAGAAAACCTATCTCGAAGCTCCTCAAATGTTCTGGATGCGAGTCTCGATGGGATTGTCGATGCTCGAAAACGATCGCACCTACTGGTCGACCGAATTCTATAACATCTACAAAAATCGTTTGGCTTGCTCTTCGACCCCAACGCTCTTCAACGCGGGAACGCTTCATCCTCAGCTCTCCTCTTGCTATCTCCTCTACGCCGGAGATTCCATGGAAGATATCGCCGAGACCTGGACCCGCTTCAGCATGCTCTCCAAATGGGCCGGGGGACTCGGTTGTTCTTGGTCCGCCGTTCGCGGCTCCGGTGCCCGTATTCATGGCACCAACGGTGAATCGAATGGAATCATTCCGTTCTTAAAGGTCTCCAACGACATCGCCCTCGCGGTCAATCAAGGGGGAAAACGCCCCGGCGCGCTCTGCTCTTACCTCGAGCCTTGGCACACCGATATCGAAGACTTCTTGGATCTTCGTAAAGAGACCGGCGACGAACGTCGTCGTACCCACAACATGAACACCGCGTTGTGGATCCCTGACTTGTTCTTCAAACGGATCGAAGAAGTCTCCAACGGCACGCTCTCTAAAGAAGCGACTTGGACTCTTTTCCGTTCGAACGAAGCCCCTGATCTCCACGACCTCTACGGCGCCGCTTTCGAGCAACGCTATACCGAATACGAGAAGCTGGTCGACGAAGGAAAGATGTCGGGCAAAAAGATCCGTATCCTCGCTCTCTGGAAAAAGATGATCGAAGCGATCTTCGAAACCGGTCACCCTTGGATGACCTTCAAAGATCCGTGCAACGTCCGCAATCCTCAAGATCACGTCGGCGTGATTCACTCCTCGAATCTTTGCACCGAGATCACTCTCAATACCTCGATGGAAGAGACCGCGGTTTGTAACCTCGCCTCCATTAACATCGCGACTCACTTGAAGGAAGATGGATCGATCGATCACGAGAAGATCAAGAAAACGACGAAGATCGTCATGCGCATGCTCGATAACGTCATCGACATCAACTTCTATCCGACCGTCTCCGCGAAGACCTCCAACACTCGTCACCGTCCCGTCGGAATGGGCGTCATGGGGATGCAAGATGCGCTCTTCATGAAACGTGTCGCCTTCGACAGCGTCGAAGCGGTCGATTTCAACGATGAGATCATGGAAGCGATCTGTTACTACGCTTACAGCGCCTCCTCCGACCTCGCCGCTGAACGTGGGGCTTACTCGAGCTTCCAAGGATCGAAATGGCAACGTGGCATCATGCCGTTGGATTCACTCGAACTCCTCGAGAAGAACCGTGGCGTCACCATCGAAGTCAATCGCTCCGCGAAACTCGATTGGAATGATCTCCGCAACAAAATTCAATCCCAAGGGATGCGCAACTCGAATTGTATCGCGATCGCTCCGACCGCGACGATCTCGAACATCATGGGCTTCAATCCTTGTATCGAACCGATCTATAAAAACATCCATACGAAATCGAATCTCTCGGGCGACTTCGTTCGTACCAATGATTACCTCATCAAAGATCTCCAGAAGCTCGGCTTGTGGGATCAAGAGATGCTCGACGATCTCAAGTACTTCGACGGATCGGTCCAAAACATCCTCCGCGTTCCTGAAGAGCTGAAGAACCTCTACAAGACCGCCTTTGAAATCGATTCCACCTGGATCCTCCAATGTGCGGCCGTCCGCCAAAAATGGATCGATCAGGCCCAATCGACCAACATCTGGATCGGCGATAACGACGCTCGTAAGGTCTCCAACACCTACCGCGAATCGTGGCGTCGTGGATTGAAGACCACCTATTATCTCCGCACCCTGAACAAAGCCTCGATTGACTCGGCTCACCGCGACCGCGCCAAGAAGGGCGAAGATGTTCCTTCGTCCCCCATGGCCATGGCCAACGCCATGACCCCTCCGGCTCAACGCCGCGCCTACAGCGAAGAAGAGAAAGTCGCCTGCTCCATCGAAGCGATGCGCAATGGTGGAACTTGCGAGGCCTGCCAATAGAGAGAAGAAATTAACCGCCAAGGACGCCAAGAAGCGCCAAGGTTACAATTCGAACACCGAACAGGCGATGGGCAACCATCGCCTGTCTTATAAATAATGATAATGATAACAAAATGAAAAAGGCTTTATTTTATACGTTTTTAATACAATTTTTTATTGTATTTGTTATTACTATTTTAGGTTTAATTCAGATGGTTCACATTAAAGAGGGCTATCTTGATAAACTTTTTTATTTTTTTATCGTCGAATTAATTGCAGCTGTAATCTCTATTTTTAAGAAAGCGGATTTTTTTCCAGAAGATAAGCATGAAAACTCATCCAAAGAGAACATCACACTGATTGCTTCTGATTTTCAAAAATTTAATGAGTTAAAAACCCATCAAAAACAAATTCCAAACAATGAAGAGCCTATAGCACTGACAGAAGAAGATTATTTTTCTACCTGTCAAAAACTCCACGACCGTTTCCTAGAACAAGAGGAATTTAAAAATAAAGTTTCGGGGAAAAATGTAAAATGGAAAGGTTTAATCCATTCGATCTCTACTGAAAAAGATTACATACATATTTATCTAAAAATAGACACCAATTCATTAAATGGTTTTTCCGCTATTCTGCCAATCGAGGAAAAGATCAAGGCATTTTCATATAGGAAAAACGATCTCGTAGAAATTCAAGGCACCTTAGCAACAAGCTCGACTATGCCAAGAATTTCAAATGCCACTATTGATCGTATATTGAATACACCAATAACTAAGGCCTCTTAAATAAAAAAACAGCAAAAAGACAAGAAAATCTGGGTGTTAGAGTCAGTAAATACTATCTTTGCCATCCTTCGATTTTGTAAATCCGTTCCCCAAGTTTCCGCTCTGGCTTCTCTGAATCTGGTTTAAACCACACCTCAAAACGAGCGGCATAAGGCTTGCCCCAATCTCCCTCATAAATTGAAAACCCCGCCTTCGCTCCGAATCGCTCTGTGGCGTTATCCGACCAAGCTACTCGCGTTTCTGATTTTTCCCTCAATCTCTCCACAGACAGAGGCGTCTCCTTGGTCACTTCAAATGCTTTTAAGTAAACCTCCCCAGCTTCTCCTGCGTTAATCGAGTAAGTCACTTCATATATTCCAGGCTGCATTCCATTTCTTAAACGAATCGGAAAGTCTTTAGAATCAACCGAGCTTTCCACTAATTTTCTCGATCTTTCTCGTGCTCGTTCTATCGCAGATTGAGGATCTTTTTGAAATTCAGAGAACTCATTTTCTAGCGCAGTAATTGTAGCTTTTGTGATACGACGTTCAGGCTTATTAGACTGTTCAAATATCTCTATCGAAACCGCTCCACATTGAATCATAACTCGACTCTCTTGAAGGTTATTTCCAATAGAAATACTGGGTTTAAATAATTTATCACCTTCCTCTACGCTCTGGACGAAATATGAGCTCCACTGCTTACCACTGAGACAAAGAAGACATCTCGTTTGAAAATAACTATCATTATAGGAATTTGAAATATATCCATGCAACTCGTCCTGAGGTTCTCCGCCGTAGCTCCAGCGCCTTGCTGCAAAACGATTTCCTCTTTCACTAAAAACACCCCACTCCGGACACGCCTCGATGTAATCATTGAACATCTTATAATTATTAGCGACCGCCTCCCGCAATGAAGGAATTTTAGGAACAAAATCCTCAGTTTCAGTCCCCGGAATCTCCAACGCCTTTCGAACTATATTTTGAAACTCATCGCCTCCATCATCAGATCTAATCGTTTTCTTAAAGAAGGTTGACTCTTCAGGTTCATAAATTTCAATTCCTTCAGGGATTTTTAAATGATCCGCAAAACCATCTTCACTAGGGCCAAACAATGTCGCAAACATGAGAGAGAAATAAACAAATGCGGTGGCCACTACGCTCACGAGAATAAAAAGAGCATTTATAAGACCTTGCTTCCAACGTTTTTTGATTAAGTTCAAAACTGACGCCGATATAAGACCTAAAAATGAAGCCAACAAAAAGCAAAATGTAATATTAGATAAAATCGTCCATGATTTTTTCCCTAAAATCTCTACTACACTAAAACAAGCCAAAACTATGAGATAAAGAAAAAAAGGATACGAATAACTATCAAGATATTGACCTGACCCCATGAGTGACACAGATCAAAAGTAGAGTTTGGTCTTTTTGTTTC
>JAZKBH010000019.1:0-16358 GCA_040388725.1 Verrucomicrobiota bacterium
ATGATGAGGCGAAGAAGGCCACTCGCTATTGGAAGAGTCAGAAAAAAAGCGTTCAAAAATCAGGGAGAGCGAAAAAATGATCCCTCTTTTTTTGCAAGGAATGTCATGAAAAATTCTCTCGCTCAGATTCAAAAGAAGTTTTTGAAGTGTCTCCGTGTTCCTTTGAATGCCGAGGATCGGATGCAGTTGGATTCGACGCGAGCAAAATGGGTAAAATCCGAGATGATGCCCAACGATCGGCTTCGCTCAGAAGAACGCATCGAGATCTATGCCCGGCAGTATTGGTTTCGGATTTTAGAATCCTTGAACGATGATTTTCCAGGACTTAGAGCTTTGATGGGGGATCGAGATTTTGAAATTTTGATTCGAGAGTATATTGATAAGTTTCCGTCCGTCTCTTATACGCTGCGTGATTTTGGAACGCGATTGCCCGAGTATCTGAAGGGTTTAAAAAAACGATATGGAGCCAAGACGGGGCTCTATCATCAAATGGCGACGATGGAGTTGGCGCAACTCCATGTTTTCGATGAAAAGGATGAAGTTCCTTTAACGACAAAGGCTCTTGGCACTCAACCGTTGTTGCGACGATTGCAAGTCGCTCCTCATGTTCGTTTAATGGTTTTAGATTATCCCTTGGATCTTCTTCAAGTCGGACTGAATCAAGAGGGGGTCCGGGACCAGCTTAGTAATGGAGTTTTGGATCGTCGTCTGAGGACTAAATGTACAAAATTAGTGGGACGACTTCCGAAAGAAAAAGTTTATTTGGCAGTTCATCGGCATGAGCGAAAAGTTTACTTTAAGCGGATGGAGCAATGGGCTTACGAATTGCTTATTTCGTTAAATGAGGGGATTCCGCTGGGGAAATCGATCGAAAAGGTTTTAAGTCAGAAAAAGTATTTCAATCAAGGGATTGAGGCCAGAGTTGGATGTCAATTTCAAGAGTGGTCTGCTTTGGGGTGGATCCAAGTTCGAAAGTCAAAATAAGGAGTCAAAAATGTGGATCATGTTGTTGTGGAATAAATTAATGGATCTTTTACAAACCCCGTTTTTATTAGTGGTGCGATTGTACTGGGGTTGGCTCTTTATGGTGGCGGGATTTGGAAAATTGACGCACTTGGATAAGGCGACCCAGTTTTTTGAGAGTCTTCACATTCCTTTCCCTCATGTGAATGCCATGGTGGCTTCGAGTGTTGAGTTTTTCGGCGGATTGCTTTTAATTTTGGGATTAGGCTCTCGTTTGGTTTCAGCGCCTTTAGCCTTTACGATGTTGGTTGCTTATTGGACGGCTGATCATGAGAAATTGATGCAAGTTTTTTCAGAGCCTGCTGAATTTTTGAGTGCCACTCCTGCGACCTATCTTTTTGCGGTATTGGTGATCTTGGTCTTTGGGCTAGGAAAAGCATCGATCGATTCCTATTTAGAATCACGGGCGAACCGACCTTATTCGAATATTTAAATGCAGGGGTTTACCGCCAAGCTCGCCAAGGGAAAGACAATAAAACCCCTGGTTTCTGTTTTGAAAATAAAAGACATTTTGAATTTAAAACTGCCTTTTCCTTGGCGAGCTTGGCGGTGAAAACGGTTTTGCTCCAGTTTTTGATTGATTTCTGGGAAACCCTCCCAAGATTGGTGTGAAAACTATTACTTACAGGAGAAATCGAGTATGGCCCTTATTCATAATATCGTTGGAACCATTGGCAACACCCCGTTGGTGAAGCTCAATCGAATTGCGGCAGGAGTCGATGCAACGATTGCTTTGAAGTGCGAATTTTTCAATCCTCTCGGAAGTGTCAAAGATCGTATTGGCATGGCGATGATCGAATCCGCAGAGAGAGCCGGACTTATTTCTCCGAATACCCTTTTGATTGAACCGACCTCGGGAAATACAGGGATTGCCTTAGCTTTTGTCGCGGCGGCGAAAGGTTATAAATTAATTTTGACGATGCCAGAGAGCATGAGCTTGGAGCGTCGAACTCTCTTGGCGATGCTGGGAGCGAAGTTGGTGCTGACTCCTGCGGCGGAGGGAATGAGAGGGGCGATCAATAAAGCAATTTCATTACAGCAAGAAATTCCAGGATCTTTTATTCCTCAGCAATTTGAGAATCCGGCCAATCCTGAAATTCATCGTAAGACAACGGCCGAAGAAATCTGGCGGGATACGGATGGAAAAATCGATATTTTTGTTTCTGCCGTCGGAACCGGAGGAACCATTACCGGTGTCTCGGAGGTCTGTAAGGCGCGTAAAGCGAGTTTTCAATCGATTGCCGTCGAGCCGAAGGATTCTCCGGTCATTACGCAAACCCGCAAGGGAGAGCCGATCAAGCCAGGGCCTCATAAAATCCAAGGAACCGGAGCCGGTTTTGTTCCGAAGAATTTGAATCTTTCGATTTTGGATGATGTTGTCACCGTGAGCAACGAAGATGCATTTACGATGGCTCGTCGCCTCGCCAAAGAAGAAGGGCTCTTGGTTGGAATTTCGACGGGGGCCAATGTGGTTGCGGCTTTGGAAGTGGCAAAACGTCCCGAAAACAAAGGGAAGTTGATTGTCACGGTTGCTTGTAGCACGGGTGAACGTTATTTAAGCACAGCGCTGGCGGAAGAAGCTCGCAAAGAAGTTGGGGCTTAGGTTTCCGGCACGGGCAACCCAAGAAAATCGATTTGCCTTTTTCTTGGTGAACGTGGCGGCTTGGCGGTAAAACTCTCCTATGTCTTCTCTTTTGCATCCTGAAAAACCGTTAGGAACGATTGCCTTACTTTATTTAAAGGCAGTTCTTCCGACGTTATTTCGTTTGCCGAACCGTTTGCCTGATTCATTTCCAAAAGGGATTTCTGGATTCTTTTATCTCCTACAAAATGCGAAGAAAGTTTTAGAACCGAAGACAATGCCTGAGGGTGATTGGATGACGGCCCATCTCCGGGGATCGATGTCGATGGTCGCCGCCTCATTGCCCGTCATGGCTCATGGAGATGAAGCAACACGGGAAATGCTTTCGACCGTGCCGCTGGGACTTCTTCAGCTTTGTGTCCCTGAGGCTGGTGTCTCGATTTGGATTGATTGGGATGGGACGGATCTTCGTTCGGATTGGGGGATGCCGCCGAGAAATCCAGATGTACTTTTAGATTTTAAAAACTCGAAGACGGCCTATTTGGCTTTTTCCAAACGTCTGGATGAGCTCTCGGCGATTGGGAGTGGGGATTTGGTTTTAACAGGGATGATTCCGCTGGCGGACGGACTCAATGCCGTCATGAATCGCGTCGATTTTTATTTAAAATCTTGAGAGTTAACCGCCAAGTAAAGGCCAAGGAACGCCAAGAAATACTGACGAAACCACGGATCTTTACGCTAAAAATAATCTAGAGGCTATTGATTTACTTTTTCACTTTTTATATGGGAAGGAGAGATGTCCCCATCCGACGCTCCCGTGGAAGAAAATAAGAGGATTTGGGTGCGATCCTCTAAACCTAAAATGCTCTAAATTCAGGATAATTTAAATTTTTCAAAGGACTTGCCTTGGCGTCCCTTGGCCTTTACTTGGCGGTTAAATTCTCTTGCCGTGAAGTTTACTGAGCAGGAGCTTGATCGCTACAACAACGGAATCCGACCCATTCTTCAGGAGTGCTTGCGTCTCTTTTGACAATCCGAAGATTGGCATAAATATTTTTTTGAGCGGTGAAACTTCCACCTCGAATCACAGGAACTTGAACGCTTTCAAGTTTGCCTGCCCCCCAAGTTCCAGTCCATTCGCTGACATTGCCTCCCATTCCAACGACCCCAAATTCACTGATATCGGTCATTTTTGCGGCAACCGGAGAGACCATTTGATATCCATCGATAAAACCACCCTTGGAGGGATCCCCTGGAGAGTAATCGAGTCCAAGATTTGCGTTGGAGATAGCTTTTTCATCATTGCCCCAGACGAAATGGTTTCCTTTTAATCCACGTGCCGCTTTTTCCCATTCTTGTTCGCTAGGGAGGCGTTTTTTTGCCCATTTTGCATACGCATAAGCATCCCACCAGTCGACGTTGAAAACGGGACAGTTCATGTTAATCTCGACGCCATTATAAGGAATGTTCTCGCGGATGGTGTGAATGATTTTATCCCAGTCCTTCGGCTTAAAGCCGCGGTTTTTATTCGGCATGTCTGGGTGGGCAAACTCTTCGGGATTCTTTCCGTCAATGGAACGGAGGAATTGTTGGTATTGCCCGAGGGTCACTTCGTACTTATCCATCCAAAATTCGCCCGTGCTCATGGGAACTGTAGGGGCGCTGTCTTCTCCCCCATATTGAAACTCTCCGGCGGGAATATGAGCCATCTCTCGATAGTCAGTCCAGGGGAGTTCCATCCAACGGGCATAGCGATAAATCCAAGGAACTTTTCCCATCGAAACAAAGAGACAAAAAATAGAGATCAAGATCAGAATCGAAACGAGAGATCCAGCAATGAACATTTTATGTTTACGTTCGTATTCCATTTGGATTTCCTGTGCTGACTTGGATTGAAACGGAGTTTTGCGAAGACCGGTTGTCGTTTTGGTCGCTGCAGATTTTGCCTTTTGAGTTTTAGTCTGAGCGAGAGCTGCCGTTGCATTATTTTTTTGAACGAGCTTGATGGATTGAGTTCCGATCGGGATTTTTCGTGAGATCGATGTCGTGAGTTCGCTCGGTGGCATTTTTTGAAGCAATTGAGGGAGAATGCTTTCGAGATGCTTTTCCTCATAGGGAAGAACGACCACGGGAACGCCTTGAATATAGCTGGCATAGCTACTCAAATCATAGCGGGTTGCAATTAAAACAGGGACATCGGGATTTTGATTTCGAAAATTGACGTAATCGGTGAGAGCGTCGATCCCTTCGATATAAACCTCGGCAATGAGGAGATCGATGCCGGAAACCGTTTTGTAATATTGCTCGATTTCCTGCGCGTTCGCAGGGGCGTAGACCTCGGCGTCGGGGGCGACGTTGAGGATATGTTGATGGAGATGTGCGACCGTTTCGGCGTCCGGTTGCTGGATCAGAATTTTTTTAGGTTGAGCTTTCAATGCGGGGGGTATTTCAGGTGAAAGGTTTTCAAGGTCAATGCAAAAACTTACGATTAAACTTGTCAGGATAGAAGGATCTATCGGATGATCTAGGCATGGTGGCAAAAAGAATTATCCCCTGTTTGGACGTTCATGCGGGTCAAGTGACTCGTGGAGAGCAGTTTGGACGTGCGGAACAGCAGGGTCTTAAAAATGTGGGAGATCCGGTGGAGCTTGCCTTGCGTTATGATAAGCAAGGGGCGGATGAGCTGGTTTTTTATGATATTACGGCAAGTGCCGAAGGCCGAACCAATATGCTGGAGGTGATTCAGCGTGTGGCGGATCAATGTTTTATGCCTTTAACGGTCGGGGGTGGTGTACGCACGGTGGATGATATGCGTCAGATGTTGAAGGCGGGAGCCGACAAGGTCAGCATTAATACATCTGCGATTACAAATCCCGAATTGATTACCGCCGGTTCTGAAATTTTTGGGGCGCAGTGTATTGTGGTTTCGATTGATTGCAAAAAAATGGGAGAGAATCGCTGGAAAGTTTTTACGCATGGAGGCCGGAAAGAGACTGAGTGGGAGGTTTTGGCTTGGGCTCAAAAAGCAGTCTCTTTAGGGGCAGGGGAACTCGTTCTCAATAGCATTGATGGGGATGGAATGAAGAATGGATATGATATTGGATTGAATCGATCCGTGAGCACGCAGGTCTCTGTTCCAGTTGTCGCGAGTGGGGGTGCGGGGAAAATCGAACATTTTGCAGAAGTTTTGGAAGTGGGAAAAGCCGATGCGGCCTTGGCTGCAGGGGTTTTTCACTCCGGTCTCTTTTCGGTTCAAGATGTAAAAGCGCATTTAAAATCGAGGGGAATTCCTGTCCGGTGGATCTAACACAATGAAAACATTTCCCGATGTAAAATGTCCTCAGTGCTCTGCCAAGGGGAATTGGTTGGCAACAAAGTGGGGGCCCTTTTGTTCCGAGCGCTGTAAAATGGTCGATCTTGGAAAGTGGTTTGAAGAATCGAATAAAATTTCGGAGCCCTTACGTCCGGATCATTTTATCGAAGAGGAAGAGAAAGATTAAAGACGATTGGAATGGGGAAAGCAGGAAAAAAGGAATTAAATCTTTCGATCTCTTATTCCTTAACTGCTGTTTTCCCTATTGAATGAGAAGTGGTCGGTCGGTTAACTTGGTGAAGAGATTTAAATCATGAACAATTCTGAAAATAGCCGACTCAGAAATCTCCTTGTAGAGAAGTACGAATCGAAGGATTTTATCGGAGCAGAAGCCTTGATCGTGCAGTTAAAAAATCAGGGAGATCACTCGCCGGATTTAGATTATTCCTTGGGATTAGTTTGTCACCAGACGGGAAGACCAAAGGAAGCGGTCGAACTTCTTTCGAAAGCGCATTTAGGGGATTCTAAAAATTTTATTTATGCCTGGGCCTTGGCCGAGGCCGGAAAAGAGGCGGGGCAGATCGATGTTTCAATCAAGGCTTACCGCGATGCCCTGATCATTGATGAAAAAAGTTTTGATGTTCATCTGAATTTAGCAACGTTATTACACCGTCTCGATCGACGGGAAGAAGCGTTGGTTCATTTTATTCGTTGTACCGAACTCGATTCGAGAAATGCGTTGGCATTCAGTAACCTGGGAGCGGCATGGCAGGCGATTCAACAATTTGATCATGCAGAGAAAGCGTATCGGAAGGCGATTGAGCTGAATCCTCTCCTTCCGCAGGCGTGGAATAATCTTGGGAATCTTTTTCATATGGTGCATCGAGAACCGGAAGCCGAAGTGGCTTACCGCGAGGCACTCAAACTGAATCCGAAATATGTGGAGGCGATGGCCAATTTAGGAGACTTGCTTCAGATCTCTGGAAAGCTGGAGGAGGCAGAAGCTCTGTATCGCCTTGCGAGAGAGAATGGAGATCGGTCTCCGGAACTTTGTTATAATGAGGGAAATCTCTATTTGAAGCGTGATGAGTACGAGCGTGCCATTACCTGTTATGATGAGGCGATTGCGATGAATCCGCAGATTGCTCAGCCTTATTCGAATCGAGGTGTCGCCTATCTGGCCAGTGGTGATGTTCGTAAGGCGATGGCTTCGTATCAAAAAGCGATCGCATTGAAGCCTGACTTTGTCGATGCACATTGGAATCGCTCATTGGCATGGTTGGTCACGGGAAATTATGAGCAAGGGTGGCCGGAGCATGAATGGCGTTGGAAGCTTAAAAAATACTATCGCCGTAAATTTCCACAACCGATGTGGGAAGGAGAGAGCTTCGTCGGGAAGCGGCTTCTTGTTTTTGTCGAACAAGGGTTAGGGGATACATTGCACTTCGCTCGCTATCTTCCATTGGTAAAGGCTTTAGGCGGAACCGTCATTTTAGAGACGCAAGCTCCTTTGGCTTCGCTCATGAAAGTGGCGCCTGGGGTCGATGAGATTGTGTTGCAAAATGGTATTCTTCCGGAGTTTGATCTTTTAGTCCCCATTGTTTGTCTTCCGAGAATTTTTAAGACGAAAGTGGAGACCATTCCTTCCACGATTCCTTATTTGAATCGTCCAAAAGTGGATGACCCATTGAAATATGATTCATCGAAAAGACCTCGCGTCGGTGTGGTTTGGGCGGGAAGTCCGATTCATGATAATGATCGAAATCGATCTTGTCCGTTGGAGCTACTGATTCCTCTTTTTCAAGAGAGGAAATGGAATTGGGTGAGTTTTCAAAAAGGACCATCCACGGAGAAGTTGAAGCAATTGCCGGAATCCGCGTCGGTCGAAAATTGGGGTGATCGCTTTCGAGATTTTGTCGATACGGCATGGGCCTTGGATGAAATTGATTTATTAATCACAGTCGATACATCGGTGGCGCATTTGGCCGGAGCATTTGGTAAAAAGGTTTGGTTGATGCTTCCCTTTAATCCGGACTGGAGATGGATGTTGGATCGAGAAGATTCACCGTGGTATCCGACCTTTAGAATTTTTCGTCAGGATAAGGCAAGACGTTGGGAGACGGTGGTGGAGAAGATGGGAGAAGTATTTGAAGAGTTTTCTCCTTAAATTAATGATTAATAAATGGAGTCTTTTGTCGGCCTTTAGTTAACTGAAGGTCGTTTTGAAATAGAGACGTCTTCTAAATGTTTAAACGTCTTTTTGCTTCTTCTTAAATGAACATCCGAGAATTTTATTTTCCGCATCCAGTGTGGTCTCTCCGCCGATCCATCCCATGGGAATCGTTCGGCCTGTAATATGAAGTTGTTGTTTTTCAGTCATTTCCTGAATCATCTCAAGAATCACTGCTCCCATTTTTCCATAGGGTTGGGCACTGCAGGTCAATCCCGCATGTAAATGTCCCTCTAAACTTAATCCCGATCCTCCCACGACGCTGACCTCGTGAGGAACTGAAAGACCTCGTGATTCAAGTTCTTCAATGCACCCGAGTGCCATAAAATCTCCGGCGGCATAAATAGCATCTGGACGAAATTTGGTTTTATTCAGAACACGGCGAAGTGCTTTTTTTCCGTCCTCGAGTCTATAATTGTCAGCAACTTCTATTTCAACCTGAACTCCGCAAGAGCTATTCCACTGCAAGCCCGTCATTAATCCGCCAAGGCGATAATTCGCAGAGACGGACTGATGCCAGGGATCGCTGATCATGAATAAAATTCTTTTTCTCTTTGAGGCAAGAAAAGCCGTGCCGAGTTGCTCGCTGGCTCCTGCAAAATCGACGGAAATAAAATTACGAGTTTCTCCTAATTTCGGAGGATTTAAATAGAGGACGGGGATATGAAACTTATTCGCCATTTCAACGAGCAGATGACTGAGGAGATGGCCCGGCATCACCAGGACGGCTTGGAGTTCCCGTACTTGTTTTTGAAGGCTCTCTTTCGGTAAGTGTAAATCCAGAGGAATGAATGTCGCGTTGGAGTGAGTATTCATCGTGGCCAACGTCAGACCTCCATAGATGCGAGCGTACCATCCTTCGGGATCGAGAAGATATTCACGAAACAATCCAATCCCTATTTTAAGATTATCCTTGGGGTGGGGGGCGCGTGAGGCGGGAAGGAGAAAACTCCCGTTTCCGACTTCCGTTCGAATTCGCCCTTTGTCGGAAAGATTTTTGTAGATTTGGGCGACCGTGGAGACGCCGACATTTAATTTTTTGGCGAGGTCGCGAATCGCAGGCAGGCGCATCTGACGCTCTCCTGGTTCAGAAAAGGCCGCCGTTTCCAAATAACGTAAAACAACCTCAGACGGTCTTAATCGCTCCTGAAATGAAGTAGGCGTAGGCATGGAGTATCTAGGCGCATATTACTCCAAACCAAAACAAAACAAGACAATTCAAATCGAAACGAAAAAGCCGACCTCTTTCGAGGTCGGCTTAAATCATGATCTTTTAATAACCGTATAAAGTCCGATATTTTTGAACACTTGGCCAAAAATCGGGATCAATTCCATCCGGAGAGCCGACGGACCAAACTCCCATTCCGGCAAATCCATTGGTTTGGGGGATTTGCATTCTCCAAGCGTACGAGTCGGCATTTTCATACCATGCTTTATGCTGAACGCCTGAGCCATCGACGTAGATGAAATAAGGCGTTTGAGCCTCTGAATCCCACATCTGGGTGGCGTTGTATTGTTTTTTAATCTTTAACAGATAATTGCTGTACTGATTTTCAATGAGAACCGATTGGCCTAAGGAATTATATGAGCAGTCATTGCTATAAACCGGGAGGGCAAAGATGAGTTGATTCTTTGCAGGAAATCCGGCGATGACTTTATCGAGGTCTCGTTTTACATCGCGTCGAGCGGTGCTCGCAATATAGGGAGCAGAAGAGTTTGCGTAGCTCGGTTTCCATGGCCCGGAATAATCATAAAACATTCCAAACGCTAAGTCACAGTAGGAACTCAAGGTTGCCGTTCTCCAGCTCTTTCCCCAATAAGCGGGATTAAAAGTGACGCAGAGGATTTTATTCGATGCATCAAAGTTTGATTTGATGATACTCAGAAACTGCTGCATTCCGGAGGTGAGGGCAGCGGAGTTTGTTCCATCATCTTCTAGGTCGATTGTGATTCCATCGAAATTATTACTCTGAACAACATTGACAATCTCTTGAGCGACTTGCGTTAACAGAGTCGTATTCAAAAGCATATTCGAGGCATGGATTTGCTTAACATTAGGAACCAGCGCGATTTGATTATTGCGACAGAACTGTTTGTAATTGGAGTAATCAATATCAACGGTCATTAGCTCCGAGCTATCGCTCACTGTAAACCAGGTTGGGGCTAGAACATCGACTTTAGCCGAATTTGCGACGACATCCTCGGAAATGGACTCCGTATTAAATTCTTGGCACAAGTAAACGATTCCCTTTTTAGATAAAACGGTCTCTTTCAGTGGTGCGAGGGAAAGACTGTCGACGAACCAATCCCCGGAGGCCGTGCTGGCGCTTCCAGAAAGCTCAAGACCACTGAGGGCGGTTGCAGTCAAAGCGAGCGAGCCGGTGAGTATCGCGTTTTTTCCCCCTTGAGCGGGAGTGATCGCAAAATACAATTGTTTATTGGCGGAATCCATGATGGCGCCAAAACGATACCAGGTCATTCGTTCTAAAGGGGCGCTGTAAGTATAGGTAGTCGTCCCTCCGCTTTTATCGGTAAGTCCGATATCAATGGATGTTCCAGTGCCTCGAAGGTTCAAATAAAAAGCTTTTCCCGCAGAGTTTAAAAGAGAGACCTGAAGATTATGTCCCACGATCGGATCTCCTTTCTTAAAATAAAAATCGAATTTCATATTCGACGTTAGAGAGGTTTCCGTAAAAGTTTTCCGAACCGCAACTCCGCCAAAGAGGCTTAACCGATTGACGGGCGACCACGAGGAAGTGTTTTGAATGACAGCGGCTGTTCCTGCAGTGGAGACTTTCACCCAGCCATTTTGGCCGAACAAACTACTCCCTGATGTCAGGGTATCAAACGTTTCTGTTAGGAGTGCGGCATGGAGTGAACTCATCGTCAGCGCGATGAGTGCCGTCCATATTCCGAGGTTTTTTTTCATTGTTTTCATGGGAGCTCCTTGGGTTTGAGTTATCTGAAGTATTTGACTAAATAAATACATTACTAATACATATTACTAAAGCAATACATAGTCAATACAATATTTTGATTTTAAGGGAAATGCCTTCTCTTGATCATCTGGAATGGAGCGTGCTTATTTCTATCGATGGAGGAAAAGCTCGAGAAAGACGATCTTACTTCCATCCTACTTAAATGGGCATTGTCTGCTTAATCGTTCGAGGTTTGTAAATCCCCAGGACATCCAATGAAAAGCCACTGTCCGCTTCATAGGGCCGAACGATCGCATCCACTTCCACCACGGGAAATCGAACGGTATTCACTCCAAATGTTTTATAGGTTTTGGCAAAGATTTCGGCTTCGATAATTCCTGTGGGGTCACAAATCGAAATGAACTTCATAAGCTGACCATCTCCCTGGTAATGAAGTCGATCCTCAATGATTAAACCGCAAACCGTGATTTTTTGACCGGAATAGTGTGCGAGCTTTGAAATGGGACAATAGGTCTCCCATGCGATTTCCGGATGGAGATCCAACGGATGTCCTGAAATGGTGAATCCGAGAAGCTCCATTTCCGCTTGAAGGTACTGAAGACGGCTGGGTTCGGTCCGATGAAGAGGAGTATTGTCGGGTTGATTTTATAGGCTTCAAAGAAAAGTACTTGCTCTTCATCCCGGATGCATTCCGTAACTTTTCTCCAAGACCAGAATTGAGCGAAGACCTGATAAAAAAACACGAAGTGCCGCTCGGATGGGGATTATTGGTGAGACAAAAAGATGAAACCTTAAACTCATAGAAGCTCCCGCGAAACAAGAAATTTCCCCTGAGATGCAGTTATTCTTTTTGCAGCGCATCGCTGCGGCAGGAAGTCGAAAATTTTTTCGGGAATAAATGACTCCCCAATCTTGCATGGGGGATCAATTTTATCTGTAAAGAGGATCACCAAAGAGGTGAAATGGTTTTTCAAAAATGAAGGCCATTCGATAGAGATTGGGGTGGGAGAAATATAAAAAGGACGAGAATAAATCGTCCCAAAGGATATATTTACGGTTTTTTATCCGTCGGAAGAACGGGCTCTGAAAGCTTCGCTTTCGGAACGGTGCTCGTTTTCTCTTGGAAATCAAAACTCTCTTTGCCGACCGTGGCATTTTGCTTTTCTTGCTCATTGGCCGCGGAGAGCGTTTCATTGCTATCAATGACCGTCGGTTGGATTAAGAGAACAAGTTCGGTCTTTCGTTTGGTGACCGTTTTACTTTTAAAGAGATAACCTAAAACCGGAATATCTTTAAGAACAGGAAATCCTGTCTCGGAGTTTTCGCTACTCTCAGTCATCAGTCCTCCGAGAACGACCGTGGTGCGATCGGGGACGGTGATCGTCGTATCGACTTCTTGTTTGTTCACATTCGGGATGGTGTTTCCGGAGATAACGGTACTTCCTTGGATGCTGTTATTGGTTTGAACGATTTGGAGGGTGACCTCTTTTTCGGGAGAGATGAGAGGGATCACTTCAAGTTTCAAAAGAATATCTTTGTACTCAATACTAGAACTGACGGAGGCCACATTGTTTGTCGAGGAAGTGGAGCTGTTGAGAGAGCTGAGAGTCGAAGTGGGAACGGGGACTTGAGTACCCGAAGAGATCGTCGCCTTTTTATTATTGGCGGCATAAACAAACGGACGGGAGAGAACTTTAAAGCGGTTACTTCCTTCCAAAAGTTTAACGTAGGCATTGAGAGCGCTTCCCACGGCACCATAAAGAGTGAATCCCGTGGGAAGAGGAAAGGCGGCGGCGCTGGTCAGAGCAGACGCCTCTGGAACGAGATCAGAAGATCCGGATCGGGTGCGGAGTCCGCTGGCGAATCCTCCTTTTCCGACCGTTGCATATTTTTGAAGAAGATCAATCGAGCTTTCCGAACTATTATCCATGGAGAGCTGTCCAATGACGCAGGAAAGATAGACTTGAAGAGAGCGTTTATCGAGTCGATCCAGAATGGTTTCAATGCGGTCGAGAATTTCAGGAGCCCCAAAAGCGATGATCGAGTTTCCTCGTTTATCGGCCACAATTTTAGTGCGTCCCACCAATGCAACGAGGGGAGTATTATCTTCGCTCGGATTAGAGAGTCGATCTCCTGTTCCTCCCGTCCCTCCTGTTGCGGCGTTCGATGGAGGAGTCGTGGTGGGCGATGCGGTAGGACTTGTTTCCCCTTCTTTACCTTCTTTCAAAAGTGAGATAAGTGCAGGAAAAATATTTCCGACCGTCGCATATTTAAGGGGATGATCGATTTCCTTTCCCCACTTTTCAGGAGGAATATCTATCATCTGACGGAGTTTGATGAGTTGTCGGACGACCGAAACATTATCCGTAATAATCAGTGCATTGGTATTGGGGGCGGCAATGATATTTCCAAAAGCGGGGGTCGGTTGAATATGGGTTTGAAAAAGGGGAAGCGCTTCTGTTGCGCTCATGAAACGAAGAGGAAGATAAAAGGCAATGATTTGTTCCTGTGACGGAAGATCCTGAACATTGGCATAAAGAGGAAGCCCCTGACTTCTCGGATTTTTTCCTGCGGTATTGATTACTTTGGCGGATTGTTCGTCGATTTTAATAATAGCAAATCCATTCAAAAGAAGAACAGATTCAATCATTCGGATCGCATCGGCTTTAGGGATGGGACGAGCAACCACAACCGCAAGGGGTTGGGGAACGGCAAGGTTGGCGTCGCGAATTAAAATTTTGTCGGTGAATCGCTCATAAAGATCGAGGAGCTCATCGGGCATGATTTTAGGATAATGGAGTTCGACTGTTTCAGGCTCTTGGGCATGAGCGTGAGGAAGGAGATCGATGCAAAAAAAGCAAAGACTACAGAGGATGAAGGTCTTAAAGAAAAATCGAAACATGCTCTCCAGAAAGTAGGAGGAATGAGTAAAGATGGCAACTTCAGAAAAATATTCTTAAAGACAGGGTTTCACACGACCCCGACAAGAGTCCAGGGCAGGCAACACAACGATGCGATGTGGAAGATTTAATTTTAAAAATTGAAGAGACAATGAAAGTCCTAAAACCTGTTTTTGCATTGATATCAGGATGGGGAGGATTCAAGAGGTTTTCGTTTTTGAAGCCCAATGGTTTTTAAATCCTGATTTTTATCCAATGATCGATGCTATTCTCCTGCGTTTTAATTCAGCCCGCATTTATTCGAGCGTGATGTCGTCGCGTGAGATAATGTCTTTGGTCTTACGGCGATGGAGGAGGCGAGATTGGCATATTGACGCGACGAGTACGGCGGAGAATCTGTGCCGGCTGAGAAGGGGGAACATTTGTTCCTTCAGGAGGTGTTCCATTAGGGGGAGTGACGTTGGAAGGAGGAATCGGTGCTCCTTGAGTCATCACTCCGGGTTGCGGTTGGATAGGCATGGCTCCAGGTTTAGGACCAGAAAGGAAAGTGGGATCAAATTTGAGAGAGGAGACTTCATCTCCTTTTTTGAGTTTGATTTCCACTTTTGTGAGGTCGGAGCTGTTGATCACTTCAGCGACGGTGATGCCATCAGGTTTTTCCTTAGGGGAGAGAAATATTTTTTGTTGAGTTTTTTTATTGGTAAGCGTGACGAAGTATCCTGATCCCACTTTGGAAAATCCAAGAAGGGCTAGATCATCGGTAAATGGCGGTGGTTTTGCGGCCTCGGTTTCGATTACTGTCGGCTTTCCGAAGGGGAGATGCTTGCGAAGCTCGTCGTAACGCTCGAGGGGATAGCGTTGGGGGAGGGTTTCTGAGAACAGAGGTTGAACCACCAAGAAAATGCCAAGTAGAGACAAAGTCATTCTCACATAGTGCGGGAGAGAGAAGAAGGTTTTCATGGTTTTGGAACGATTGGTTTATACCAACGAGCGATCTCAAACTCAGCAATTACTTGTGGAGGATTGGGGTCACTTTTGATTGAGGAACGAATCAGAGTGGTGAAATTTTCAGGTCCCTGAAGTTGATAGAGCCATTGAACGACATTTTCGAACTTTCCCGTTAACTTGACCGTGGCAGAGGTTTGAAAAGCGTGGGGGAGAGATTGGGTGGGCTGAAGGGCAATATCGGTAATTTTAAGTTGATAGGTGTCCGCTGATTTTTGAATCGTATCAATCAAAGCAGCGCTTGCGAGATCAGGTTCTTTGGCAACAGGCTGTTTTTCGGAGAGGAATTTTAAACGTTCCGTGGAGATCGACTGGCTCTCCATGAGGATCGCCGCAACGTTTTTTTCAGCAACGAGATCGATTTCTTTTTGGGTATTACGTCGTACCGTCGCCTGCCATTCTTCATAGCCTCGTAAATGGGCATAGCCGATGATCAAAAAGATGAAAAGGGCCGCAAGGCGTTTTTCGTTATTCTGCAGGGGACGCATAGGAGTAGGTGGCTTCGATTCGGAATTGAGCCGTTTGGTTGGGGAGGAGTTTGGGAGGGGGCGTTTCCCATTTAAATGATTTAAAAGGAGGATGGTTTTTAAGATCGGTCGTAAACTTCAAAGCAATCTCAGCGGATTTAGCCTCTCCTTGTAAAATAATTTTGTTTTGATTTTGAGAGAAGAGAGTGAGGCGAGCATTTTCTTTCGGGAGAAGACTGACGCATTGCATCATGAGCTCGAGTGGATAGCGATCCGGATTTAATGCGGGTTGAAGGGCATCCCAATCAAAGGAAGTCTTTCGGATTTGCTGATAGAGAGGTCGAACCTGGGCAACTTCTTTTTCCAGTTGATTGAGTTCTTTCTGTTTCTTTAAAAAATCCCATACGTAACTGCCGACGGTAGATCCATAAGCGATTAAAAAGAGAAGAGAGAGGAGAATGAGTCGTTTTTTCTTTTTTCCTTCGATTTGTTTGAGATGGAGGTCGCTTGGGGTGAGTGAAAAAGAATTTTTAGGAAAGAGAGGAGAAGGTTTTGGCTGAATCTGAGGGTGAAGGGAAAGATGTTTTTCCAAGAGCGCTGAAGCTTGGGCTGAAGGAGCACTCCAACAAATCAAATGAAGAAGATTTCCCAGAGCATGTTCGGATTCTAGTTGAAGCCATGTATTGGAAATAATTTGGATCGAGGCGGCAGTGAGGTCAGCCCCTGAAAGGGATTGAGTAAAGACGACTTGGGAATCACGAACAAACGCGAAGCACCAACGTCCGAGTTCTTTCCAAAGGGTGATCGATTGCGGAGGGAATGGAAAGAGTCGATGGGAGGATTCAAAAACCTGGAACGATGGATTTTTAATCGCATCCGGAAGTTGATTGGAAAGAAGC
>JAZKBH010000019.1:16368-17918 GCA_040388725.1 Verrucomicrobiota bacterium
CGTGTCGGTTCCCGATTGACTGTCAGAAAGGGGGGATTTTCTGAATGAATATCCGAGAGCTTCGTAAGCCCTCTTTTTTCGAGTTGAAGAAGAAGCATCTCAGCGACGAGTGTCGGTTCGGTTGTTCCAATCCAGAGAGGAAAGGTCTGAATGTGAACCACCGGGATCGCAATGGCCGGGGGCACTTTTTTAAAACCTTCTAATGTCGGATGAGAGGCCTTTTTTTGCGGACGACCGCCAATTTCCCAAAGCTCCCACTCGGTTTCGCCGGGAATCAAAATGGTCTTGGGACGAGCGTTTTGAATTTTAGTGGAGGAGGGCTTCATGATTCACTCCAAAGCAGATAGACGACAGGTTGAATGTTTCGTCGGACCACGGCTTCAATCGTATGTGTAAAATGATCGACGATTCCTGTGCTTTTAATTCGAAAAGTTTGAGAGTTTACCGTCAGTCGACGACTCACTTTGGTAAATTGATCCGGCGAAATTCCCATGATTTGGGCGGCTTGGTCAAGGGAGACCAATTTTTGCTTTTTCATTTTGGTTCTGTCGTTCGGATCCACGATGGTTCGATATTGAACCAAACTTTCTGCTTGGGGAAGTCCAACCTCAGCGGCAATGGAAATGAGTTCTGCGGAGGCCTCATTCAAGTCAAGGGGCCCCTCACTCCAGACCGTGAAAGCCTCTCTCCAATCCGGGCGTTTCTTTTCCAGGATTCCAATTCCCATCACGGTTTCCATTTCGCCCACCGATTGAAAGGAACGATTTTTCGGTTTCGAACTCAGTCCCGCAGCATCGTAGTCATCAGATTCTGCTCCATTGAGTCGACGGACATTATCGGCATCCACCCAATCCGCGATGGCATCCACGAGTGATTGAGATTCCTCGAGAGAAAGATCCCAGGACGTAAAAAGATGAGTCAAAAGAGGGAGATCATTTTGAGCTAAAATCGAATTGATATTGAGACGTGCCCCTTCCGAAACCAGAGTGACCTTAAACGACTCCATCGAATTGATTTTTTGTTCGAGCAGGGGATCTTCCGCATCGACTAAGGGATGAAGCACAAAGGCAACTCCCGATTCTGCGAGGCGACGTGCCTGATCTCGCTTGGCAAAGAGCAAATGATTTTCGACATTAAACTGAGTGGTCTGCACCACTCCTAAAATCTCCAAAGAGAGAATGGCAATGGTCGTGAGAACGAGAAGAAGGGCTGAGGCTCGGTGAGAGTCCGTCAGATGAACGAAAATGGGGTAGGAAGATCGCTTCATGGGGAGGTGGAGAAGACTTGGACTTGAACAGGGGGAATATAAAAAAAGTGAATTGTAGGCTGAGTCGATTCTGCCAGTTGAAGAGTGAGTTCGGCGCCATCAGGTCTTTGGGAGGGATTTCTCCAATCCTCAGTCCAGACTTTCGTTCTTTGGTTCCAGAAACGCCAAGAGGCCGATTTTACATCCCCGAGAAGTTCTATTTTATTCGTCCATCCTGAAGCGGCAAACGAGCTGGTCGCCGTTGTCGAAAGTTTAAAGTATCGATTGTATTCGAGAATACCAA
>JAZKBH010000019.1:17928-22089 GCA_040388725.1 Verrucomicrobiota bacterium
AAACTCAAGACTCCTTTATCATTGGGCCACCAGGTGAGAAGTTTTGCAGGAAACTTGGATTGGTCTCGATGCCAATTAAAGAGTTGAGATGCACCGTTAA
Source organism: Verrucomicrobiota bacterium (assembly GCA_040388725.1). Lineage (GTDB taxonomy): Bacteria > Verrucomicrobiota > Verrucomicrobiia > Methylacidiphilales > CAMAQI01 > CAMAQI01. Next base: position 18,029 of record JAZKBH010000019.1, read on the forward strand.
ACATTAAAAAAAGATTCGTTTGGTCGAGCATCGGATTTTTTTGAGCCATGAATGTGGTTTCCGTTCCAAGATTTCGAAAGGTCGTATTCAAAAGCTGGAGAAAAGATTGAACCTGGCTTTGACGGTTGGAAACTTCGGTGAGTGCGACGGCGGAGGCAACGCTTCCTTGGAGGATGCCGGCAACTGCGCCTCCGAGAAGCGCAAGAATGGCAACGGCTAAGATCAGCTCGATTAAGGTAAATCCTTTTCTCGGTTTTCGTTGGAGGGACGAGCCATGCGAAAAGGCTCGCAAAGCGATGTTTCTTTTTATGCCGGAGGCAGTTGTAATTTTAGTTCGCAGGGGAATGGGGGAACAATCCTGAATGTTACAAAGTCTAGGACTCGCATCGCTCGTCCCTCCCTTCGAATAACAGCAGGCAAAAGAATGGTATTTCACAGGCTTCATGGCGCGTACACCGTGATTTGAATGGATCGTGTCAAATTGGTATTGGTAGTCGGAATTTGAGCCTGAATTTGAAGGGTATATAAATTGGTGAGGGATGCTCCGTCCTTATTTTTAACTTCGAGTGGTATAAGGGATGGGGTAAACTTTACTCCATTCTCAAGATCGAGTGCTTTCATTCGATCGGGATCTTTGGGGTCGAGTCGTACCCAATCGAGAAAGGATCGCATTTGTTCCTGAATCACTTGTTCTTTTTGTTGAACCGTTGCTGCTTCGACGGAGCTTTGAAGAGAGCGAGCGAGGGCGACTACCACGAGGGAGAAGATCGTGAGGGCGAGAATCAATTCCAAGAGAACGATTCCTGAAGTTGAATTTTTAATTCTCATTTTCATCCAAGTGAAACTCGAGGCCTTGTATGCTGCCGTCAAGGGGTTGAAGTGAAAATTCCATCCAAGAATGATTCAGAGTGAATCGGAATCGAAGCGGGTCGCAAAGGCCTTGGGAGGAGATCATCCAGTCGTCAGGAATGGTATAACGAATCGGGGTTTCATTGATTTTCTCTCGGAGCTGAACGCCTGAAATCCAAGTTTCGATGTTGACGGGATCGGGTTTATTTTTTTCAGGAATCGTCGAATCATAGAGTTCAACTGTTTTTTCGGTAAAATGAAGTCGATGGGGATGTTGAGAGGTCATCGCGCGGTGACGCGCATCTTGAAGAATACTTTCGAATTGTCTCATGGAGGTTCGAAGTCGTTGTTCAGTGAAATACGAGCTGAGGGAAGGGATCGTGACCGCGAGGATGATTGCAAGAATCATCAAAGCCAAAACAATTTCGATTAAAGTGAAGGCCCTTTTTTTTCTCCTAGATAAAGAATGAGAAAAGCGCGGTTTCAAATCAAAATTTCGCATGGCGGTTGAAGGCCGCGGGTGCGGACTTACTTCGTCCAGTTGCCGATATCGTCAGCGCTCTCGACTTTATCAGGACCGGTGGAGAAGAGATCGAAGCTGGCGGGATTATGTTTTCCAGGATTGCGATATTGATAAGGCATCCCCCAAGGGTCTAAAGGGAGTTGAGTCAGAAGCTGTCTCCATTGACGAGGCATCGGCTCAATTTGAGGAGAGGTCACGAGGGCTTGAATTCCTTGCTCAGTTGTCGGCATGAAAAGATTGAGCATTTCATAGGTGCGAAGTTGAGTCGTGACGGTTTGGATATCGGCTTCAACCCGTTGTACCTTTGCCGCATCTAAATTTCCTGTCGTCAGTTTAATGACAGCGCCGAGCAACACGGCGATAATTCCAAGGACGAGCATGATCTCAATCAGAGAGAAACCTCGGCGAGCGGAAGAACGGGATTGGATTTGTTTTTTCATAAATTTTTAAAGGTTGAGTTTATGGACTAACGGGAGGACGGTAATCGGACTCTAGGATCATATTTTTAATGGAGATTGTCCGATTAGATGGAGTTGAAAGTTGAAGACGGTTCAGACCGGATTTGAGTTTGGAGGAAGGAATCCAGAGAGAACCTTTTCTCCATCCCCAATAGGTCGATTGGTAGGAGAGATAGCCCGTTTGTCGGAGTGAAGGCGTTTCAAGGGGAAGCGCTCCCAAATCAAGGTCATTCAATTTGACCTGCAAAGGCTCATCCACGGGAAGTCCTTGCACCTCGATTTCGAGTCGTGCTCGCGTGGGGACTTCTGTGAGTTCAATTCCGTACGTCGATGCCAGATCGATATTCTCGGCTTGTGTTACGAGAGCGGTCGTCGAAATGGTTTCTTGAATGGAATCGTTTTTTAGAGGAAGTGCTTGGCCATTGATTTCATTGGAAAGGAGAAGGCCTTCAGGGGTGAGAAGATGGGGTTCGTTCGAAAGGGAGGAGGAAGAGACTAAAAGCGCAGGCTTCGCCCATTGAAACTGAAGCGCTTGTAAGTCGAGGGTCATTTGATCGGACTGAATGAGCAATTTCCCTCCTAAATCTGAAAGAAGAGAATGAGGAATAAGAACAGTTCGTTGGTTTTTCAGAAGAGTTCCTTCGCTCAAATTTTGAGCCAGAGTCTGAGGGTCTCCCTTTTCCGGAATCCAGAGAACGCGCAAAACTTTAAATTCTTTTTCTTCGAAGTAAAAGGTGAGGACTAATGAGGCATCCGGGGAAATGGGAATAATCTTTGCTTCGAAGATTTCATAACCCGTGGAGTCTTGGGTCTGAATTTGACTGATCCATAAATTTTGGAGAGAAGGGGAGGGAGCAGAAAGCGGGAATCTCAAGAGCAGGTCTTGATTCTGAGCGCTACAAGGTCGGCTCAAAATCAACACGCAGAATAATAGAAACCGGAAAAACTTCACAAAGAAGTTACTAGAGGATGATTTGGAACGTGCCAAGTCTGTTTTGGATTGTTCTTGTCTTAAACCAAGGCTATTAAAAGAGATATGACGCTCTTGAATGTCCTCCAAGAAATTTCGACCGATTCGGGTGGAGTCGATGCGTTATTGTCCGAAAAGGTTCTGACAGAGGCGGCACATCAACAATCATCTCTGATTAGTGCACTTTTAGAATCTCAACTTCTCGATGAAGAAATTTTTCTAAAACAAGTGAGTGAACGCTTTGGCTATGAATGGATCGAGCCCCTTCCTATGGAAATTCCAGGGCCTATACGCGATCTCATTCCTCCGCGCATTGCACTCCGTTTTCATTTTGTTCCCCTTCGTCAATCTGCAGACGAGGTCGTATTGGCGACCTATGATCCCTTTCAAATGACAGGGGTCCAATCGGTGACTTCTTTTTTAGATCGACCGATTCGATGGGTCATGACTACTCGTCGAAGTTTACTTCAAACTCTTAAAAGTTGTTATGGCGTAGGAGCCGATACCTTTGAAGAGTTGCTGGAGGGTCGTGATCCCACCGACATGGGAGGGGATCTCGATGAAGAGGTCAACGTCGTCGATTCCGAAGATGCAGAAGCTTCGGTCATTCGCTTTGTGAATCAGATTATCCGGGAAGCCTTAAATCAAAAGGCGACCGATATTCATGTCGAGCCCTTGGAAGAAGATTTGCGGATTCGCTACCGAATTGATGGCGTTTTACATGAAGCTCCTGTACCTCAGCGGATTAAGCTTCTTCAATCTTCCGTAATTTCGCGTCTCAAAATCATGGCCCATCTGGATATTGCTGAAAAACGTCTTCCACAAGATGGTCGTATCAATCTCGAGTTTGGCGGTCAACCGATCGACGTTCGTGTCGCGACGATTCCGACCGTTTCAGGGGAGAGCGTGAGCCTTCGTTTATTGGGACAAGAGCGCTTTGATTTACAGCGGTTGAATTTGGCTCCCGATGCCGAAGAAAATATTCGGGGTCTTCTCAAAATGTCGAACGGCATTATTCTCCTGACGGGACCGACCGGGTGCGGTAAATCCACCACGCTTTATACCTTTCTCTCGTTACTTAATGTGAAAGAGCGTCGAATTATTACCATCGAAGATCCGGTGGAAAATAAACTCGAAGGCGTGATGCAGATTGCGATTAAGCCTGAGATCAATCTCTCCTTTGCTACGGCGCTCCGAAGTATTTTACGAAGTGATCCGAATGTGATTATGGTCGGAGAAATGCGTGATTTAGAAACGGCAG
>JAZKBH010000019.1:22099-34816 GCA_040388725.1 Verrucomicrobiota bacterium
CACACGAATGATGCGGTTGGTGGAATTACTCGTTTGATGGATATGGGGATCGAACCCTTTTTAGTCTCCTCCTCTGTTCGGGCGTTTATTGCTCAACGTCTTGTTCGTCGTCTCTGCCCTCACTGTAAAATTCCAGCTCAATTGGAAGAACGTCAGCTTCGTGAAATCGGTTTCCCTCTCGAATATCAGAACAAGACCTGGAAGGCCGTCGGATGTGTGAAATGTCGTGATACCGGTTATCAAGGGCGAATGGCGATCATGGAAATTTGTATGCTGACTCCTCAGATGCAACATGCGATTACGAGCAAAAAAAATGCGAACGAATTACGGCAAACTGCTCTCGAGGAAGGAATGGTCGGTTTGCGCGAGGATGGCTGGCGTCGAGTGAGCGAAGGACTGACCACGGTGGATGAAGTTTTACGGGTCACAACGACTCATATGCAGGTGTTGGATGAGTAGTTTTTCCTATCAAGCTTTAGATGCGACAGGAGAGCGGGTTCAAGGGGTTTTAGATGCCAAAAGTCGTTCTCACGCCTTGATCGAACTCGAAAAAAAGAAACTCAAACCGATTAAACTGCAAGAGGTGTCGTCGGTTGAGGTGAGTAGTGGAGGAGAGCCTTCGGGAGGGATGAAAAAGCTTTCTCGTTCTCAAGTGATTTCTTTTACCGAAGAGATGAGTGATTTACTGGAAGGAGGACTACAGCTGGAGCCTGCCCTCCAAGTCATGGAAAAAAGATCAGAAGAAGGAAATCTTCGAGTCGTGGCCCAATCGCTCCGTCAAAAAATTCGGGATGGAATGAGTTTTTCTGCTGCCATCCGTTCTGAACGAATTGGATTTGATGAGCTCTATTGCAGCATGATCGCCGCAGGTGAAATTGCGGGAGCTTTGCCCGATATTTTAAAGCGACAACTTGGATTTTTGAAGGCCATTGATGAGCTTCGTTCCAAAGTCATTCAATCCCTACTCTATCCGACCTTTCTGATTGTTGCGGGTGTGGGGCTCATGGGCGTGTTTATGACGGTTCTCGTTCCGCAATTAACCACTTTGATGACAAAGACAGGGAAGACGCTTCCATTGGCCACCCGAGTTTTGATCGATTCGAGTGAATTTCTACAAACCAAAGGATGGCTCTTATTTATTGTCATCAGTGTCCTCGTGCTTCTTTTCTCGGCATGGATCCAGTCGAAAGCGGGACGTCCATGGTGGCATCGCTTTCAATATCAAATTCCTTTACTCGGTCCCGTTTTGATGGCGCAATTTTTAACTCAATGGACTTATACCCTTTCCAGTTTGATCGCGAATGGCATTCCCTTGCACAATGGGTTGCAACTGCTGAAGGCATCGGCGTCGAATCTTTACTGGAATCGGGTTCAAACCAAAATGGTCAATGATGTCGCAGAAGGGTTGTCGCTTTCAAAGTCGATGGAGAAAACAGCTGCTTTTCCTCCTGCTTTAATCGATTTGATTCGCGTCGGAGAGCAGACGGGATCATTGGCGAAATCCCTTGAAAAAATCAGCTTACGTTACGACAAATCAATGACGATTCGGATTTCAAGAATTACCGCACTCATTCAACCGACGATTATTGTCTGTCTTGCGATTTTGATCGGAGCGATCGCGTATTCCATTGTGACAGGGATATTTCAGACCCTTTCCGGAATTGGAAAGTAGCAAAAACTTTCAGAAATTCAGGGTTTTAAGCTCAATTTTGGTCTTGTTTTAAAAATATTTTAATTTCATAACCTACTTGTTTTAAGTGCTTTATGGGATTTATTAAGATTTATTTAAACTTTTTTTGAACAAAACATGAAAAGGAGATGTCTAACTCTTCAGTAAGCATTTTGTTCCTCCTAAGTTGTTGTTGAGAGGGCGATCCAGTGGGGTGGATCGCCCTCTTTTTTTTGTCCCTAAAAAACTAATCCAATCGATCTCAAATAAGAGAAACAAGACATTGGATTTGCATTGAATACGTCCATTTCCTGGTTTCCTGCTTTCCTCAGGTCTCCTCATTTTTCTTTTTTAATCCACTCCGTTTCTTATTTTTCGAGATCTCTCATTATTCTTCATTCGCGATTTCGGAAATTTCGCATTGCGCCAGGGGAAGATTTTGTTAGCAAAAGATCCATATGAGCGTTGCCGATTTGCGGGGAATTTTAACTTACGTACCTCGGTTCCGTGAAAAGATTTTTGTCGTTGCCATGGATGGCTCCATTATCGCTCACGAAAATTTCCCTAATATCCTTCTCGATCTAGCTGTTTTACGGAGTTTGAATATTCACTTAGTTCTCGTTCACGGCGCAGGTCATCAAGTGAAAGAGCTGGCCCAAACAACGGGCGTCAAAATTTCGAATCATCATGGGATCGGTGTCACCGACGAAGAGACCTTGAATGTCTCCATGACGGCGGCAAATCGAGTGACCCATGAAATTTTAGAAGGACTTTCTTCCTCGGATATTCGGGCGTGTTGTACAAACGCCGTCATCGCGCATCCCTATGGCATTGTTCAAGGGGTCGATCATCAATACACAGGACGAGTGGAACGAGTCGACGTCGGCTTTCTTCAGCAGCTTCTTGAAAAGGATATCGTTCCGGTCATTCCTCCTCTCGGATTTGACGGAGATGGGAAATCCTATCGGGTCAATTCTGATGGCGTGGCACAGAAGGTCGCAGAGGTTCTCAAGGCCTCCAAGCTGATCTATATCAGTGAATATGCCGGGATTTCGAACGGGAAAAAACTGATGCAGCTTTCGGTCTTGGAAGCAGAAGAGTACCTGAAGAAAAAACGGCCCGAACTCCCCTTAGAGCTTTCGCTGAAATTTGAGCATTGTGTCAAAGCCTGTATGAATGGAGTGAGTCGGTCTCACTTGATTGATGGCCGAATCGATGAAGCCTTGCTCTCCGAGGTCTTTTCTCCGGAGGGCGTCGGAACGATGATTTATGCGAACGAATATCAATCGATTCGTCAGGCTAAGAAAAAAGATGTGCGGGCGATTCAGACTTTGATTCGAAACTCTGTGCAGGCGGAAGAATTGGTGAAAAGAACTCGGCAGTCCATCCTTTCTCAAATCGATGACTATTACGTTTTTGAAACCGATCGGACGATCGTTGGATGTGTGGCGCTTCATACCTATCCTGAGCAACAGTTGGGCGAGATGGCCTGCTTATTTGTCTCTTCGAATAATGAGAATCAAGGAATTGGCGGGAAGCTCATGCGATTTTTAGATCCGCTCGCTCGGGAAAAAGGATTGAAAGCGATTTTTGCGCTTTCGACTCAGGCATTTAATTATTTTTCTCAAAAGGGAGGATTTAAGGAAGTCGCTCCAGATTATCTCCCTCCTTCACGCCGTGAGAAATATGACCAAAGCGGTCGAAACTCGAAGGTCTTGTGGAAAGAGATTCAGACCAATTGAACTCTCTTCCTCCTCCCTTGCCCTCTGAAACCCTCTATTGGATTCGAGGAGAAGATCGAGAAGAGTATGGTCCGGTCACACTCGCTGAACTCAAAGAGTGGGCTGGAGAAGATCGTGCCGGAAACGGGACCTGGGTTCGCAAGCAACTCGGAGATTGGTCGCTTTGGGAATCCTATCCCGAGTTAGTCGCTCTTCTTTCGTCCGATGTTTCGGAGCAGGCGTCATTCCGTTCACGATTTATTGCCTTTCTCATCGATTATACGATTCTCGTTTTTACAGTTTCCTTTGCCTTTATTCTGGCTTGGGGAGATCACGCGATTTTTCAAACCGAAATTGGAAGTATCGACGAGATGATCAAGAGCTTTCAAACACCTGCGTATGCCGAGATGAGTCTTTATATGAAGCTCATCATGGAAGGCGCTCATGTGATTTACTTTGGTTATTTTTTAGGTCGGCCCTTTCAAACGCTCGGAAAGAAAATCATGGGAATTCGCGTTGTGGATGCCGAAGGAAGACCTTTAACTTGGGCACGTGCCTTTCTCAGAGCTTTAGCTTCGGTTATCTCGTTGCAGTTTATATGGTCAGGCTATTGGATTGCTCTTTTCAACCCGGGACTTCGAACGCTGCACGATTGGTTGGTTCAAACACGCGTAGTGAAATTGACCTCCAAAAAAGAGAGGGACGACAATGGCGGTGATTAAGAATGTAATTTTGGATTGGTCGGGAACCCTCGTCGATGATTTTAAACCTGTCTTGGATGCGACAAACGAAATCTTCAAGCAGTACGGTAAGTCCGGGATGACGGAAGAAGAATTTCGCGAGAAATTTTTCCTCCCATTTCCTGATTTTTATAAGATTTATCTTCCCGAAGCGACGATGGTCGAGTTGGAGCATCACTATCATACGTCGTTTAAGCTTCTTCAAGAAAACATCCAAATGCTTCCTTATGCATTGGATTTTTTAAACTATTGTAAGTCCCAAAACCTTCAGCTTTTTATCCTTAGCACCATTCATAAAGATCATTGGGCCGTTCAAAGTGTGCGGTTAGGGATTCACGATTTCTTTAAGCAAGCGTATGTTCAAGCCTTAGATAAAAGAAAGACGATTTTACATCTCTTGGCCGAGCATGATCTTGACCCGAACGAAACCCTATTCGTGGGAGATATGATGCACGACATCGAAACAGCCCATCATGGCGGGGTCATGAGTTGTGGGGTCTTGACGGGATATGATTCGCTCGAAAAGTTGAAATCCGTAAATCCTGATCTTTTGTTTCGCAACATCGGGCATGTGCAAAACTATTTAGAGAGACATCGGGCTGAAGGATCGACCCTCCATCCGATCGCAACGGTGGGGGCTTTAATTTTAAATGCAGAGGGAAAAGTTCTCATGGTGAAGACCCATAAGTGGCACCATAAATGGGGAATTCCCGGTGGGAAAATTAAAGCCGAAGAGACCTCGGAAGATGCATTAAGAAGAGAGATTTTGGAAGAGACAGGACTTCGAGTCAAAGAGATCCGATTTGCAATGGTTCAGGATTGTATTCGATCCAACGAGTTTTATAAGCAGGCGCATTTCTTATTGCTCAACTATGTGACATGGACGGATGACATCGAAGTGACGCTGAACGACGAAGCCGAAGAAGAGCGCTGGGTGACTTGGAATGAATTGGACACAATGGATCTCAATATTCCGACCCGCGTCCTTGTGGACTACGTCAAAGCCCATCCTGAGCTGTTAAAAAAATAAAGGCAATTTTCACCACGGAGGCACGGAGAAAGACAGATTATTTTTTGTTTTTTCTCGTGGGGAGAAACTTGGGCTGCTTTGCGTCTTTGCGTGAGGCAATGTCTTTTGCCTTTCTTGACATCAAACAGGTGCCCTGCAGCGTGAAATCATGAAAACAGACCGACTGGTCATCAAGGATCTCGAAGTATTTTCGAAAATCGGTGTTCCCGATGCAGAGCGTAAAAAAGCTCAACGACTCCTGATCTCCATCGATGCCCGGATTCCGAATGTTCGCAAAGCAGCAAAATCGGATTCAATCAAAAAAACAGTCGATTACTTTCAGATTTATCAGGGAATTCATCAAATTGCGAAGTCGAAACCCCGCCAACTTTTAGAGACTTTGGCAGAAGAGCTTTCATCATTCGTCTTGAGCGAATTTCAGATCTCTCAGGTGAAGGTGACGGTGAAGAAATTCATTTTTAAAGATGCCGGATATGTGGCGATCGAAATCGAGAGAGATCATGGCTCCTTATCATAGTACCTTGAATTTGATTGGGAAAACGCCACTGGTTCGGCTCTCCAAGTTAAGTCCCTCGGGAAGCTCGATTTGGGTGAAGGTGGAGTCGCAGAATCCTGGTGGAAGCATCAAAGATCGTCCCGCATTTCATATTCTTGAAAAGGCCTATCAGTCGGGAGAATTAAAAAAAGGACAGCCTGTGGTCGAGATGACGAGCGGAAATATGGGAGCAGGCCTTGCAGTTGTTTGTTCTGTTATGGGGAATCCATTAATCGTCGTAATGTCTCGTGGAAATAGTATCGAACGAGTGAAGATGATGGACGCATTAGGCGCTCAGGTGGTTTTGGTTGATCAGGTCGATGGAGCTCCAGGTCAGGTGACGGGAGCCGATATGAAAGCAGCCGTCGAAATGGCGAAAGCGATTTCGAATGAAAAGGGAGGCTATTATGTCGATCAGTTTAATAATCCGGGGAGTCCGGATGCGCACGAGCGCAGCACCGGTCCTGAAATTTTTGAAAGCCTTGGAAAGTCGCTCACTGCTTTTGTCTCCGTAGTTGGAAGCGGGGGAACATTTGTGGGAACGGCTCGTTTTCTCAAAAAACATTATCCTTCCGTGATCTGTGCGGCAGTTGAACCGTATGGAGCAGAGATTTTAGCGGGAAAGAAAATTGAAAAACCGAGACACCTCTTGCAGGGAGCAGGTTATGGAGTGATTCCCGGACATTGGGATTCGAATCTGGTGGATCAATTTCTGAGTGTGACGGATCAGGAAGCTGAGGAATTTAAAAGGCGTCTCGCTCACGAAGAGGGATTACATGTCGGGTTCACTTCAGGAGCCAATGTCTGCGCGGCAATCAAATTAATTGAGAATGGATCTTTAGGGGCTTCTCCGTCAGTCGCGACCATTCTTTGTGATACGGGTTTAAAATATTCCTAATTCTAAAATGCAGGAGAGGGCTGATAAAATTTTGGTGGTAAAATCCAAGATGAGACTTTTCCTTCTTAAGGATGAAAAAGTGCTCTTCGAATTTCCGGTTGTTTTTGGACGAAATCCGATCTGGCATAAAGAATGTGAAGGGGATGGGCGTACCCCTGAAGGGATTTATACGATCGATTTTAAAAAGGAAGATTCCCGTTTTTACAAAGCACTTCGAATCTCTTACCCCAATGAAAATGATCGCGCTCATGCGACATCCAAAGGTCTATCCCCGGGAGGACAAATTATGATCCATGGACAGAGAAATGGACGTGCTTGGGCCACATTTTGGTATCAATGTTTCAATTGGACCCAAGGGTGCATTGCTCTGACGAATCCGGATATGGAGAAGGTCTGGCAATTTGTCGAAATAGGGACTTCCATAGAAATCCTGAAATAGTTCCGATAGGCATTTACTTTTCAAAATGCCACGACGACTTATCCACTTTAAAAACTCTCTTTTGTGTCGTTGTGCCGTAGTGCGAGACCCTCTTTTTCTCTTTTTTCCCCTCCATTGCATTTTTTCCGAGACTCGCTAGCCTCCTCGGTATGGATATTTTGGTTAAAAAAGAACACCGCGTCCTTTTGGGGATGAGCGGTGGCGTCGATTCAAGTGTTTCTGCCTACCTTTTAAAGGAACAAGGCTACTCGGTCATTGGCGTAACGATGAAGGTTTGGCCACAGGATTGTATGTCTCGTGCCGAAGACAAATGCTGCGGCCCTCAGGCGGTCACGGACGCCCGTATGGTGGCACATCAAATGGATATTCCTCACTACGTCATCGATGAAGCCGAGTCCTTTGAGAAGCTCGTGATCGATTATTTTACCGACGAATATCAAAATGGTCGTACGCCCAATCCTTGTGTCATGTGTAATGAAAAGTTGAAATTTGGAAAGTTACAAGGAACGGCTCAATCCCTCGGTGCCACCCATATTGCGACGGGACACTATGCGATTATCGATCATGCCGAAGGACACTCCAAGCTTCGTCGGGCAGGAGATCTTAAAAAGGATCAATCCTACTTCCTCTTCAGTTTGAAACAGGCGCAGCTTCAGAAGTCACTCGCTCCGATTGCCCTTTTGACAAAGCCCGAAGTCCGTAAGATTGCTGAAAAACTCGGCCTTAAAGTTTACGATAAGGAAGATAGTCAGGAGATCTGCTTTGTTCCGGGTAATAATTATACCGACTTCCTGAAATCTCATCTCGGAGAGAAAAATTTCAAAAAAGGCGGAATTTACTACAAAGATGGAACTTTCATGGGAGACCATCAAGGGATCGAGCTTTATACCGTGGGCCAACGCAAAGGACTCGGCGGCGGTCATGGACGCCCTGTCTATGTCATCGATATTGATGCTAAAAATCAACGAGTAATCGTCGGTGAACAAGCCGATCTGATGCGAACAGAATGTGAGGTCAGTAATACGAATTGGCAGCAACCTCTCGGAAATGAACCGAAAGAGGTCATGGTTAAAATTCGATACAACTGGCAACCGATCGAGGCGACGGTTTATCCTGAAGAGGGAAATAAAGCGAAAATCGTTTTCAAAGAGCCTCAACACTCCGTCACACCAGGGCAAGCAGCGGTTTGTTACGATGGGGATTTAGTGTTAGGAGGAGGGTGGATCGATCGCTCTCCTGTTCCAACAGATATTCCCGCGATCTCTGAGCCTGCGGCGGTATGACCCCTTTGTTGGTCCAGGTGAGTGTTGGAAATTCGGAGGAGGCGAAGCACTTGGCTTCTCTTCTCGTCGAAAACAAGCTCGCGTCCTGTGTCCAATGTATTTCAGGCGTGGACTCCATCTATTCCTGGAAAGGGGAAATTTGTCGCGATTCTGAATCGCTTCTTCTCATCAAATCTTCGGAAGAAAAATGGAATGATCTGATTGCCTGTGTGAAACAGAATCACTCCTACGAATGTCCTGAAATTGTTTCGATTTCGCCATATAAAGTCGAAGAAAAGTATTTAAAATGGTGGCAAGAATCTTTGGAAGGTTGATAGAATAAGCTATGTGGTTTTTTGAATTTAGTTGGCAAATGGGAGTGATCTTTCTGCTCGTCTTGGCGAACGGATTTTTCGTTGCCTCGGAATTTGCCTTAGTCAAAATTCGCGCTACGCAGTTGAAGCCATTGGCTCGGCAAGGGAGTTGGAGAGCCAAACTCGTGCTTAAAATTCTGGGAAAACTCGATGCCTATTTATCGATGACTCAGCTTGGAATTACTTTAACCAGTCTAGGGCTTGGCTCGGCCGGAGAACCGTTTGTCTCGGTATGGATCGAACGCTTTTTCGGATGGATCGGACTCGTTCACGCGTTTGATGTTCGCTATCTCGCCATTGCCGTGGGATTTGGTTTTATCAGCTTTCTTCATATTGTCTTAGGAGAATTGGGCCCGAAATGGATTGCGATTCGACATCCTCGTACGACGACGATGTGGACCTCTCCTCTCTTAGCCGTTCTCTATTATATTTTTCTTCCCGGAATCTGGATTTTAAATAATTCCGCTAATTTGATCCTCGGATTTATCGGCATTCCTCCCGCCTCGGAAAATGATCACGGCTATAGTCATGAGGAATTGGGTGATTTACTCATGCATGCGGGTCATACTCACTCCGGGGATCTGACGGTGAATCGAATTTTAGTCAAAGCCCTTCAGCTGAAAGAAACGACCGCAGAGCAGATCATGATTAAGCGAGACGCGGTGGTTGCGCTTTGGCAGGACAAACCATTAATGGATAATCTCACGATTGCTCAAAAATCAGGATATAGTCGAATGCCGGTTTGCGGAGAATCTTTGGATAATGTCGTCGGGGTGGTTCTCGTAAAAGAGCTGCTCTGGCAGTTTCAGGCTTTAGGAGGGCAGGCCAATCTGAAATCGATCATGCGTGCTCCCTTAACCTTTTTTCCTCAAACAAAACTTCCCGTCATGTTAGAGCTTTTTCGTCGTTCTCGTAATCATATGGCAGTCGTCGTCGATCGAGATGATCGGATGATTGGAATCGTCAGCTTTGAAGACGTCTTAGAGGAATTAGTCGGAGATATCCGGGATGAGATGGATATCGAAAAAGGACCTTATTTCGATAAAACGGATCACAGTGTTTTAGTCGATGCTAAGATTCCGATTCGCGATGTCGCTTTGGAAATGACATGGAATCAAATTCTACCCACACAAACAACGGAGACCGTTGAGCAATGGTGTCAGCAGCATTGGGGATTTCATGCTCCCATTGGACGTAATTTTGATTTCCAAGATATCCGCGTAACAGCGGACGACGTCACTCCTCGAGGGGTTCGACGAGTTCGTTTTGAAAAAATCATTCCAAAGGTGGAGGAAGCATGATTGTTTCTGTTATCGATATTGGAAGTAATTCGATCAAATGGGTCGTGGCCGAGCGAAGCGCGAAACTCCTCAAAGTATTGAGAGAAGAGAGTCACTCTACTCGTTTAGCGGGGGATCTCATTCACACAGGACGCTTAGGAGAAGAAGCGATTCAAAATACGCTTGATGTTTTTGAGCATATTCGAAAAGAGTCATTGCATTACAAAATTGAAAAAGCAACGGCAGTGGCAACAAGCGCCGTTCGTGACTCTGAGAATCGTAAAGATTTTTTAAAACGCGCAAAAAAAATATTGGGATATCCGATTCAAATCCTCTCGGGAAATGAAGAAGCGGAAATTATTTTTCAGGGAACTTCCGCGGATCCTTATTGGAAATCCAAAGATCTCTTCGTCATTGATATTGGTGGGGGGAGTGCGGAGTGGATTCAAGGACTTAAAGGAAAAATTGAGAAGCGTATCAGTCTTCCTTTGGGATGTGTTCGAATTCGCGAGCGATTCATCAAAACTTATCCCGTCGGAATTAAAAAAGTAGATGAAATCTGCCGAAAGCTTGAGGAACAACTTCTTCCAGTACTTGCGAACTATCAACTGAAAGATCTTATCCTCGTCGGAACGGGAGGAACGGCAACGTGTCTTTCTGCGATTCAGCAAAAACTCAAAGACTTTGATCCGGATCGTGTGGATCACTTTAAGCTGACCCAAAAAAATCTAGAGAGTCTTTTGAAACGTTTTTCAAAAAAGAAATTAGAATCGATGCTCAAGATTGTCGGACTGCCGAAGAAACGTGCCGATCTCATTATCCCCGGCATGTGTGTCCTCAAGGTGACGATGGATATTTTAGGGGCCAAAGAGCTCAGGACCAGCACCCGGGGCTTACGTTACGGGGTGATTGAACGTTTGGTGTTAGGGCCTGCTTTAAAACAGAAAACCTTATTTCGATAGGATAAGAATTTCATAGGAGCTTAGTCTTTCGGGATCTGCATGATCCGTATTTTTAAATGCGGAATTTAGAATAAAGCGGCTGTCCCGAAAACCTTAAGGCCATTTTTCCGAGCAAGTTCAGATTGTCGTTTGTCGAATGTCAAAAAAACACGAGCCTTTAGGGAAAGGGCGGCGGAGACATGGAGGATATCAAGGCTTCTGGCGGGGATGGTGGGGTGACGGTGGATAATCTTTTTTGAGTGAATCAACACCTTTTCTTCTGAAAGCGACGTCGAAATAAAAAATCCAGATCTTAAATCGAGTTCCCATTGGTGGATTGCTTTTTTTCTTTGAAATTCAGAAATTCTTCCAAAGTGAACATTTAGGGAGAAAGCGGTCAAGAGTTCGATCTCATTCCAGGAGGTGACGTGGATCGGTTTTCTGAGCTCCCGAAGATACTCGTTGGCGAAAGAGGAGTTTTTCTCTTCCAGATAGATTGGTACGAGAAAACTGGTGTCGATGCAAATCATTCTATTCCCCACTGCCACTTCGCATATACTGAAGAATTTCCGCAGGAGATTTCGTTCCCTTTTTTGTGGGGAGCGGTGATTGGGAGAATCGTTTGTCAAAATCGATCTGTTTTAATTGGAGAACTTGTGGCGAGGGGGGAAGGATTCTGGCCATGATTCGGTTTCGTTTGGTGACCACTATTTCTTCACCTTTTGATACGGCTTCTAAAACTGCAGAAGTTTCGCGTTGTAGAGATCGGATCGAGATTGTTCTCATGTCATACAATATGTCCGACAATGAGGATTCGTCAAGGCAGCTTGCTTCCATGAATAGGCGATAGGAGATTGAGCCGAAGTCGACTAGGTCCCCCATAAAAACTGCTTTCCCTATCGGTCTTTTTTCATCTATGAACGGACGACACACTCAAGAAGGATAAATTTCATGTCAAAACTAAAATTAGGCATTCTCGGATCGGGAAAAGGAAGCAACTTCGTCGCAATTCAAGAGGCGATTCTTCGAGGAGAACTCGATGCTGAAGTTAAAATTGTCATCAGCGATCACGAGACGGCTGGTATTCTCGACCGAGCGCGGAAATACAGACTAAAAGCGGTCGGGCTTCCCCCCAGCAAATTCAAAACAAAGCTCGAACCTGAGATTGAAGTGGAGCTTGTCCGGCTTTTAAAAACACATGATGTTAATTGGGTTATTTTGGCCGGTTACATGAGAGTGGTAAAAGCCCCTCTTTTGGAGGCCTATCCCAATCGCATCTTAAACATTCATCCTTCTCTTCTTCCGGCCTTCAAAGGTTTAGAGGCATGGGCGCAAGCGTTTAACGCTGGCGTGAAGGAGACGGGATGCACTGTTCACTATGTGAATGCCGGCGTCGATGAAGGAGAAGTGTTAGGCCAAATTCGAGTTCCCGTGGAAATAGGGGATACTCCTCAAACGCTTCATGAACGGATCCAAAAAGCCGAACATTTGCTTTTTCCGCAAATTCTCCAAAAAATTTCAACAACAACTGAGAATTAGTTCTTAGGGAATTTTGTGCCAATTTTTTGGAAAATTTGCACTTTTTCTAGAAATAAAGTTGACGTCCCCTAAAAACCTGATTTCATCTCCCGCTCTACCATAACCCGAGAACCAATTGCACTAGTAATGGGTTCTAGGGTTGTATTGTCTTTTTTCGGGGCTCAAATTCCGAGGGAGAAGATAATAGAACAGTCCGCGTCAAGCGCGCAAGCGCGGGGCTTTAAAATGCCCACGTAGCTCAGTTGGTAGAGCACGTCCTTGGTAAGGACGAGGTCGTCGGTTCAATCCC
>JAZKBH010000020.1:0-7811 GCA_040388725.1 Verrucomicrobiota bacterium
ACTAATTTTACAGAAGAAATTGTTTTTTTCATCACAAGCAAAAATCCAAAGAATTGCTTCTTTGGATTTTGCCGTTCGGATTTAAATCCGAGAAGATCAAATATTAGAAATTATAACCAAGAACCGCTTGAGGTCCGAGGTGATTCCATCCGTAATTCTTTTGAGCGGGTTCCGAGAGACCACCGTTCGACGCATGAAGGAAGCTCAATTCAAGACCAGCGAAAAAGTTTTCGGTAAAGTAGTATTTGCAACCACTTGTCACTGTGAAAACGAAACAGAAATCTTGTCCTTGGCTTTGAGTGTGGCTGTTCTCGACGCTATCGACGAAACCAAAACCGACTCGAGCTCCAATATAAGGAACCCAATTTGCTCCCGGCTGAACGAATTGATACATCGGACCCGCTAAAGCGCCGATCATACGATTTTCAGCTCCTTTGCCGATAGGAAGACCAAAACCTGTCCATTGGAAAACGGTATTTCCACGAAGGATTCCCTTATTTCCAATTTCGTCCATATTCCAATTCAAAGTCAGCATTTGAGGGTAAGTACGATAGTTCGTATTCCATCCCCCGATATCCCACATTGCTCCGGATTCGACCTGAAGTTCCCATGCATCTTCACGGATCGCTTTTTCTGCTTTAGAAGCTGAGCCTTCTTTTAAAAAATCATCATTCCGCAAACCTGCTTTTGCCTCTCCAGCACAAGCGAAAGAGACCGTGGTTAAAACCAAAACTATAAATCTAGCTAATTTCATCGTGAAGGAACTAAGCAAAACCCGAGCCAATCTGCAACCGGTTTCTTCATATTTTACCGTTTTTTTACTTCTTGCCCCTTGGATGTATCGCGAACAATCCATCCCAAAGCCGACATTTCGTCTCGAAGTCGATCACTTCCTGCCCAATCTTTATTTTTCCGGGCCTCTTGACGTTGATTCACCAATGTTGAAATTTGAGCCGGAATTTCGGAGGAAGCTCCTGCAATTCCTAAAACACTATTCATTTGAGACCAAAGAAGGGGAAGGTTTCCGACAGGAAGTCCCTCATCCATCCGTTTATTGGTTTCTCGGACAAAATCAAATAAAGAGGCCATTGCTTCTGAAATATTGAGATCTTCATTCAATGCGGATTTAAATTTTTCCAAAACCCCGTCGTGACTCCACTCCCCCTGAACGGAATAAGAAGTAAAACGTGAGATCCAATCATCTAAACGAGAAATCGCTGCCTTTGAAGCATCCAAGGATTCCCAGGTAAAATTGAGGGTCTGACGATAATGAGCGGTCGCAAAAAGGGTGTAACGAATCACGCGACCCTCATATCCTTTTTCAAGCAAGTCGCGGAGGGTAAAAAAATTACCAAGGGACTTCGACATCTTTTGATCGTTCACCAAAAGATGGGCCGCATGAGCCCAATAATTGACAAATTTTTTGCCTGAGGCCGCTTCGCTTTGCGCAATTTCATTTTCGTGATGCGGAAAAACAAGATCCACTCCCCCGCAATGAATATCAAACGTATCGCCAAGATATTCCATACTCATCGCCGAACACTCAATATGCCACCCCGGACGTCCGGGTCCCCATGGAGAATCCCATTTCACCTCGGCATCTTCAGGCGTCCAAGATTTCCAAAGCGCAAAGTCTCCAAAAGATTCTTTTTGATACTCATCCTGATTGACTCGAGCTCCTGCTTTCAAACCCGCACGATCTAAACAAGCCAAACATCCATAATTTTTAAAGACGTTCACTCGAAAATAAACGGATCCATCCTCTGAAACATAAGCATAACCTTGATCGATGAGCTTTTGGATCAAAGCGATCATCTGAGGAATATGGTCTGTGGCACGAACCAAAAATTCAGGAGTCTCCAAATTGAGGGATTTGCAGTCTTCGAGAAAACATTCGATATATCGAGTGGTGTAATCTCGAAGAGATTGACCTGCTTTTTGAGCGCCTCGAATCGTTTTATCATCCACATCCGTATAGTTCATCGCATGCTTCACTTGATAACCGAGAAACTTTAATGATCGTCTTAAGAGATCGACAAAAACAAAGGTGCGAAAATTTCCGATGTGCGCAAAATCATAAACCGTCGGTCCACAGGCATAGAGTGAAACCTCGGGAGGTCTGATGAGTTCAATCTCATCGAGTTGACGGGTCAGTGTATTAAAAAGCTTCATGGTCGGTTTTACGAATAGTGGGCAGCCATCGTTCAAGGATCAATCCGGATTTTTAAGGCGATGTCGGTTTCGGACGATAAATTCCTCGTGCGATAAGATCACTGGAAGCTTGATAATAAGAAATCGCCTCATCGACACGAGCCGTTTTGGGATGAATGGGGACGAAACTCATTTCAGGCTCCGTGACCTTGAATTCTGTCGAACGGCGGACTGGCTCTAAAATAGCGATCTGATCACCGCGATAATACCCCAATTTTTGATAGGTGGCGGAAAAGGCACGTTCTTCCTCGGGCATCATTTTCAGAACATCTTTTCCAAAGAACAGGGTGTCATAGCTCCAATTGAGTAAACCAGCGACCGTTGGAGCGACATCCATTTGAGAACATCGTTTTGCGATTTTTTGAGGAGGAATTAAGGAGGGCTGCCAAATTATCAGGGGAATATGATATTCTTGAAGGGGGATCGAGGTCTTCCCTGAACTCTTGGCACAATGGTCTGCCACGATGACAAAAATTGTCTCTTTAAACCACGGCTTTGACTTCGCTTTTTCTAAAAACTGTCCGATGGCATAATCCGTATATTTCACGCCACTCTCCGGCGTTTTCTGAGGAATATCAATTTTGCCTTCCGGATAAGTGAAGGGACGATGATTGGAGGTCGTCATGACAAAGTGAAAGAAAGGAGTTTTCTTCGCATAAGCCTCATCTCCTTCCTTTAAAACCCAATTAAAGACATCTTCATCACAAGCTCCCCATGCATTTTGAAAAGTAATCGACCCCTCCTCCGCAGAACTTTGATCATGAATGCGAAATCCGTTCCCTGAAAAAAAGGAGTTCATATTATCAAAATATCCTCTTCCTCCATAAATAAAGGCCGCATCATATCCACGCGATTTGAAGAGTGCCCCCAAGCTGAAAAGGTTTTGATTATCTTTACGTCTTAAGATTGATTGTCCGGGGGTCGGTGGAACGGAAAGAGAGAGTGATTCCATTCCACGAACCGTTCGGCTTCCTGTGGCATAAAGATTGGTGAAGAAGAGACTCTCTTCACTGATCCGATCTAAATAAGGAGTTAAACTCTCTTTATTACCAAACGCACCCAAATAAGAAGCACTCAAGCTTTCAACTGTAATTTGAATCACATTGAGGCGCTTCTCTTCCCCTTTGTTTTCAACACGACGCCAGAGGTTGTCCGGTTCTTCCGAGATAAAGTGACTATTGGAGGTGAGAAGTTCTTTTTTCATGAACTGATAAGCGTCGTCTCGTTTCAACATCGGATAAAATTGATCATATCGAATGCCTTGATCCCACCACGCAGCCCCCATTGAAAAAAGTCCATTTCGAGCAAGCTCTTGGTAGTACGGATTTTGAAAACGTTCCGTCATTCGGTTTTGAAGACCAAATAGAAGAAGCGTTGCCATCAAAATCCAGAGACCGAAAACGCTGAGTCTTGAAGAGCGAGAAGAGTTTAAAGAAAGATCATTTAAAAAGGGTTTCCAAAAAGGAATCAAAAGAAGAACGACGATCACGGCGAGGCCAGAAAGCATCCACCCCATCGGATAAGATTCCCATATGTTTTGAACGACCTCGTGCGTATACGTCAGATAATCAATCGCAATAAAATTAAGCCGCGCTTGAAATTCACTCCAAAAAACAAACTCCGATAGCGCTAAAAAAAGAAGGGCGTATCCAAAAATTCCCAATGCGAGCGCTAAAATCACTTTTCCTGTTTTCCCCGAAAACCATTGAGGAGGAAGAATCGAAAGCCCCAAGATCCATACGGAAGTGAAAGCAAAACCGACTGCCAGGTCAAATGGGAGGGAAATAGATAAGGAAACTAAAAGCTGCCACGGAGAATCTATTACTCGACTCCAGGAAACCAAAACCAATCCCAAACGAGTCAGCATCGACAAAATCCAAAAAATCAAAAGCAGTCGAAAACTTGCTTTTAAAAAACCCCGATCTGTAACTTGAATCATGTAGGTTGCTAGCGGGAGGGAATGAAATTTCAAGCATTCAGCTTGATTCCCTAAAATTAGATCTAAAGTCTAAAATAAAAGGTACTTCCTTGATCCACTGCCGACTCCGCCCATATCCGACCTCCATGGCGCTGGATGATTCTCTGGACAATGGCAAGTCCGACTCCTGTCCCTTCATAGTCTTCCGCGCGATGAAAACGTTGAAAAACTCCGAAAAGTTTATTTGAATATTTCATATCAAATCCTGCTCCATTGTCTCTGATGAAATAAACCGTCTCTCCCTTCTCTTCTAACGACCCGATTTCAATCCTGGCCACCTCACAGTGTCTCGTATACTTGATGGCATTGGAAACCAAATTAACCCAAACCTGCTTGAGTAACGAGAAATCGCCCTGACATACAGGCAGGTTCCCCAATACAAGCTCAATTTTTCGACCTTGCCATTGAGAACTCAATCCTTCCCACACCTCGGAAACAAGATCCGCGGTCTGAACCTCTCTCTTACCGAGTGGCGAGCGACTCAATCGGGAAAAAGAGAGTAAGTCATCGATCAGCGTCCCCATCTTCTGAGCTCCTTCGCGAATCATCTTGAGATATCGCTTTCCTTCTTCTGACAGTTGAGGTCCACAATCTTCCTCCACTACTTTTGAGAATCCATCCACCGTCCGTAGCGGCGCACGAAGATCATGAGAAATCGAATATGAAAATGCCTCCAATTCTTTATTCGCCTTTTCCAACTCTACGGTACGTTCTACGACGCGCCGCTCCAGTTCGCTATTCAACTGATGAATCTTTTTCTCATCTTCCTGCAGTGATTGATAAGCTTTTTGAAGGGATCTCTGGGCGGTTTCAATCTCGCTCAGCATCTGATTGAAAGCATCAGTCAATAATCCAATTTCATTCGTGCCTTGCGGAATCGCGCGTATGGCATAGTCCTTTTTTTCCGCAACTTGGCGGGCGATGTCTGCCAGGGCAAGAATGGGCTCCGTGATCGGCCGACGAAGATAGGGAGAGAGAAAAAATGTCATCAAAATAACACCGATCAGAACCAGAGTTATCACACCGATGTGAAGATTACGCTGCCCATATATCTTCTCCAAATCAGCCCTGAGATAAATCGTCCCCATCGTTTTTCGATCCAATTCCACCAAATGTGAAACCTCAAGATAGTTCCCAACAAAGCGATGTTCATTTGTAGGAGGAAGGACAGGGAAGTCCGCAACCTCTCCTTCCCGAACATATTCACCGAAAGCTTGCCCCCCTTTATCGTAGAGGCGAACTTCCATGATGTGAGAGTCTGCACGAACTGCGGAAAGTATCTTTTGAACTTCATCAATATCTTCATCACGGTGGAAAGAAAGCGCGGCAGTGCTGTATCTTCCCAGAAGATCCGACAAAACCGTCATTTCTTGCACCATGGATCGCCGTGCCGACATCTCAAGGGAAACGATCGTCGCGAGCCCGACCAGCAGAAGGGAAAAACCGCTCGTCAAAAGAATAATCAGCGTCAGCTTCCGATTGATCGGCATATCAACAGAAAAAATCATGCTATCCTCCCTCTTTTTCCGACTCACTATTCATGATTTTCGCCCGTTTGAGCAGTTGTGAGTTTATCCGAAGACCCTTGCGTTGGGCTGCAACGGCGTTGATTTCAAAACGAATTTTCCCCGCTTCAACTCGAAAATTAATGATCCCGCCCCACTGAATAAAACCCTCCGATTCTCCAATACTCACCAGGGGCTGATCTCGGGTATTTCTCAAGATTTCCTCGAGATGTTCCTGTTCCGATTTACTAACAAACACGAGACAACATCCCCTTATCTCCTGAAAAAGATGCAAACGTTTGACAACCACTTTCCTCCCCTGAATCATTTCTTCATTGAAAATTTGGCTCAAAACATCCGCAAAGGAATCATCTCCCAGAACACCAATGACGACGTTCGACTCCGACCCGGAAAAAGCAGATTCCGGCCATTGAATATAACGGATAAAATTCAATAAGCAGGCTGCCTTCACTTGATATTCTGTGGAAAGAGAGGACTGAGAAAACGCTCCCACCGAAAAAAATAGCCATGAAGCCATGACAACCATAGCTATCCTGAACCTGCTTTGTTCTTTGATATTAAATAGCCGGTTCATAGAATCTTCATCACCATTGAAACGTTACCGTTCCGTAAACGCTCCGCTCGATCTGATGCTGCCCTGCACCGACACCAAACTCAGGATGCTGGTTATCCAAAAGATTTTGCCCCACAACTGCTAATTCCAAATTTTTTGTGGCCTGCCATGCCAATCGCGCATCTGCAGTCACATAATCAGGAACCTGCCCATTATTCAGGCTATCCACATAACGAAGGGTTCCATCGAATTTCAAATCACAGGGAAGATCCCAGGAAGAACGTAAATAAAATTGGTTTCTCGGATCGTTCCCTCTGGTGGCGAGAGAAGTCGTATCTGTACTTCCCGGATCCAAATGTAGCTGAACCTGAAGATAGGTGTAGGCGGCGCGAACGGTCCACCAATCAGTCGGCTGTAAAGTCGCCCCCACTTCCGCCCCATAAGTACTTCCATGGAGTTGGTTAGCCTCCACAAAATTCGCACCGACCCGTTCAATACTTCGGAGTTTTTCGTATTGATTATAAAAAGTGGCAATATCCCACGTCAGATAATCCAGAGGCTTCACCCGATACCCGAGTTCATAGGCAATGACCTCCTCGGAACTAAAATCACGATTCCCCAAAACCGTTATCCCCGGAACCGTAATGTTCAGATCTTCTTCAAGACGGGTGGGAGTCCGAACCGCCCTCGAGACCGCGAGCCATGTGGATTGTCGTTTATCCATGTTCCAAAGCAATCGAGCACTCGGTTGAAATTCAAATCCGGTATAATCATTGTGTTCCACTTTGGTTCCAAGCGTTAACTTCAAGCGCTCAGGAATCAGCGATATTTCGTCCTGCACAAAAGTATTCGCGATCTGTTGATTTCGCCGCTGCGGAGTCAATTGCAATAGGGTATTTTTATCCGTGTCATCACCGGTCATTCTGTAGCCCAAGCCCCACGTGATATCGTTGAAATCATTCAAGGCAATATGATGCTGAAAATCCAAATCAAAGGTATTCCGATCTTCTTGAAAGACGAATGGAATATCTCGCTCCGTACGATCATAATAAATCTGAAACCTGATATCATTGTCTTTATCAAAAAGATGCGTCCATCGGCTGAGAAAGTTACCGCCGTTCATCGTCGAATCATCCATGTTTAAATTATTTCGATCACTCCGATAAGCGTCGCCTTGAAAAGTAAAATGATCATCTTGATACGGCTCCCAATCTACCCGAAAACCGCCCTGACTCGTCCCCCAATCATCTTTCCCTCGATTCCTGTTGGCGAACCGACTTTCATCACGCTCTTCGTGCTTGGAATAAACCCGGGCATAAGCGTTATCTCCCAATTTCCATCCATATCTGACATTCTGAAACTCAAGCTCTTCCGTTCCTCCCCCACCTGAAACGAGTAGTCCCTGCGTTTCCTTAGCGTCCTTGGTGATGATATTGACAACTCCATTGACCGCATTCGCTCCCCAAAGCGTCCCTGCAGGACCCCGAATAACCTCAATTCGATCAATATCCTGCATCATCGTATCCTGAACGTCCCAAAAAAC
>JAZKBH010000020.1:7821-10198 GCA_040388725.1 Verrucomicrobiota bacterium
CGAGAAAAGAGGGGAGTAGACACTTCTGCCATCGATCATCACCAACAGTTTATTCGCGGCGCCGCTATTGAAACCTCTCGCCGAAATCGCCCAGGTACTGCTATCGATTCGAGCGACTTCCAGTCCAGGAACCATGCGTAAACTTTCTGCTATCGTCGTCACACCGGACCGATGGATATCATCCTGAGTAATGACGTAAATTGCGGCGGGAGATTGCCCCACCGTACTTTCCCTTTTTGAAACTGAAGTTACCTGAACATTAAGGAGTTCATCCAAAGACATGCGTTTATAAACCGAGGGAAAACTACTTAACGAAGGAGCATCCTGAAAATCGAGGGGATCAGATGAAAGGGGAGAACCAGAATTTTGACCCCACACTTGAAATGGAATAAACAAAGTATAAACACCCAGAAAAAACACCCAGAACTTTATCTTCACCCTATTTCGATGACCTATGTAACATCTCGACTGATTCCGATTTTTTGCAGGGCATCGATTCATACAGCCTCTCTTTCATCTGTTAACAACTTAAGAAAAAGTAATGAGATATAGAAAATATCACACTTTATGGATATTTTCATTAAAAAATAGGGAGAGTTATTGGATTTCAGAGTTGAAAATCATTTATTAAATCAACATCCATACAAAGCCTCCACCTCGATGAGGTGAGCTCATTAAAAACGAACAGCATAAGTATTGGATCGAAAGCAAACCAATCTCATTTCGCTACTAGAATGACTTAAAATGAATTCCTGTCAGCCTCTGAAAACAATTGCCGGCTCCAGTCGCCACACTTTGATAATACCGATCAACGCTGAAAATGAGCAGATCAAAATGATCACGCCGAAGGTCACCAAAGGCAATTGATAGGGCATGAAAAAAGGAGGCTGTGTTTTTGCGATCACGATATATCCAAACCACGAGGCCAATCCCACTCCGCAGCCATAACCAATGAATCCGACGGTAAAAGCTTGGACCAAAACCATACGCGCCAAAAGAAAATTACTGGCTCCCATCGCCTTCAACGCCCCCAAGTGTTTTAAATGATCTAAAACAAAGGTGTAAAAAGTTTGCCCACAAATTGCAATTCCGACAATAAATCCCATGA
Organism: Verrucomicrobiota bacterium; assembly: GCA_040388725.1. GTDB lineage: Bacteria > Verrucomicrobiota > Verrucomicrobiia > Methylacidiphilales > CAMAQI01 > CAMAQI01. The sequence continues at coordinate 8,930 of JAZKBH010000020.1, forward strand.
TAATGGTCGTTCCAAAGGAAATCGGAATGCCGGTATTAATAAAATACCACTTCATTGTCGCCCATTGAAATTCATGCTCTGTATAAGCTTTCAATTGAGTTTCGTTTGCAATTTGTTCGGCTACTTTTTCATCGGTGTAACCGGGCTTCGGTTCTGCCAAAACAAAACTCAACATTTTCCGAGTCTTTGGTGAATATTGGATCGCCTGATCGTAAGTCGTAAAAATATAAGGCGTTCCAATAAAGGATCGATGTGTCTCACAAATTCCAACGATACGTGCTTCTTTATCATTGATTTCAAAGACATCTCCCATTTCCAGAGGCTTAGATCGTCCGACACTGAGTTTTTGAATCGCTAAGGTATCGACCACGACTGTTTTCGGAAGAAGAAGATCCTCTAGTTTTCCTTGGATCATTTTCTCGGGTCGACCGACAAATGTGGTCGACTCTAATCCCACGAGCTGAACATTTTGAAAGGTGCCGTCGATGAGTTTCGCTTGGAGAATCGTCCAATATAAAGGAACCGCCCATGCGACGGAGTCAACGGTTCTGACTCGATTTACATCGGTATCTCGCATGGACCGAATTTCATTTACCTGTTGGACATTCGGATCCACCACCCAAATCGAAGCACGACAATTACTCAAGGTGGCGGTGGTCCAAAGCATGATGCCACAAAAGACCGAGCTCTGTTGAGTCATTAAAAGCGAAGCAAATGTCAGTCCCCCAATGAGCATCCAGTATTTCCCTTTGTCCCCAAAAAGCATTTTAAGCGCGAGCGACAACATTCCTTGAAATTAGGAGGACTTCAGAAACAAAAGAAGAAAAATTTAAACCGCCATTTTGCATTGATCACAGGATGGAGAGGATTTTAAATTCATTTTTATTTTGAAAGCAACTTTTCTGCGGACTTTATCCTCCCCATCCTGTGATCGATGCGATTCCCTCTGTATAGTTTCAAAACCACTTTTGAATCTCTTGGGATTTCAAATCAGCCGTGAAAACTCGAGACGGTTTTTTTGACCATGAAACTCCTTGCTCCGAAAAGAGAGCTTCACTTTGGAGAAAACGATCCAAAAGAGAAGGGATTGCGGGAACATCGATTCCATCGCCCAAATGATTCGTATACGTACGCGTCTGATCTTCGGGAATCGTATGAATGCCCTGGGATGAGACCAATGCGGCATTCGTTGCTAAAACATATCCTCTGGTTTCTTCCAAACCGATGAAACATTTTTTAATTTTCCCCGATCGATAATCAAATAGATTT
>JAZKBH010000020.1:10208-12328 GCA_040388725.1 Verrucomicrobiota bacterium
CTTTATTTGAAAGAATTGCATTTAAAGTCTTAGGATCTTCGAAATCACTTTCTTGAAAGGAGAACGAAAGGTTCTGGTCGTTCAAAACTTTTCCCTCTTCGACCCACGCTTTTCCTTTGGACCCTGTAATTTCAAACTTCCAGGCAGAGCCATTTTCAACGGCATGAGAACATGCAAAACCAAAAGTAGTCCCCGAAGGAAAAACACCTCTCATGCAAGCGGTGTCATAGCTATCAATCGCTCGTGCTCGGTAAAACTCCCCTTCCACCTCTTGAGGGACTCCAAACTCTTCCTCACTCTTCCCTCCTAAAAAAAGAATAAGATTTAAAATATGCGACATCGCATTAGTCATCGGACCATCAAAAACTGGCTCCCCATTCAAAACCATCTTCCCTGCCCAACGCGCACGTTGGTAGTAAATACTACCTCGAGGAGAGGCAAAAATAGCACGGATACTTTTAATTTTCCCAAGATCTCCTTGCACCATCCACCGTTTTAATTGTCGTCCAATGAGTTGGTTGACGTAGTGAAATCCAACTAAAACCTTTTTTTCAACATCACATTGAATGAGTCCTTCGAGCTGATGAATTAAAGGAACGGGAGGCTTTTCTAAAAAGATATAAAGTCCCTTTTTCAATGCCTCTTGAGTCATGGCATAGTGAAAAGTAATCGGCGTAGAAATCGCCAGTAAATCGAGAGGTTCTTTCTCCAAAAGATCACTCATTTGGGAATAAGCCGTCACTCCCAGTCCATCTAACCGACTTTGAAGTTCGGCATCCATACGAGGCTCCGCAACGGCTTGTAGACGAGCACGCTCCCCTTTCATCAATCGTTCTAAGGCTCCAAGATGAGTGGCGCCATAGCCTCCGGCCCCAATAAGAGCGATTCGTGGAATAGATTCTTTCCCTGAAACGAGAGGAGATGACTCATGAGATACTTTATTCACAGCGATATTTTCCTATTTTAACCAGTTCGATCATCTTCATCGAAGATCGATGAGGATGAGTATACTTTCGAGTTACTTATTTTCGAAATAAAAGCGACTCCAATTTTTGATCAAATTCATATTGATATTTTATGTCCTGCGTGAAAGCACCCTTTATCTCGACGATCGGAGATCTTAAAGAATGAAAGAAAGCGAACAAATGTGTGAAAATTTAAAAAATGCATACCTCAGTAAAAAACAATATACGAGAAACAAAGATTCGAATCAAAAGCATATTCACTCAAGCTGTTGAATTAAATCTGAAATCCATTCATTTAAAATAGAAAGCCAAATAATTCTGAATTGAGTTCTCTCTAAAAAAATACACTTTCCTCTTTCATGCATTTATCTGCTCATTCCAAATTTCTTTTCATTGGAGACTCCATCACCGACACAGGACGTGATCCTTCTGGGGAAGAGACTCCATGGGCCGCAACAAGTTTTGGAAAAGGTTACGTGAATCTCGTTAATGCGTGGCTTCTCTCCACTTTCCCTCACTCCCCTATTCGCATCATTAATCAGGGCTGTAGTGGCCATACCGTTCTGGACCTTAAAAACCGCTGGCAAAAAGATGTGCTCGATCACCAACCAGACTGGGTCGCCGTCATGATTGGAATCAATGATGTCTGGCGTCAATTTGATGTTCCTCTTCAAAAAAACAAACACGTCCTTCCTGATATTTATGAAAAGACACTCGATGAGCTGCTCACCCAAACACGACCCCAGCTCCAAGGACTTATTTTAGCGACTCCCTTTTTTATCGAATCCAACAAGGATGATTCGATGCGAAAACGAATGGATGAGTACGGCGCTATCGTCAAGAAACTTGCCGCCAAACATCAGGCTCTTTTCATTGATACCCAAGCCGCTTTCGATGCTGTTCTCCAGCATAGCCATTCCTCATCCTTGGCATGGGATCGCATTCATCCCACCACCGTTGGACATATGGTGATTGCAAAAGAATTTTTAAAGACCATTCAGGCTCTTTAGCCATCAATACATTTACCTGTTTTAGATCTCCAAACGCGTTCTTGGGAGCGATCGCGGGTCTCGATCACGTCGTCTGGCACAACCAACGCCTCCAATGATTCTCAATAGGTTGCGCAGAAAAGAAGGATAATTTTGGGAGACGTTG